>NZ_JAUSVX010000010.1 GCF_030814995.1 Labrys wisconsinensis | reverse complement strand
CCGAGCCCCTCGGCTTCCCCCCACATCTCAAATACAAGGAAAACCCGATGACATTCCCGCTTGACAACAAAAGCCCCATACGAGTCCGCCCATGACGGTCGCGGATGAAGCAACCGTCTTCGTCTGCTAGCCCTGGCGTCGCGAAGGTCCTCGCCCGACGGGCGGAGGAACGGCCCGACCCTCACTCCTCGTCGAACAGCGGCATCGGTGCGGCATTCCCGGCAGGCGTCGCCTGCCCCGCCGGCGCCGGCAGGCCGAGATGGCGGAAGGCGTGCGGCGTCAGCACGCGCCCGCGCGGCGTGCGCTGCAGGAAACCCTGCTGGATCAGGTAGGGCTCGATGATGTCCTCGATGGCATCGCGCGGCTCGGACAGGGCCGCGGCGATGGTCTCCACCCCGACCGGGCCGCCGCCGAAGGAGAGCGCGATCAGCTTGAGGTAGCGGTTGTCCATGGCGTCGAGCCCGGCATCGTCGACCTCCAGCGCCTTGAGGGCCTTGTCGGCGATCTCGCGGCCGACCTCCTGCGAGCCGAGCACCGCGGCGAAGTCGCGCACGCGGCGCAGCAGCCGGCCGGCGATGCGCGGCGTGCCGCGGGCGCGCCGGGCGATCTCGTTGGCGCCGTCCTCGGTCACGGCGACGCCGAGCACCCGGCCGCCGCGCTTGACGATCAGCTCCAGCTCCGCGACCGTGTAGAACTGCAGCCGCACCGGGATGCCGAAGCGGTCGCGCAGCGGCGTGGTCAGGAGGCCGGCACGGGTGGTGGCGCCGACCAGGGTAAAGCGGGCGAGGTCGATGCGCACCGAGCGCGCCGCCGGCCCTTCGCCGATGATCAGGTCGATATGGTAGTCCTCCATCGCCGGATAGAGGATCTCCTCCACCGCCGGGTTGAGGCGGTGGATCTCGTCGATGAACAGGACGTCGCGGTCCTCCAGATTGGTGAGCAGCGCGGCGAGGTCGCCGGCCTTGGCGATGACCGGCCCGGCGGTGGCGCGGAAATTGGCGCCGAGCTCGCGGGCCACGATCTGGGCCAGCGTGGTCTTGCCGAGGCCGGGCGGGCCGACGAACAGCACGTGGTCGAGCGCGTCGCCGCGGGCGCGGGCCGCCTCGATGAACACCGAGAGGTTCCGGCGCGCCTGGGCCTGGCCGACGAACTCGTCGAGGATCTGCGGCCGGAGCTTGGTGTCGGCCGAATCTTCCTCGCGGCGCTCGCCGGCGATGAGGCGGCGGGGCGGAGAAGCCGGCCCGCTCATTTCGCCAGCTCCTTCAGGCCCAGGCGGATGAGCCGCGCCGTCTCAGCGGCCTCCCCGGCTTCACGCAGCGCCGCGGCGACGGCGGCCGAGGCCTGCGCCTGGCCATAGCCGAGATTGACCAGGGCCGAGACCGCGTCGGCCACCGGCGCTGGGGCGCGGGCATCGCCGAGGTCGCCCTGGAGCCTGGCGAGATCCGGCGCGATGCCGTCGAAGGAGGGCACGCGGTCCTTCAGCTCGGTGACGATGCGCTGGGCCACCTTCGGGCCGACGCCGGGCGCCCGCGCGACGACGACCTTGTCGCCGAGCGCGATGGCCGAGGCGAGGTCCGAGGCCTTCAGGGTGGATAGGATCGCCAGCGCCACCTTGGTGCCGACGCCCTGCACCGTCTGCAGCAGGCGGAACCATTCGCGCTCCAGGTCGGTGGCGAAGCCGAACAGGCGGATCTGGTCCTCGCGCACATAGGTCTCGATGGCGAGCGTCGCCAACTCGCCGGCCGCGGGCAGGCCGGCCAGCGTGCGGCTGGAGCAGAAGACGACATAGCCGACGCCGCCGACGTCGAGGATCACCCAGTCCTCGCCGGCACTGTCGACGATGCCGCGCAGCTTCCCGATCATGCGAATCGCGTTTCCTGTTTGTACGCCGCTTTATGAGCGCTGGCGCGAGGGGTGTCGAGCGGCGGGCGGCGCAAGGGTGTGGGTTCGGGGGGCGGAGGAACGGCGGGGCTTTCGCCATGGCCGCTGGCCACGGCACCAGGGCCGTCATGGCCGCGCTTGATCCGCCCATGACGGTCGCGGATGAGGCGGCCGTTACAAGTCTTGCCGCGCGACGTCGGAGATCGCGACGCGGCGGCCTCGGCCCGGACCGATTCCCGACGGCTGCACGCGTCCGGTTCTTGCGCGAGGCCCGGCAAGTCCGTCATCGTCGTGGCCGGACAAGTCCCCATGACGCGCGGATGAGATGCAAAGCGCCGTGATCCTCGGACCGGAGACCGGTCGATGCGCCTGAGGCAGCGGCTCGGCGGCATCGGCGAGGCCTTTGCCGATCGCAATTTCCGCCTCTATTCCGTGGGGTCCATCGTCTCCTGGATCACCTATTTCGTGCAGCAGATCGCCTTTTCCTGGGCGGCCTGGGAGCTCACCCGCTCGCCGGCCTGGCTGGCGGCCATCGTGCTGCTCGATGCGCTCGCCAATGTGCTGCTGCTGCCGTTCGGCGGGGCGCTGGCCGATCGCATCGACCGTCTGAGGATGGTCGTGACCGCCTATGGCTTCGACTTCCTCAAGGCGCTCGTCCTCACGGTCCTGGCGTTCACCGGACAGCTGACGCTGCCGGTGCTGTGCGTCTGCGCGGTGCTGCACGGGGTCATCCATGCGTTCAGCGTGCCGGCATCCTATGGCATGATGCCCCGCTTCGTGGCGCGCGAGCGCCTGCCTGCGGCGATCGCGGTCAGCGCCTCCTACACGCAGTTCGCAATTTTCGCCGGCCCGGCCATCGCCGGATGGATCCTGGTGCATGGCGGCGTGGCGGCGGCCTTCGCGACCAACGTCGCCGGCTACCTCGTCTATTTCGCGACGGTGTGTTTCCTGCGGACCCCCGAGGGCTACCGCCAGTCGAGGTCCGACCGCCGCTCCTTCCTGGCGGACGTGCCGGAGGGCGCGCGCTACATCCTGCGGCACGGCGGCATCCGCGCGCTCCTGGCGATGATGCTGGCGGGGGACGCGCTCCTGGCCACCGTCTACCAGCTGATGCCGGCCTACAGCGACACGCTGCTCGGCGCCGGCATCGGCGGCGTCTCGATCCTGCTCGGAACGGGCGGCCTCGGCGCGACGCTGGCGGCGCTCTGGCTGGCGCATGGCGGCTCCGTCCGCACCACGCCGCTGCGGGTGTTCTGGGCCTTCCTCCTGTTCACGCTCGCCGTCGGCGGGCTCGCCGCCTCGCCGGCCCTCCTCATCTCCGTGCCGCTCATGCTGATCTTCGGATTCGCCGGCGAGACCGCCCGGACCGCCACCCTCGCCATCCTCCAGACCACGGTGGACGATGCCCAGCGCGGGCGGGTGATGAGCACGCGCTTCCTGCTGCAGCGGGCGGCGGGAGGGCTCGGGGCCCTGGCCGTCGGCGGCTTTGCGCAGACGGTCGGGATGCGGCTGCCGATGCTCGTCGTCGCGGCCGTGGCCCTGGCCGCCTGGGGCATCGCCTGGACCGGCCGGTCGCGGATCCTGGCCGCGTTCGATCCCGCCGACGAGGCCGTTCCGGCCGTGAGCGGCGGCAGGCGCACTCCCTGATCGCGCCGCCGTCACGCCCGCGCCAGCATCGCCTCCAGGCTGCGGCGGCCGCGATGGTTCGCATGGGTGATGGCGATGGCCAGGGCGTCGGCGGCGTCGTCCGACTTCGGATCGGCCTTGGGCAGCAGGATCTTGATCATCAGGCGGATCTGCTGCTTCTCGGCATGGCCGGCGCCGACCACGGTCTTCTTCACCAGGTTCGGCGCATATTCGCCGACCGGCAGGCCGGCGCGGGCCGGCACCAGCAGGGCGATGCCGCGGGCCTGGCCGAGCTTCAGCGTCCCGGCCGCGTCCTTGTTGACGAAGGTCGCCTCCACCGCCGCCTCGTCCGGGGCGTGGCGCGCCACCACCTCGCTGAGGCCGTCGTGCAGCGAGACGAGACGGCGGGCGAGCTCGTCCTTGTCGTCCGAGGTCACCGTGCCGCAGGCGACGAAGATCAGCTTGTTGCCGACCACGTCGATCACCCCCCAGCCGGTGCGGCGGAGGCCCGGATCGATGCCGAGGATGCGGACGGGCGTCATGACAAGGCGATTATGGCACAGAGGTTACGATTCTGTGCCGGCCGGCGAAGCGCCCGCGCGGATCATTCGCCCATCTTGGCCATCAGGGCGTCCGACACCTCGAAATTGGCGTAGACGTGCTGGACGTCGTCGTGGTCGTCGAGCGTGTCGACCAGCTTGAGCAGCTTCTCGCCCGCCTCGTCGTCGACCTTGATGGTGTTCTGCGCCCGCCAGACCAGGGCGGACTTGCGCGCTTCGCCGAGCCGCTCCTCCAGCGCCTTGCCGACCTCGGCGAGGCTCTCGGCGGCGCAGACGAATTCGTGGCCGTCCTCGGAGGAGGAGCAATCGTCGGCGCCGGCCTCCAGCGCCGCCTCAAGCATGGCGTCGGGGCTGCCCTTGTCGGCGTCGTATTCGATGATGCCGACGCGATCGAACATGAAGGCGACGGCGCCGGTCTCGGCCAGGTTGCCGCCGGCCTTGGTGAAGTAGGAGCGCACGTCCGAGGCGGTGCGGTTGCGGTTGTCGGTCAGCGCTTCGACGATCAGCGCCACGCCGCCCGGCCCGTAGCCTTCGTAACGGATCTCGTCATAGTTCTCGCCGTCGCTGCCGGAGGCCTTCTTGATGGCTCGGTCGATATTGTCCCGCGGCATGTTCTCGACCCGGGCGGCGAGCACGGCGGCGCGCAGGCGGGCATTGAATTTGGGGTCGGGCAGGCCGAGCTTGGCGGCGACGGTGATCTCGCGCGCCAGCTTGGAGAACAGTTTCGAGCGCTGCGCATCCTGCTTGCCCTTGCGGTGCATGATGTTGGCGAACTGGGAATGACCGGCCATGCTCTCGTCTCGTCTCGGATGTCTCGCGGGGGCCGCGCCGTCGCGCGGCATATGATGCTGTGGCGGGGCTTATAGGGGCGGAGACGCCGAAAATCCATCGCTTCGCGGCAGGAACTCGCTTTGCGCGCGACGCCAGCCGATCCCCTCCCCCTTGCGGGGAGGGGTACGGGGTGGGGGTCCATCAGGAAAGGCGCGACCCGCGTCAAAGGGCGACCCTTGTCAGGCGCGCCGCCTTGTTCTGCACGACCCCCACCCCTTGCCCCTCCCCGCAAGGGGGAGGGGAATGGCTAGCGTCGCGCCCTCACCCCTCCCAGAACCCCGGCACGGCCTCCGACAGCACGCCGCCGAGGCGCACCGGCGCCACCTTCACGGCGAGGCCGGTGGCGTCGTCGGTCTCGACCGCCAGGCCGCAGAGCGTCGCCTCGCCCGTGGCCGGTTCGAAGCGCGCGCCCGGGGTCTTGTGGAGGAAGCGGCGCACCGGCTCCTCCTTGTCCATGCCGAGCACGCTGTCATAGTCGCCGCACATGCCGGCGTCGGAGACGAAGGCGGTGCCGTGCGGCAGGATGCGGTGGTCGGCGGTCGGGGCATGGGTATGGGTGCCGACCACCAGGCTGACGCGGCCGTCGAGGAAGGCGCCGAGCGACTGCTTCTCGCTGGTGGCCTCGGCGTGGACGTCGACCAGGATGGCATCGGCCACCCGGCCGAGCGGGCAGGCCTCGATCTCGCGCTCGGCGGCGAGGAAGGGATCGTCCATCGCGTCCATGAACACGCGGCCCATCACCTGCACCACCAGGAGCCGCGCCCCGTTGGGCAGGTCGATCAGCGCGGCGCCGCGGCCGGGCGTGCCCCTGGGATAGTTGGCCGGGCGCACCAGGCGCGGCGCCCGCTCGATGAACACCAGGGCCTCGCGCTGGTCGAAGGCGTGGTTGCCGAGCGTCACCGCATCGGCGCCGGCCGCGACGATCTCCTCGAAGATCGCCTCGGTCAGGCCGAAGCCGCCGGCGGCGTTCTCGCCGTTGATGACGACGGCGTCGAGCTTCCAGCGCTGACGCAGGGCCGGCAAGCGGTCGATCACGGCGTTGCGGCCGGTCCGCCCGACAATGTCGCCGAGGAAGAGCAGCCGCATCAGGCCGTGGCTCCGGCAAGGATCCACTCGCGCTCGGTGGCGATGGCGTCGAGCGGCACGTCGTGCGGCTCGGCCGGCACTCCCTCGAGTTCCTGGCAGGCGAAGGCGACGCCGAGCGCCACCACGGGATGCATGGCGCGCAGCTTCGGGATGGTGCGGTCGTAGAAGCCGGCGCCGTAGCCGATGCGGTAGCAGCGCCGGTCGAAGCCGACGGGCGGGGCGACCAGCACCTGCGGAAACACTTCCGGCGCCTCGGCAGGCGGCTCGGGAATGTTCATGTGGCCCTTGACCAAGGGATCGCCCGGCTTCCAGGCGCGGAACACCAGGGGCTGGCCGAATTTCGGCGTGCAGGGCAGGCCGATCGCCCGGCCGGCGGCGGCGAGGCGCTCGATCAGGCCGCCGGGATGCAGCTCGTCGCGGATGGCGGAGTAGAGGCCGACGACGCCTTGCGTCGCCGTCAGCCGGGCTAAGGCGCGCTCGGCGATCGCCTCGGTCGCCCGGTGCCGCTCCTCGCCCTTCACCGCGGCACGCTTCGCGATCGCCTGGTTGCGGAGCGCGATCTTGATCTCGGTGGAAGGCATGAAGGGCTGGACGGACCTGCGAAAGACAAGGTGCGGGCCACCTCGGCCGTTGGACGGTTCGATCCCGGGCGCCTACTGAAGTAGGTGGGCGCCGTAATGTCCAAGTCCACGGACAAGGACAGGAACAGCTCCCTTGGAGATCGTATGGCCCCGGGGATTGTGTTGTCCTGACGAACCAGGCAGCACCGCGAGGGATAAGATAAGGGTTTATGACACGGAGCGCCAGGGGGTTGGGCGCGATAGCGCGCACTCGCTGCCGTGCGTGCGATGCGGGGGCCGGCCGCGCCGTTCAATCGCCCATGAAGGCGAGGATGTCGGCGTGCAGCCGCTCCATGTGCGTGTACATCAGGCCGTGCGGCGCGCCTTCATAGACGAGGAAGCGGCATCCGGGGACCAGGGCCGCCGAAGGCCTGCCGGTGACCTCGATCGGTGCCGAGCGGTCGCGGTCGCCATGGACGATCAGGGTCGGCACGCGGATGCGCCGCATCTCCGTCCGGAAGTCCTCCTCCGCCATGGCGCGGCTGCAGGCCAGGGCCACGGGAATGGAAATCTGCAGGAGGGCAACGACGGATCGCATCATGGCGGCCGACGTCTCGGGCACGAAGAACGGCGCCGTCGCCTCGGCGACCCATTTCGGGTAGTCCCGCTGCCACTGCGCCCAGACCTCCTCGAAGGCCGATCGCGGCAATCCCTCCGGGTTGTCGCCCGTGCGAAGCAGCATCGGCGTCATCGGCGCCAGCAGCACCATGCGGGCGATGCGGGCATCGCCGTGCCGCGTCAGGTAGCGCACCGCCTCCCCACCGGCCAGCGAGTGGGTGACGAGCGTCACCCTGTCGAGATCGAGCGCCTCGATCAGCGCCGCCACGTCGTCGGCCAAGGTATCGTGATCATAGCCGCGGGCGGGCTGGTCGGACCGCCCGTGGCCGCGCCGGTCCAGGCCGATGCAGCGGAAGCCCCGCTCGGCGAAGGCCGTCATCTGGTAGTCCCACATCTGCGTGCCGAAGCCGAGGCTGTTGAGGAACAGCATCGGCGCGCCGCGCCCCCATTCGCGCCAAAAAAGCTGGGTGCCGTCCCTTGCGGTGATGAAGGGCATGTCGTGATCTCCTCTGCGCCACGGACCGAGGGTCCGGCCGGGGGCACCGGAAATCCATGACCCGGCAGGTCAAAAAGCGGCGTCCGAGTGCCGCCGGCTTGACCTGCGAGGTCATTGAGCCGCGGCAGCCGGGCGCGATAGGCTCTGCCGATGACCGTGCATCCACTTCCATTCGGGGTGATCCTGCGGCGCTGGCGCGAGCGCCGCCGCATGACGCAGGCCGATCTCGCCCTTTCGGCGGAGAGCTCGACCCGGCACTTGTCCTGCCTCGAGACCGGGCGGGCACAGCCGAGCCGCGCGATGATCGGGCGCCTCGCCGAATGCCTGGACGTCCCGTTGCGCGAGCGCAACACGCTGCTGGTGGCGGCCGGGTTCGCGCCGGGCTTCCAGGAACGGCCGCTGGCCGAGCTCGATGCGGCGAAGGCGGCCATCGACCGGGTGCTCGCCGCGCACCTGCCCTATCCCGCCTTCGCCGTCGACCGGCATTGGAACGTGGTGCTGTCGAACGCGGCCCTGCCGCAGCTCTACGAGGGCTGCGCGCCGGATCTCATGCGCCCGCCGGTCAACGCCATGCGTCTGATCCTGCACCCCGCCGGCATGGGGCCGCGCATCGTCAACTTCGCCGAATGGCACGCCTATTCCGTGAGCCTGCTGCGCCAGCAGATCGAGGCGAGGGCGGATCCGGCCATCCAGGGGCTGCTGGCGGAGATCAGGACCTATCCCGTGCCGCCCGGTGCGGACGGCACCTTCGATGCCTCGCAGCGCCTCGCCACGCCGCTGCGGATCGCGACGCGGTTCGGCACCGTGTCCTTCCTGAACACGCTGACCATGTTCGGCACGCCCAGCGACGTCACTCTGGCGGAACTTGTCCTGGAGATGCTCTTCCCGGCGGATGACGAGACCGTCGAGATCGCCAAGGCCATGACCGGAGAACAGGCCGGGGCTCCCTGATGGCCGATGCGGCGATCAGCTCACAGCTTGCACCGTCGGCAGCGGCGGCGCCGGCCGCATCCGCTCCGCCTCCCGCGCAAACTCCAGCAGCCAGGCATCCGCTGCGAATCCCGCCGCGAGCTGCGCGCCGATCGGCAGGCCGGTTGCGGAGAGGCCGACGGGAAGGCTGACCGCCGGCACCCCCGCGATGTTCACCCAGCCGGTGAAGACCGCGTGGTCGCGCGGGCCGGCCGGCCGGCCGGCGATCTCGCGGGGGTAGGGGGTCTCGGCCGGCCAGGGCAGGGCGGCGGCGGTCGGGGTCAGGACGAGGTCCGATGTCGCGAACAGCTCGGCGCAGCGGCGGCGCAGCCGGGCGGTGCGCTCCAGCGCGTCGCAATAGTCGGCGGCGGCGAGGGCCCGGCCGTCCGCCGCCATGGCCTGCACCGCGGCGCCGGCCTCCTCGGGCAGGCGGGAGCCGGGCCGGTCCATCAGCCAGGCGACGCCGGCGCGCGAGACGACGTGCCAGATGCGGGCGGCGTCGTCGAGGTCGAAGAAGACGGCCTGTTCCCGCACCGCGTGCCCGTCGCGCTCCAGCGCCAGCGCGAAGCCTTCCACTGCGGCGGCGACCACCGGGTCGACGGGCGCCGTGCCGAAGCGGGGGATGTAGGCGATGCGCAGCCGCTCGCCCGCCGGCTGCGGCGCGGCGGCGAGGAGCGAGCGGCGGTCGCGCGGGTCGGGGCCGGCCATGGCGGCGTCGAGCAGGATGGCATCGCCGACGCTGCGGGTCAGCGTGCCGACGGTCTCGAAATCGGCGAGGGGGGCGGGGAAGCCGTCGAGCCGCGGCAGGTGGCCGATGGAGGGCTTCCAGCCGACGAGGCCGGTGTGGCAGGCGGGGCGGCGGATCGAGCCGCCGCCGTCGGTGCCGAGCGCCGCGGGCACCAGCCCGGCGGCGACGCCGGCCGCGGCGCCGCCGGAGGAGCCGCCCGGCGTCAGGTCGGGGTTCCAGGGATTGCGGGTGGTGCCGAAGAGGTCGTTGCGGGTGTAGCCCTCCAGGGTCAGCTCCGGCACGTTGGTCTTGCCGAGGATGACGGCGCCGGCGGCGCGCAGCCGCGCCACCGGCAGCTCGTCGCCCTCGGGCCGGAACCCGGCGAAGGCGCGGCTGCCCCAGCTCGAAGGCAGGCCGGCGGCGTGGAGGTTGTCCTTGACCGAGAGCGGGATGCCCTCCAATGGCGAGCGCGGTGCGCCGGCGGCGAGGCGCCGGTCGCTGTCGCGCGCCGCGGCGCGGGCGCCGGCTTCGTCGAGGGCGACGAAGCTGTTGAGGGCGCCGTCGAGCCGGGCGATGCGCCCGAGGCTGCGCTCGACCAGGGCTTCGGCCGTGATCCGGCCGGCGCGCAGCGCGGCGGCGAGTTCGCCGATCTCTTCCATCACGGGCCTCTCGGGATTTACGGCAGCGGCTGTCCGATCGCGGCCGGCAGCCTGGCGGAGCGGCCGAGGCCGGCGAGCACGGCGAGCGCGATGAGGTAGGGCGCCATCTCGACGGCATAGGAGCTCAGCGGCACGCCGGAGCCCTGCAGGCGCAGCTCGAAGGCTTGCGCGGCGCCGAAGGCGAGGCAGGCCAGCGCCGCGGCCGGCGGGCTCCAGCGCGCCACGATCAGCGAAGCCAGCGCGAGATAGCCGCGGCCGCCGGTCATGCCGTCGGTGAAGGTGCCGACCTGCTGCAGCGACAGCACCGCGCCGCCGAGGCCGGCGACGGCGCCGCAGGCGACCACGGCGCGCACCCGCACCCGGAGCGGGTCGCCGCCGGCGGCGAACAGCGCCTCCGGGTTCTCGCCGGTGGCGCGCAGGGTGAGGCCGGCCTGGGTGCGGCCGAGGAAGAGGTGCAGGGCGAGGCAGGCGAAGATGGCGAGATAGGTGAGCGGCGGCAGGTCGAACAGCAGCGGCCCGAGCACGGGGATGTCGGCGAGCCCAGGGATCGGCCAGGGCGCCAGCGGCGCGAGGCGGATGGCGACGGGCCGGCCGCCGCCGGCCAGCACGCGCAGGAGGTAGCTGGTGAGGCCCGCCACCATGATGTTGGCGGTGAGGCCGGTGACCATATGGTCGGCGCGGTAGCGCACCGCCACCACGGCGACGACGAGGCCGGTGGCGGCGCCGGCGACGAGCGCGAGCACGATGCCCCAGGCGGCGCTGGCGCTGGCCCAGGTGCCGATGGCGGCGGCGAAGGCGCCGGCCAGCATCATGCCTTCCAGGCCGACGGCGAAGACGCCAGCGCGCTCGGACAGGATGCCGCCGAGCGCCGCGAACAGCAGCGGCGTGGCGATGCGGATGGCGGCGGCGAGGAGATCGATCATGCGCGGCGCACCGTGGCGGCGAGGACGAACAGCATGGTCAGGCCCTCGATGACCGCCACCAGGGCCGAGGGCACGCCGACCTGGCGCTGCATGGCCAGCGCCCCGGCTTCGAGCAGGCCGACGAACACAGCCGCCGGCACCACCGCCAGTGGCTCCAGCGCGCCGAGCAGCGCGACGGTGACGGCCTTGAAGCCGAAGCCCGAGGAGAAGCCTTCGATCAGGCGGTGGTGCACGCCGAGCACCTCGGCGCCGCCGGCGAGCCCGGCCAGGGCGCCGGCGATCAGCATGGCGGACCAGGTCAGGGCCGACAGGGAGAAGCCGGCATAGGCGGCGGCCGGGCGCGAGCGGCCGGCAACGCGCAGGGCGAAGCCGAAGGGCGTCAGCCAGAGCAGCACCGAGAGGGCCGCCGCGGCGGCGAGCGCGACCGCGAGCCCGGCATGGGCGTCGAGCTCCGGCGCCTTCCACAGCCAGGAGGCCGCCGGCAGCCCCGGCGACTGCAGGAAGCCGGCGCCGGGCTGGCCGAGCGGGCCGGCCAGCAGCTGCTGCACCAGCAGCAAGGCCACGAAATTGAGAAGCAGCGTCACCAGTACCTCGTGCACCCCGCGCCCGAGATGGATCGCCGCGGCGAGGCCCGACCAGGCCGCCCCGGCGAGGGCGCCGCCGGCGAGCGCGGCGAGAACGGCGAGGGCGGGCGGGGCATCGGGGAGGGCGAGCGCCACCGCGGCGGCGCCGGCCCCGCCGAGCGCGATCTGGCCCTCGGCGCCGATATTGATGATGCCGGCCCTGAAGCAGAGCGCCACGCCGCTGCCGGCGAAGAGATAGGGGGTGGCCCGGTTGAGGGCGACGCCGATCTGGTGCGGCGAGCCGAAGGCGCCCGCCGCCATGGCGGCGAAGACCGCCAGCGGCTCGTGGCCGGAGAGGGCGACCAGCAGCCCGGCGCAGGCGAGGGAGAGGACGGCGGCGGCGAGGGCGCGCAGCGCGAGGCCGTCGCGGCGCAGCTGCAGGCGGAAGGGCCGGCCGGGCGGGGCCGGGGAGACGGGGCTGGCAGCGCTCATGCCGCCCGCCCCGACATCCACAGGCCGATGCGGGCGAGGTCGGCCCGGCCCTGCGCCGTGACGCCGGCAAAGCCGCCGTCGGCCATGACGGCGACGCGGTCGGCGATGTCGAGCACCTCGTCGAGCTCGGAGGAGACGTAGACGATGGCCGCGCCCTCGTCGCGCAGGCCGAGGACGCGCTCGAGCACGAAGCGCGTCGCGCCGGGATCGAGGCCCCAGGCGGCCTGGTGGGCGACGAGCAGGGCCGGCCGGCGGTCGAGCTCGCGCGCCACCACGATCTTCTGCTGGTTGCCGCCGGAGAGCCGCGCCGCCGGCACGCGCGGACCGGGAGCGCGGATGTCGTAGTCGCGCATCAGCGCCCGCGCCCGGGCCTGCAGGCGGCCGGGGGCGAGGAAGGCGCCCCTGGCATAGGGCGGGCGGGTGCTGTCGCGCAGCATCAGGTTGTCGGCGATGGAGAGGGAGCGCACCAGCCCGGTCGCGGCGCGGTCCGCCGGCATATAGGCCATGCCGGCGCGGACACGCGCCGCGACGGAGGCGCTGGCGAGCTCGCGCCCGTCGAGCGCGATCGAGCCGGCCGCGGCGCGCCGCAGCCCGGCCAGGGTCTCGACCAGCTCGATCTGGCCGTTGCCGTCGACGCCAGCGATGCCGAGCACCTCGCCGCCGCGCACCTCGAACGTCAGGGGCCCGAGCCCGGGGCCGGCGAGGCCGGCGACGGCGAGGCGGACCTCGCCGGGTGGCCGGGTGCGGGCCACATGCGGGGCGGTGACGTCGCGCCCGACCATCATCTCAGCCAGCTCGGCCGGGGTGACGGCCGCAATCGGCGCGGCGCCGGCGACGCGGCCGCCGCGCAGCACCACGACGCGATCGCAGACCTCCATCACCTCCGGCAGCTTGTGGGTGATGAAGACAACGCCCTTGCCCTCGCCGCGCAGGCGGCGGAGCACCCCCAAGAGCTCGGCGACCTCGACCGGGGCGAGGTTGGAGGTCGGCTCGTCGAGCACCAGCAGCTCGGCCTCGCGCAGCACCGCCTTGAGGATCTCGACGCGCTGGCGGCGGCCGAGCGGCAGGTCGGCGACACGCGCCTCGGGGTCGAGGTCGAGGCCGAAGCGCCGGCTGGCCTCGCGGATGCGGGCCGCCATCTCGGCGCGCCGCAGCACCCGCCCGGCCGCCGGCCAGCCCAGCATGACGTTCTCGACCACGGTCATCGCCTCGACCAGCATGAAGTGCTGATGGATCATCGCGATGCCGGCGGCCATGGCATCGGAGGGCCGGTGGCCGGCCAGCGCCCGGCCGCGGACGGCGATCTCGCCGGCGTCCGCCGGCGTCATGCCGAACAGCACCTTCATCAGCGTGCTCTTGCCCGAGCCGTTCTCGCCGAGCAGGCCGAGGATCTCGCCGGTCTGCACGATGAGGTCGATGCCGTCATTGGCGCGCACCGTGCCGTAGCGGCGGACGATGCCGGTCATGCTGAGGAGCGGCGCGGGGGCTCGGGCGGCGGTCACGGGCGCTTCAGCTGCCGCTGCGCGCGTCGGCGTCGGTCGGCGCGATCTTGAGGGCGCCGCTCTTGAATCCCGCCGCCATGTCGTCGAGCGCCTTGACCACCGCTGCCGGCACGACCGGGTTGAACGGCTTGCCCTCGGCATATTGCAGGGCGGCGCCGGTGACCGGGGCGGTGTCGTAGCCGTACTGCACGAAGCTGCCGAACAGCTTGCCGGCCTTCACCTGGTCGGCGGTGCTGCCGAACATGCCCGGCCAGTCCTCGACGATGTTGGTGAGCACCAGGTCGGGCGCGATCTTCGTCTGGTCGAAGCCGCGGCCGGTGACGTAGACGTGCTTCTCCTTGGCCGCCTGGACCAGGCCGGTCTCGGCGGCGTTGAGCTTGCCGGTGATGACGTCGGCGCCCTGGCCGATCAGCGAGAGCGCCGCCTCCTTGGCCTCGGCCGCATCCTCCATGTCCTTGATGTAGAGGATGGTCACCGCGGCGCCGGCCTTGGCGGCGCAGATGCGGAAGCCGCCGGCCTGCGCCGTGATGTTGGGCACGCCCTGCAGGCCGTAGACGCCGGCGACCTTGTGGGTCTTGCTCATCGCCGCGGCGAGGGCGCCGAGCTGGCAGCCGAACTGGGCGTTGTTCCAGTCGATCGACATGACGTTGGGCGCCTTGCCCTCGTTGCCGCTCACCGCGATGAACTGGGTCTTGGGAAAGTCCGGCGCCACCTGCTCCATGGCCGAGACGAAGCGGCCGGAATGGCCCATGACGATGCCGTAGCCCTGGGCGGCGTAGTCGCGCAGGGCCTCGCCCTCGTCGGCGTCGTTCTCCGAATAGGCGGTCTTGAAGCCGTGCGGCTCCAGGCTCTTGAGGATGGCATAGCCGAGCGCGTTCCAGCTCTGGTCGTTGGCGCTGCCCGGCAGCAGGATGGCGGCCTTGTCCTGCGCCAGGGCGGGGGCCGTGAGACCGCCGGCGAGAAGCACGGCGATTGCGGCCGGGCCGGCCAGGCGGCGTATCGGGAACTTGGTCATGGGACTGCCTTTTCTCCACGCGGTCCCCGCGGGCGCCGTGCCCTTGGCGGACGTCTGATCCTTGCTGCGAGGTCGTGCCGGCCGGGCTGTCAGACCCGGACGATCGCCGCGATCGGCGCCTCCCCCGGCTTGCATTGATGCTCGGTGCCGCCGGAGACGAAGATCGCTCCGTCGCCGGTCACCGAGGCGATCACCGCGCCGAGCGCGGCCCGCGCATGGCGCTCGTAGTGGATGTCGGCGTCCGACAGCATGGTGGTGCGCCGCCCGCGCAGCCGGCCGTCCGGCGGCGCCTCGGCCTTGGCGAAGATCGCGGCGATGCCGGCAGGATCGATCGCCGCGCCGGGCTCGCGAAGCTCGCCGGGCTCGCCGGCGGCGGAGGCCGCGGCGGCGCGCACGCCCTCGGCGTCGACCACGTCGCGCAGCACGGCATGGCCGATGCGGAGGTCCCCGCCGGCGCCCTCGGCATTGCCGAACAGCAGCACCTCGCACTTGCTGAGCTCGCCGCCGGCCGAGGTGTTGGCCACGCTGGAATAGAGGTCCATGCGCCGGGCGATGGCCTCGTCGCCGAGCGCGGCCTCCGCCACCTCGCCGAGGGCGAGCGCCACGCCGAGCGCGGTGGCGCCGCGGGCATAGGGCTTGGAGCCGTTGGGGTCGCGGGTCACCAGGCGGGCGCCGCGGCTGTCGGCGTCGGCGACCGCGGCCGGCGTCAGCAGCGGCCCCTTGACCTGGACATAGTGCACGTCGGCGGCATCGGCGATGCCGGCCTCGGCCTGGGCCCGGCGCACCGCCTCGGCGACGAGCCGCACCTCGACCATGGTGCCGACCTCCTCCGGCGCGAGGTCGCGCGTCGCGGCGATGCCGATCGCCAGGCGCTTGCTGGCGGCCGCCGGCGCGGCGCTGCGGGTGAACACCGTCGCATGCGGGCTGAGCACGCCCTCGGTGCCGCCCGACCAGACGAAGGCGATGCGCTTTGCCACGGCGTCTGGCGTGATGCCGAGGTGCCTCGCCAGGGCGAGCGCGAAGCTGAGCGTCGCCAGGGCGCGGGTGAAGTCGTTGGCGCCGCCATTGCCCTCGGTCTTGCCGATGACGGCGACGATCTCGGCGGGGGCGACCTCGCCGGCCTCGATCAGCCGCTCCAGCCCGGCGACGTCGGCCGGACTGTTCATCAACACCTTGTGGACGCCGACCCGCATCGCAGACCTCCCAGAGCGTTTTGCGATTTGGCGGCAACGCCAAGCATCGCAAAGACGCGTCGAAACAAAGAGTTAGAGCAAAGCAGCGTTTCCGCCCAAACGCGCTTTGCTCTAGCGATTTCCGGCAGTCTAGGGGGCAGTGGACGCGGCGCAACAAAAATGGAATGATTTTCACGATGCGGAATAATCGTGACCCGGGAGCGTCGGCGATGCGGACACAGGAGGCCGGGGCGGTGGCGCGGGAGGGGCGATCAGAGGCCCCATCGGAGACGGCGGGCGGCGTGCAGTCGCTGATCCGGGCGCTCTCCATCCTCGACACGCTGGCCGAGAGCGAGGACGGGCTGTCGCTGACTGCGCTGGCCAGGGCGGTCGGCCTGCCGCCTTCGAGTGCACACCGCCTGCTGACCACGCTGCAGCGCAAGCGCTTCGTGCGCTTCGAGCCGGGGGCGATGACCTGGCGGGTCGGCGTGCAGGCCTTCGTGGTCGGCAACGCCTTCGCCCGCTCGCGCGAGGTCGTGCCCTTCGCCATGCCGTTCATGCGCCAGCTGATGGACAAGACCGGCGAGACCGTGAACCTCTACGTGCCGAACGACGGCCAGGCGATCTGCATCGCCCAGGTGCAGAGCCGGCAGGTGATCCGCGCCATCTCCCGGCCGGGCGGCACCGTGCCGCTGCAGCGCTCGGCCGCCGGCAAGGCGATGCTGGCCCGGATGGGCCGGGGCGAGGTGGAGGACATTCTCTCGGCGCATGGCCGCAGGGATCCCGAGGAGGCGTCTGCCGTCGATCCAAGCAAGCTTCGTGCCGAGATCGAGGCGGTGCGTGCGCGCGGCTTCGCCCTCGACGACGAGGAGGTGGCGCCCGGGCTGCGCTGCATCGCCGTGCCGATCCTCGACGAGCACGGCGCTGCCCAGGCGGCGATGTCGATCGCCGGCCCGATCACCCGCCTGACCGACCAGCGCCTGGCGCGCCTCGCCGGGATGGTCGTGGCCGCGGGCGAGGCCGTCACCCGCGAGTTCGGCGGCGGGGGACGGGGCATGCGGTGACGTGACGGGGAGGCGGCCCGCCGGGCACGGCGGGCGCAGTCGGCAAGGCGGAGCGATGATGCGGACGGCACCGTGCACAAGGATCTGCGGCCCGCGCTTCGGCAATCCGACAGCAATCGATCGTGCAGCCGCGCAAGCGGTCGCGTCGGAGTGCGAACCGATAGCGGGCCTGGATTTCCCCGGAGGTTCGCGATTGCTCTACATTCCTGATGATGCTCGCCTTTATCTCGATCGACCTGGCATCTGGTCCCTGACGAGGCCCGTCGAACGGTCGGTTCGCGCTGGAGGTGGCATTTTCGTCCCAGGCGGAACGGGTTAGTTGTGATGCGGGTCGCCTCCGCACGGAGGCGTGGATTGAAACTTCACGACACCCTCCCCGCGATCAGTGCCCGGGCCGGTCGCCTCCGCACGGAGGCGTGGATTGAAACAGATAGGACGTGGCCCAATAGTGGGCCGGGGACCGGTCGCCTCCGCACGGAGGCGTGGATTGAAACGCTGTACCCGGTTTTTGAGAAATCGCTACCCGACTGGTCGCCTCCGCACGGAGGCGTGGATTGAAACTCGCTGTACCAGGTCGACACGGTCGAGTTCACGGCGGTCGCCTCCGCACGGAGGCGTGGATTGAAACAGCGACGGCTTGGCGAGGCCCTGGAAGGTAACGCGGGGTCGCCTCCGCACGGAGGCGTGGATTGAAACACGTAGACGCCACTGTTGGCGGCGGTCGCGTCGGGTCGCCTCCGCACGGAGGCGTGGATTGAAACCTGGCCGTCGAGACGCAGTGGCGCCTGGTGCTCGGGGTCGCCTCCGCACGGAGGCGTGGATTGAAACATCGTCAACATCAAGACCGACTATCCCGCCATCGGGTCGCCTCCGCACGGAGGCGTGGATTGAAACAAGACGCTGGTGGGCGACCCAGGCGACAACATCAAGGTCGCCTCCGCACGGAGGCGTGGATTGAAACTGGTGCTGCTGGTTCAGGATGTTGGCCTGGTTCTGGGTCGCCTCTGCACGGAAGCGTGGATTGAAACCGCGAAGACTTCCCAGCCGGCCGGACGTCCCGCGGCGCAGCACGATTCAAAAAAATACGACGCCCTGTCGGATCCCGCGCATCCCCTTCGTCCTCCGGCCAGGTCCACGACCCGCAACCCGAGGAGGATGCCCATGCCGGTCAAGCAGAAGATCACCAATTGCCTGTGGTTCGACGGCAATGCCGAGGAGGCGATCGCCTTCTACACCGCGATCTTCGCGGATTCGAAGGTGCTGAAGCTCACCCGCTACGGCAAGGCCGGTCCGGGGCCGGAGGGATCGGTGATGACCGGATTGTTCCAGCTGGCCGGCCAGGAGTTCATCGCCCTCAACGGCGGGCCGATGTTCAAGTTCACCGAGGCGATGTCGCTGACCGTCAACTGCGAGACGCAGGAGGAGGTCGACCACTTCTGGAGCCGGCTCACCGCCGACGGCGGCGGGGAAGGGCCCTGCGGCTGGCTGAAGGACCGGTTCGGCGTGTCCTGGCAGATCGTGCCCGTCGCCCTGGTCGAGATGCTGAGCGACGGCGATGCCGAGCGGGCGCAGCGGGTGATGCAGGCTATGCTCCAGATGAAGAAGATCGACATTGCCGGGCTCAGGCGCGCCTACGATCGGGCGTGACGCTCCGACCGTCAGCGGGACGGCCGGCCGAACAGCAGCGGCAGGCAGACGAGATACAGCGCCGCCCCGCCGAGCCACACCAGGCCGGGGAAGCTCGCGCGGGACGCGAAGTACAGGCTGCTGATCAGCAGCGGGCCGAGGATCGAGGCGAGGCTCGTCACGCTCGCCAGCACGCCCTGCAGGCGTCCCTGCTGCTCGCCGTCCACCTCGGCCGCCAGCAGCGATTGCAGCGCCGGCGCGCCGATGCCGCCGAGGCAGAACAACGGCAGCAGCAGGAAGGCCATCCAGCCCTGCGCCGCCACGGCGATCAGGCCATAGGCGGCGCTGTCGGCGGCGATGCCGACCGCGAGGGCGCGCCGCTCGCCCCAGCGCTCGGCGATCGGACCGGCGACGAAGGCCTGGGCGAGGGCGTGGAACAGGCCGAAGCCGGCGAGGGAGACGCCGATGGTGAAGGGATCCCAGCCGAACTTGTCTTCGCCGTAGAGCACCCAGATCGTGCCGCCGACCTCGCCGACCAGGGCGAGCACGAGATAGGCGCCGATCAGCGCCGAGAGCGCCGGAAAGCTCAGCGCCCAGCGCAGCGGCGCCAGCGGGTTGAGAAGGACGGCTGGCGCCGCGCCGGCTTTCGCGGTCTCCGGCAGGGCCATGAGGGCGCCGACCAGGGTGACGCCGTTGAGCGCGGCCGCCGCGACGAAGGGCGCACGCACCGAGATCGCGCCGAGCAGGCCGCCGAGCGCGGGCCCGGCGATGAAGCCCAGGCCGAAGCAGGCGCTGAGCTGGCCGAACCGGCGGGCGCGCTGCGCCTCGGGCGTGACGTCGGCGATGCAGGCGGAGGCCACCGCCATGCTCGCGCCGGTGATCCCGGCGACCGCGCGGCCGACGAACAGCAGCCAGAGCCAGGGCGAGGCCGCCAGCACGAGATAGTCGAGCGCGGCGCCGGCGAGCGACAGCAGCAGCACGGGCCGGCGGCCGGCCCGGTCCGACAGGGCACCGAGCAGCGGCGCGCACAGGAACTGCATCAGCGCATAGAGCCCGAGAAAGGCGCCGTAGCGCCAGCCGAGATCGCCGCTGTGGCCGACCTCGCGCAGCAGGCGCGGCATGATCGGCATGGTGAGGCCGATGCCCGCCGCATCCAGCGTCACGATGGTCAGGATGATGGCGAGCGCCCGGGTCATGACGATCCTCGAATTTATCACCGATAAATTCCTTATCGCTGATAAAGTGGCGTGACAACCGGGATTCGCCCGAGATGAAGGTCGACCGCAGCCGGATCGTCGACGAAGCGCTCCGCCTCCTCAACGAGGTCGGCATCGACGGGTTGTCGACGCGGCTGCTGGCCGAGCGGCTCGGGGTGCGGCAGCCGGCGCTCTACTGGCACTTTCCCGGCAAGCGTGCCCTGCTGGCGGCGATGAACCGGGAGATCCTGGCGCGCGGGCAGACATCGCGGCCGCCGCGGCCCGGCGAGGACTGGCGCGGCTTCCTGGCCGAGGATGCCCGCAGCTTCCGCCGCGCGCTCACGGCCTATCGCGACGGCGCGCGGGTCCATGCCGGCAGCGAGCCGGATCCGGACGAGGCCGGCCACGTGGAGGTGATGCTGCGCTTCCTCGCCGGAGCCGGCATGGCCGCGCCCTCGGCGCTGCAGCTCCTCATCGCCCTCGGCCGCTACACCGTCGGCTGCGTGCTGGAGGAGCAGGCGGCGCCGGCTCCCGGGACCGAGCCGACCGGGCTCGATGCAGCGGCGCAGGACCGCCCGCTGCTCGCCGGCGCCCTCGCCGCCTATCGCGCGGGCGGGCACGAGGCCGCCTTCGAGGCCGGCCTGGCGCTCCTGCTCGACGGGGCGGCGGCCGCGGTCGGCAGCTGAGCGGGGCGCTCAGGCGCCCCCGCTCACCACGCCCTTGTGCAGCGTCTCGGCCAGCTTCTCGATGCGGGCGGCGGCATCGGCCACCGCCTCGGCGACGCGCAGCTGCGCCTGCTCGTCGCGGGCGACGGCGCTCGCCCGGGCGCTGCGCAGCTCCTGCAGCTCCGCCTCCAGGGCGTGGTGGCGGCGCTGCGCCTCCGACAATTCGTCCGCCACCATGATGCCGGCCATGACGGCCAGGCGCATGTCGCCGATCTCGCCGAAGGAGGCGCGCAGCTGGTCGATCCTGCCGTCGAGCATCCGGCCGAGGCCGAGCAGATGCTCCTCCTGCCCCTCGTCGCAGGCCATGCGGTAGGCCCGCCCGGCAATGGTGACCGAGACATGCGTCATCGTCAGGGGTCCTGATGCTCCAGCACGGTGCGGATGGTGTCGATGGCCTGGTCGAGGCGGCGCGAGACGTCGCGGTTGGCGGCCTCGGCCCGGGCGCAGCGCGCGAAGCTCTCGTCGAGCTCCTGCGCCAGGCGGGCGCGGTCGTCGGAGAGCGCCTGCACCTCCACTTCGCGGCTGGCGCCGACCCGGTCGGCCTCGATGCGCCGCTCGACCGCATCCTCGATGCGGGAGAGGGCGGCGGCGAGGCGCTGCAGGGCGGTGTCCAGGGACGGGGAGGCGGTCATCGCTGCCCTCGCCGTGGAAGCCGCGCCGGAGCGGGGCCAGGGCAGGGCGGCCGGAGACCCGTCCGCGACTCCGACCCGTCCTGCCCGGGTCGAATCAGGCGATCTGAGAACGAGCCAAACATGGCGCGAGCCTAGGTCGCGGCGGGGGCGAGCGTCAATCTGTCCCCGACGCCGGCCTGCCGGCGTCCACAATCGCCGCCGCGGCAGCGCGCTGCAGGCGCTCCGGCGGCGGGTTCTGCCTGATTCGGCGGCACTGCCCGAAGATTGACAGGCGGGGATGAGGTGTTAAGAACCGCGCGGCCCTTCCCGCCGCGTTCCCCCCGCTGCCCCAGTCAGGACAAAGCTCATGATTCAGCGTGAACTCCACGATCGCATGGCCAACGCCGTCCGGGGGCTGGCGATCGACGGCGTCGAGGCGGCCAAATCCGGGCATCCCGGCATGCCGCTCGGCATGGCCGATGTCGCCACGGTCCTGTTCACGCGCTTTCTCAAATACGACGCATCCCACCCCAAATGGTCCGACCGGGACCGCTTCGTGCTGTCGGCCGGCCACGGCTCGATGCTGCTCTATTCGCTGCTCTATCTCCTGGGCGTGCCCGGCATGTCGCTGGAGGACCTCAAGCATTTCCGCCAGCTCGGCTACAAGACCCCGGGCCACCCCGAGAACTTCCACACCGCCGGGGTGGAGACCACCACCGGCCCGCTCGGCCAGGGCCTGGCCACCTCGGTCGGCATGGCGATGGCCGAGAGGATGCTGCAGGCCGAGTTCGGCCGGAAGATCGTCGACCACCACACCTATGTCCTGGCCTCGGACGGCGACCTGATGGAGGGCGTCAGCCAGGAGGCGATCGCGCTCGCCGGGCACTACAAGCTCAGCAAGATGATCGTGCTCTGGGACGACAACGGCATCTCGATCGACGGGCCGCTGACGCTGTCGGACTCGGTCGACCAGGTGAAGCGCTTCCAGGCCTGCGGCTGGCGCGCCGAGCGCGTCGACGGGCTCGACCCGGAGGCGATCGCCGCCGCCATCGAGCGGGCGCAGAAATCGTCCAAGCCGACCCTGATCGCCTGCAAGACCATCATCGGCTACGGCGCGCCGAAGAAGCAGGGCACCTCCAAGGCCCATGGCGAGCCGCTCGGGCCGGAGGAGGCCGCCGCCGCCAAGGCCAAGCTCGGCATAGCGGGCGGCCCGTTCGAGGTGCCGGCCGAGGTGCTGAAGGCCTGGCGCGACATCGGCACCAGGGGCGTGGCCGAGCGCGAGGCCTGGGAAGGCCGCTTCGCCGGCCTCTCCGACCGCAAGCAGGCCGAGTTCACCCGCCGCGTCTCGGGCCAGCGCCCGCCCAAGCTCGCCAAGGCCATCGCCGCCCACAAGAAGGCGCTCGCGGCCGCGCCGGTGACGGTGGCGACCCGCAAGGCCTCCGAGCTCACGCTCGACGCCATCGTCGAGGTCATGCCCGAGCTGGTCCTGGGCTCGGCCGACCTCACGCCCTCCAACAACACCAAGGCCAAGGGCCTCGTCGAGATCACGCCGAAGACCTTCAAGGGCCGCTACATCCACTGGGGCATCCGCGAGTTCGGCATGGCGGCGGCCATGAACGGCATCTACCTGCACGGGGGCTATGTGCCGGCGGGCGGCACCTTCCTGGTGTTCACCGACTATGCCCGCCCGGCCATGCGCCTTGCCGCGCTGATGGGCACCGCGCCGGTCTACGTCATGACCCACGACTCGATCGGCCTCGGCGAGGACGGGCCGACCCACCAGCCGGTGGAGCACCTGGCGGCCCTGCGCGCCATGCCGAACATGCACGTCTTCCGCCCCTGCGACGCGATCGAGACGGCCGAGTGCTGGCAGCTGGCGCTCGAGCGCACCAACGGCCCGACCGTGCTCGCCCTGACGCGCCAGAACCTGCCGCAGCTGCGCGACGATTCTCCGACCAACCTCAGCGCCCAGGGCGCCTACGAGCTCGCCCCGGCGGTGGGCGGCGAGGCCAGGGTGACGCTGTTCGCCTCTGGCTCGGAGGTCGAGGTCGCCTGGAACGCCCGCAAGATGCTGAACGAGCGCGGCGTTCCGACGCGGCTGGTCTCGGTGCCCTCGCTCGACGTCTTCCTCGGCCAGCCCGACGAGGTGCGGGCCCGGGTGATCGGCAATGCCCCGGTCAAGGTGGCGGTCGAGGCGGCGGTGCGCTTCGGCTGGGACGCGGTGATCGGCCCGGACGGCGGCTTCGTCGGCATGGCCTCCTTCGGCGCCAGCGGGCCGATCAAGGAACTCTATCGCCATTTCGGCATCACGCCGGAAGCCGTGGTCGAGACGGCGATCAAGCGTCACAATGGCTGAGGCCCGCGGCCGGGCCGCCATCCGACCGGCGATCTCCGATCAGAGATCAAAGATCGGAGGCAGCACGGCGGGCTTGCGAAGACCGCGTGTTCCGGGCCGCCGGCCCGGTGAAGGGCAGGAGTCGGAACACGCGCTGCATCTGCTATCATCCCCAGCTTCGAAGGACAGGAAGGTCAAGTCATGGCAGTTCGGGTCGCCATCAACGGGTTCGGCCGCATCGGGCGCAATGTGCTGCGCGCCGTGGTGGAGTCCAAGCGCAGGGACATCGAGATCGTGGCGCTCAACGATCTCGGCCCGGTCGAGACCAATGCCCATCTGCTGCGCTACGACTCCATCCACGGCAGGTTCCCGGCCGAGGTGAAGGTCGAAGGCGACTCGATCGTCGTGCAGGGCCAGAAGATCAAGGTCACCGCGATCAAGGATCCCTCGGCGCTGCCGCACGGCCAGCTCGGCGTCGACATCGCCTTCGAGTGCACCGGCATCTTCACCGCCCGCGACAAGGCGGCGGCGCATCTGGCCGCCGGCGCCAAGCGCGTCATCGTCTCGGCCCCCTCCGACGGCGCCGACCTCACCGTGGTCTACGGCGTCAACCACGACCAGCTGACCAAGGACCACCTGGTCATCTCCAACGCCTCCTGCACCACCAACTGCCTGGCTCCGGTCGCCAAGGTGCTGCACGATGCCTTCGGCATCGAGCGCGGCTTCATGACCACGATCCATTCCTACACCAACGACCAGCCCTCGCTGGACCAGATGCACAAGGATCTCTACCGCGCCCGCGCCGCGGCGCTGTCGATGATCCCGACCTCGACCGGCGCTGCCAAGGCCGTCGGCCTGGTGCTGCCGGAGCTCAAGGGCAAGCTCGACGGCACCTCGATCCGCGTGCCGACGCCGAACGTCTCGGTGATCGACTTCAAGTTCAACGCGCGCAAGAAGACCAGCGCCGAGAAGGTGAACGAGGCGATCGTCAAGGCCGCCAAGCGCGGGGCGCTGAAGGGCGTCCTCGCCTTCACCGACGAGCCGCTGGTCAGCCGCGACTTCAACCACAACCCGGCCTCCTCGATCTTCGCGCTCGACCAGACCAAGGTGATCGACGAGAAGTTCGTGCGCGTGCTGAGCTGGTACGACAATGAATGGGGCTTCTCGAACCGCATGGCCGACACGGCCGTGGCGTTCGCCAAGCTGATCTGAGCCTCCGGCGGCCGGCCGCCGGGGCTCCGACACGGAGTGTCCGATGTGGACTGGCCGCCTCCTCGGCGCGGGCCTGCTGCTGACCGTGGCGGCGTTCGCGCTCTACGCGTTCTGGAAGAGCCGCGGGGTCAAGCCCGACGGCGACGGCAATGACGGGCCGAGCCTGCCCGGTGCCGGGTAGGCCGGGTTGCAAGGGACGATCCTCGCCGCGGCGGCTCTGAGGCCGCCACGGCCAACGCGAACGGGGCAGACCGACGATGACCGCTTTCCGTACCCTCGACGACATCGGCGACGTCGCCGGCAAGCGTGTGCTCGTGCGCGTCGACCTCAACGTGCCGACGGAGAACGGCGCCGTCACCGACACGACCCGGATCGAGCGCGTGGCGCCGACCATCCTGGAATTGTCGCGGGCCCATGCCAAGGTGATCCTGCTCGCCCATTTCGGCCGGCCGAAGGGCCCGGATCCGAAGGAGAGCCTGAGGCCGGTGGCCGAGAAGACCGCCGAGATCCTGCATCGCCCCGTCGCCTTCGCCGAGGACTGCATCGGCGAGGCCGCGGCCAAGGCGGTGGCGGCGATGAAGGACGGCGACATCCTCTGCCTGGAGAACACCCGCTTCCACAAGGGCGAGGAGAAGAACGATCCCGACTTCGTCAAGGCGCTGGCCGCCAATGGCGATATCTGGGTCAACGACGCCTTCTCGGCCGCCCATCGCGCCCATGCCTCGACCGAGGGCCTCGGCCATGTGCTGCCGGCCTATGCCGGGCGCACCATGCAGCAGGAGGTCGAGGCCCTGGCGCGGGCGCTGGAGAACCCGAAGCGCCCGGTGGCGGCGGTGGTCGGCGGCGCCAAGGTCTCGACCAAGCTGGAGCTCCTCGGCAACCTTGTCGGCAAGGTCGACGCCCTGGTGATCGGCGGCGGCATGGCCAACACCTTCCTCCATGCCCAGGGGGTGAGCATCGGCAAGTCGCTGGCCGAGCGCGACCTCGCCGACACCGCCCGCGACATCCTCAAGAAGGCGCAGGCGGCGAACTGCGCCATCATCCTGCCCGTCGACGCGGTCATCGCCTATCACTTCGCCGCCAACGCCCCGAGCCAGGCCTACGGACTCGATTCCATCCCGCTCGACGCCATGATCCTCGACGTCGGCCCGCAGTCGATCGAGCGCATCAAGGGCGCCATCGACGAGGCGGAGACGGTGGTGTGGAACGGGCCGCTCGGCGCCTTCGAGCTCTCGCCCTTCGACCACGGCACCGTGGTGGCCGCCAAGCACGTCGCGGCGAGAACCAAAGCCGGCAAACTTCTGTCGGTGGCGGGCGGCGGCGACACGGTGGCCGCGCTCAACCATGCCGGGGTGGCCGACCACTTCTCCTACGTCTCGACCGCCGGCGGCGCCTTCCTGGAATGGCTGGAAGGCAAGGCCCTGCCGGGTGTCGAGATCCTGCGCAAGCGCTGATCCCGCCTCGGCAGAATTTCAAAGGTTCGGCGGAGCTTCGCGGGCGGGACCTCTGTGCCGATCCGCGAGCTCTGCCCGGCCCGGGCCGCTTGCAGGTCGATATCGGCCGGCCGCCTCGCTCCGGCGCTGCACCGATGCCACGGCCGCTTCGGTCTTGCTTTCGCCCCGATAACGCGCTTGAACACCGGCTCGCCGGAACCCTTCGCCCATGGCCGACGCCGATCATCGACCGCCCGTGCAGCTCTATCTCGTCACGCCCTTCGTGACGGATGCGACGGCCTTCGGCCCGCTCCTGAAGGAGGTGCTGGAGGCCGGGGAGGTCGCCTGCGTCCTGCTCAACCTCGCGGCGCCGGACGACGGCGCGGCCAAGCGCCTGGTCAAGGCGATGGCCGGGGTGGTGCAGCCCAGGGGCGCGGCCCTGATCGTCAACGGCTTCGCCGCCGTCGTGGCGCGGGCCGGGGCCGACGGCATCCATGTCGCCGACGGCCACAAGGGCCTCGCCGAGGCGCTGGAGAGCTTCAAGCCCGAGCGGATCGTCGGCGCCGGCGGCATCCGCTCCCGGCACGATTCGATGGCGATCGCCGAGACCGGCGTCGATTACGTGATGTTCGGCGAGCCCTCCGGCGACGGGCGCACGCCGCCGCTGGAGGCGGTGGTCGAGCGCACGGGCTGGTGGGCGGAGCTGTTCGAGATCCCCTGTGTCGCCTATGCGCCGGACCTCGGCTCGGTGCCGCTGCTGGCCGATGCCGGTGCGGATTTCGTGGCGCTCGGCGGGGCGGTGTGGAACCACGACAGGGGCCCGGCCGAGGCCCTGTCGCTTGCCAGCCGGGTGCTGGCGCAGCGGGAGGCGCGCGCATGAGGCGGCTTGCGATCGCAATCGTCCTGGGGCTCGCCGCGTGGCCGGCCGCGGCGGCGGCGGACAAGCCGGCGGCCGAGGCCAAGCCGGTGTTCCCGCCGATCGCGCCGCCGGTCGACAGCAGCAAGGTCGACCTTGCCTTCGGCGCCTTCCAGCGCGGCTACTACCTCACCGCCTTCGACGAGGCGACCAAGCGGGTGGAGGAGAAGCAGGACCCGGTGGCGATGACGCTGCTCGGCCAGCTCTATGCCGAAGGGCTCGGCGTGCCGCGCGACCCGGCCAAGGCAGCCTCCTGGTACGGGCTGGCAGCCCAGCGCGGCAACCGCGACGCCATCTTCGCCTATGGCATGGCCAAGGTGACCGGCAGCGGCGTGCCGAAGGACGAGACCGGCGGGATCCTGCTGCTCAACAAGGCGGCCTCGATGAAGGTGATGGCCGCCTCGTACAATCTCGGCATCCTGGCGCTTCGGCCGGTCAACGGCGCTCCCGACTTCGCCACCGCCCTGCAACGCTTCCGCGAGGCGGCGGACGAGGGCAGCGCCGACGCCGAATATTCGCTGGGCGTGCTGGCCAAGGAGGGCAAGGGCATGCCGGTCGATGCCAAGGCTGCGGCCGGCTATTTCCTCGCCGCGGCGCAGGACGGCAATGTCGACGCCATGGTGGAGACGGCCATCGCCCTCTACAACGGCGACGGCGTCCCGCGCGACGAGAAGGCCGCGGCGCTCTGGTTCCGCCGCGCGGCGGAGGCGGGCTCGCCGATCGGCCGCAACCGCCTGGCCCGGCTCTATGCCTCCGGCCAGGGCGTCGACAAGGACCCGAAGATGGCGGGCATGTGGAACCTGATGGCGCAGGCCGCCGGCCTCAGGGATCCCTGGCTCGACGACTTCATGGCCGGGCAGTCGCAGGCCGTGCGCGACGCCGCGCTCAAGGCGGCGCAGGATCACGGGCTGTAGGCCGAGGGGCCGTCCGCAGACAAGCGCACTGCGCTTTCCGCCGTCATGGCCGGATCAAGTCCCGCCACGACGGACCGCCTCACGTATCCCCAGACGACCGCTTCAGGCCACCAGCGGCAGGCTGATCGTCGCCTGCAAGCCGCGGGTGGCGTTGGCGAGGCGGACGTCGCCGCCGTGGTGGCGGGCAATGGTGCGGGCGATGGACAGGCCGAGGCCGACGCCGCCGGTCTCGCGGTTGCGCGAGGTCTCGATGCGGAAGAAGGGCGCGAACACCTGCTCGATCGCCTCGCCCGGAATGCCCGGGCCGTCGTCCTCGACCACCACGTCGATGCTCTCGCCCGTGCGGGCGAGGCGCACCCGCGCCCGTTCGCCGTAGCGCACCGCATTCTCGACCAGGTTGCGCACCGCGCGCCGGAGCGCGTCCGGCCGGCAGCGGTATTTCACCGTCGTCCCTTCCAGGAAGGTGACGTCGTGGCCGAGCTCGGCCAGGTCGTCGCAAAGGCTTCCCACCAGCGCCGGCAGATCGACGGTGCGCGTGTCCTCGGCCGCCGCCTCCTCCCGGGCGAAGGCGAGCGCCGCCTCCGTCATGGTCCGCATCTCCTCGATGGTGGCGAGCATCTTCTCCTGCGCCTCGGCATCGGCGACGAACTCGGCGCGCAGCCGGAGCGAGGTCAGCGGCGTGCGCAGGTCGTGGCCGATGGCCGCCAGCATGCGGGTGCGGTCCTCGACGAAGCGCTGCAGGCGTTCCTGCATGCGGTTGAAGGCCTCGGCGGTATGGCGGATGTCGTCGGGGCCGGATTCCGGCAAAGGCGCCACCGACTCGCCCCGTCCCAGGGCCTCGGCCGCCTTTGCGAGCCGGCGCATCGGCCGGGCGATGCGGCCGGCGACGAAGACGGCGATCAGCGACAGGATGGCCGCGGTCACCGCGAGCGAGACCATGGATTTCGACGTCCATGGCGAGTCCGACATCTTCTTGACGAAGGCGGCGTTGAGCCAGTCGCCGCTGTCGAGGCGGACGGCGAGGCCCATGCCGTCGGGGCCGTCGAGACGGAGGAACTTCGCCGGCCGCGACAGGGGCCAGGCCCAGGCCGGCAGGGGCGTCCAGGCGAGGCGGGTGTCCGCCGCCGCGGCCATGGCGCCGGTGGTGCGGGCAGGCTCGGCGAGCTCCGCCTCGGGCCGGCGCGGCTTGCGCGTCAGGGTCGGCAGCGGCCGGGCGATCTGGGCCACGGCTTCCCGCTGCCAGGCCGCGCCGTCGAGGGGCTCGGCCGGCGAGACCCAGAACCGGGTATAGCTGGTGGCGCTGGCATCGATCATGTCCTGCCGGAGCGCGGCGGGCGAGGCCTCGATGACCTCGGCGAGCGAGGCGGTCCGGCTCAGGAACTCGCTCTTGGCGGCCTTCCACAGCGCCTGGCCGCGCTCGTCCCAGAAGATCAGGACGGCGATCCCCTGCGACACGGCGAGGGCGAGCAGCATCAGGGCGACGATCTGCGCGGCGAGGCTGCGGGTCCACAGGCGCGTCATGCTTCCCGGACCTCGGCGGCGAAGCTGTAGCCGCCACCCCAATGGGTCTTGATCAGCATGGGATTGCGCGGATCGACCTCGATCTTCTTGCGCAGGCGGCTGACCTGGTTGTCGATGCTGCGGTCGAAGCTGTCGGCGGCGCGCCCGACGGTGAGGTCGAGGAGCTGGTCGCGGCTCAGCACCAGCCCGGCATGGTCGATGAGGGCCTTGAGCAGGCGGAACTCCGCCGTGCTCAGGGCGACGGCGGTGCCGTCGGCGCCGACGAGCTCGCGCCGGCCGACATGGAGCAGCCAATGCTCGAACCGCAGCGCCCTGGCCTTCAGCTTGTCGCGCTGCGGCGGCAGGCTGTTGACGCGCCGCAGCACCGCCTTGATGCGGGCGAGCAGCTCGCGCGGGTTGAACGGCTTGGTCAGGTAGTCGTCGGCGCCGATCTCGAGCCCGATGATGCGGTCGGTGTCCTCGACCATGGCGGTGAGGAAGATGATCGGCAGGTTGGTGGTGCCCCGGATGTGGCGGCACAGCGAGAGGCCGTCCTCGCCCGGCATCATCACGTCGAGGACCACCAGGTCCGGCGCGCCGGCTTCGAGCAGCCGGCGCAGCGCCGCCCCGTTCTCGGCGGTGCTGATGCGATAGCCGTGCTGGGCGAGATATTTGCCGACGAGGTCGCGGATGTCGCGGTGATCGTCGACGATGGCGATGTGCGGTGCGGGTTCCATGGCAGCTCCAGGCTGCAGAATACCGCAGCGCAAGTCGAAGCCGGTGCGAAAAAGTGTATCAGAATATCTCAGGCATGCACGCCGCCTGCCCTTCCGGTCCCGATGTGTCGACACCGTGGCCGTGACACATCTTTCGACAAAGACGCCTCGGCCCGGCATAGTTCTGCGACGTCGCTCCGCCATGCTCCCGGCCATGATCGAACCGGAGAGCGAGCGATGATCGACCTGCCGAAGGCGCTGCTGCGCAGGGGATCGTCCGACGTCGGGCCCGATGGCGACGCCGGCGAGGACGAGGCCTTTGCGAGCTGGCGCGAGCCGACCGAGCGTCTGGTCCAGGCTCAGGCCGTCACCATCCTGGACAAGCTCGTGGTCGCCGCCATCGCCGTGGTCTTCGCCGCGGGCGCAGTCGCCGGCCCGTCGGGCCGGGCCACGGGCTCCGACGGGGCGGTACCGCCGCGGGCGATCGCCGTGCGGGCGGCGCAGGAGCACGACCCCTGCTGCGCCTCCGCGCTGGCGAGAGCCCGGGCTCACGAGGCGCCTGTCGCTCGGGGGCAGCGGCCCGCCTGAGGCGCGACGCAGGCCAGGCAGGGCGACGAGGACGACGCGCGGCGGCGCCGAGGAGCGCCGCGGCCGCGACCCCGAACGGCGAGAGGATGCATGTCGGACCCCGATGAAAGAGTGCCCAACGGCCGGCCCAGCCGCGTGACCTCCGTGCTGGTCGGCGTGGCGGTCCTGGCGATCCTGGCGGGAACGGTGGCCGCCGCCGTCATGGCGCAGGGCCAGCCGCCGCCGGCCGCGGCCGCGCCGTCGGCGCCGACGCCGGTCGAGACCGCGCTCGCCGAGCGTCGCGACGTGCCGCATCTCGTCGAGGTGGTCGGCACCGTCCAGCCCCTGCAGAGCGTCATGCTGCGCACCCGCGTCGACGGCGTCCTGACGCAGGTGCTCTTCGAGGAGGGCGACCACGTCCAGGCCGGCCAGCTCATCGCCACCATCGACGACCGCGCCTACCGGGCGGCCCTCGCCGCGGCCGAGGCGCAGCTGTCGCGCGACCGGGCGCAGCTGCGCCTGGCCGAGCTCGACCTCGAGCGCAGCCGCACGCTCCTGGAGCGCAAGGTGGCGGCGCAGCAGGCCGTCGACCAGCGCCTGGCCGAGCTCGACCAGGCCAAGGCGCTGGTGGCGCTGGACGAGGCCAATGTCGAGGCGGCCCGGACCAATCTCTCCTTCACGCAGATCCAGTCGCCGATCGCCGGCCGCGCCGGCATCCGCCTCATCGATCCCGGCAATCTCGCCCGCCAGGGCGATGCCGCCGGCATCGTCTCGGTGACGCAGCTCGACCCGATCTCCGTGGTCTTCCCGGTGCCGCAGCAGCTCCTCGACGGCCTGCGCGACCAGGCCCGGCAGCCCGGCGGCACCATGGCTGACGTGGTCGACCGCGCCACCGGCGCGGTGCTGGCGCGCGGGCCGATCACCGCCTTCGACAACCAGCTCGACAGCGCCACCGGGACGGCGCGGGTGCGCGCCGTGCTGGCCAATGCCGACGAGCGGCTGACGCCCGGCGCCTTCGTCTCGGTCCGCGTCCGCGCCGGCGCCTCGCCGGCGGCGGTGACGGTCCCCAAGGTGGCGGTGCGTCCGGGCCTGGAAGGCAGCTTCGTCTACCGGGTGCGGGACGGGGCGGCCGAGCGGGTGCCGGTCCGGCTCGGCTACGCCGACGACGAGACGGCCGTGGTCGCCGAGGGCCTCGCGCCCGGCGACGAGATCGTCATCGACGGCCATTCCCGCCTGAGACAGGGCGCGCGCGTCGCCGCGACGGCCCGTCCCGCGCCGGCGGCGGCCGAGACCGCCGCGCTCCCGGGGGCGCCGCGATCGTGAACGAGACCACGGAGGATTCCCGCCGCTCCGGCCTCTCGGCCTGGTTCATCCGCCGGCCGGTGGCGTCGGTGCTGGCCGCCGCCGCCCTCAGCCTGCTCGGCGTCGCCGCCTTCCCCAACCTCTCGGTGGCGCCGCTGCCCGAGATCGACTTCCCGACCATCCAAGTCACCGCGCTCCTGCCCGGCGCCAGCCCGGAGACCATGGCCTCGGCCGTGGCGACGCCGCTCGAGACCGCCTTCGCCGTCATCCCGGGCATCACCGAGATGACCTCGACCAGCGCGCTCGGCCAGAGCCAGGTCGCCATCCAGTTCACGCTGGAGCGCGACATCGACGCGGCGGCGCAGGAGGTCCAGGCGGCGATCAACAGCGTCTCCGGCCGGCTGCCGGGCGACATGCCGAACCTGCCGACCTGGCGCAAGGTCAACCCGACGGACAGCCCGGTCATGGTGCTGAGCGTCACCTCCGACGCCATGCCGATCACCACGCTGAGCGACCTCATCGAGACGCGGCTGGCGCGCCGGCTCGGCCAGATCGACGGGGTGGCGCAGATCTTCATCGCCGGCCAGCAGAAGCCGGCCGTGCGCATCCGCTACGAGCCCGACCGGCTGGCCGGCTACGGCCTCGCCACCGCCGACCTGCGCGCCGCCGTGCAGGGCGCCAACGTCAACCAGGCCAAGGGCGCGGTGTTCGGCCGCGACTCCGTCGCGACGCTGCAGACCAACGACCAGCTGTTCACGCCGCAGGATTACGAGAACGTGGTGGTGAGCTGGCGCAACGGCGCGCCGGTCAAGGTCGGCGACGTCGCGCGCGTGGTGATCGGCGCCGAGGATGCCTATGCCGCCGCCTTCCCGCGCGGCGAGATGGGGCTCGGCGTCATCATCCTGCGCCAGCCCGGCGCCAACATCGTGCGCATCGCCGACGCGATCCAGGCGGCGCTGCCCGCGCTCACCGCGGAGCTGCCGCCCGACGTCAGCGTGCGGGTGATGAACGACCGCACACGCACCATCCGCGCCTCGCTGCACGAGGTGGAGCTGACCCTCATCGTCACCCTGGTGCTGGTCGTGGCCGTCATGGGCATCTTCCTGCGCCAGGTGGCGGCGACGGCGATCGTCGCCGTGGTGCTCGGCGTCGCCGTGGTCGCGACCTTCGCGGCGATGTATCTCGCCGGCTTCACCCTCAACAACCTCACCCTTGTCGCCCTGATCATCGCCATCGGCTTCATCGTCGACGATGCCATCGTGGTGGTGGAGAACATCCACCGCCATATGGAGGCCGGCGCCGGCGCCGTGGAGGCGGCGCTGCAGGGCGCGCGCGAGATCGGCTTCACCGTGGTCTCGATCACGCTGTCGCTGATCGCCGCCTTCATCCCGCTGCTGTTCATGGGCGGCATCATCGGGCGGCTGTTCCGCGAATTCTCGCTGACGGTGACGATGGCGCTGCTGATCTCGCTGGTGGTGGCGCTGACCCTGGCGCCGGCGCTGTGCGCCCGCTTCATGCCGCCGACGGCGCAGGCGCACGCCGCCGGCCGTCGAGGCATGGTCGACCGCCTGATCGACGCCTATGCCGCCGGCCTGCGCTGGACGCTGCGCCACCGCCGCATCGGGCTCCTCGCCTTCTTCCTGACGGTCGGCGCCACCGGGGTCGGCTATGCGCTGATCCCCAAGGGTTTCTTCCCCTTGCAGGACACGGCCTTCGTCATCGGCACCACCATCGCCAGCGAGGACGTCTCCTACGAGGCCATGCGCGAGAAGCACCTGGCGCTGGCAGAGATCGTGCGCCGGGACCCGGCCGTGCTCGACTTCAACCTCGCCATCGGCCGCACCGGCGGCAGCCAGTCGCTGGCCAATGGCCGCCTCTGGGTGGTGTTGAAGGACCGCGGCGACCGCGACGTCTCGGCCGAAGGCTTCATCGGCCGCATCCGGCCGCAGCTGGCTGTCGTGCCGGGGCTGACGGTGCAGCTGCGCTCGGCGCAGGACATCAATCTCGGCGTCGGCGGCGGCGCGGCCCAGTACAGCTATGTCGTGAGCTCGGCCGACCAGGCGGCCCTGGCGCTGTGGACGGAGCGGCTGACCCGGGCCATGGCCGCCTCGCCGCTGCTGCGCGACGTCCGCCACGACATGCAGCTCGGCGCGCGCACCCAGTCGATCACCATCGACCGGGCCGCGGCGGCGCGGCTCGGCGTCAGCGTCGCCGATATCGACGGGGCGCTCTACGACGCGTTCGGGCAGCGCCAGATCGGCGAGTTCCAGACGCAGGTCAACCAGTACCGCATCGTGCTCGAGGCCGATCCCGCCCGCTATGCCCGCATCGCCAGCCTCGACACGCTGTTCCTGCGCGGGCCGGGCGGCATGGTGCCGCTTTCGGCCGTGGCCAGGGTCGAGCCGCAGACGGCCGGGCCGCTGATCATCACCCGCAGCGGCCAGGCACCGGCGGCGACGATCTCGTTCAACCTGCCGGTGGGCGTGGCACTCGGCGACGCGGTGACGGCGATCGAGACGCTGAAGGCTTCCATCGGCCTGCCCGCCGGGGTGACCGGCCGCACCCAGGGGACGGCGCAGGCCTTCCAGGCTTCGCTGGCGAGCCAGCCATGGCTGGTGCTGGCCGCGCTGATCGCGGTCTACCTCATCCTCGGCGTGCTCTACGAGAGCTATTCGACGCCGCTGACCATCCTCTCGACGCTGCCCTCGGCCGGGCTCGGCGCGCTGGGGCTGCTCTGGCTCTGGCGCCTCGACTTCTCCGTCATGGCGCTGATCGGCGTGATCCTCCTGATCGGCATCGTCAAGAAGAACGGCATCCTGATGGTCGACTTCGCCCTCGCGGCACAGCGCAGCCGCGGCCTCGGCGCCGAGGAGGCGATCTACGAGGCGGCGCTCGCCCGCTTCCGGCCGATCCTCATGACCACCATCGCCGCGCTGCTGGCGGCGGTGCCGCTGATGCTGTCCTTCGGCACCGGCGCCGAGCTGCGCCAGCCGCTCGGGGTCGCCGTGGTCGGCGGGCTGGTGGTCAGCCAGGTCCTGACGCTGTTCACGACCCCGGTGGTCTATGTGGCGCTCGACCGGCTGTTCGGCCGGCGCGCGCCTCCGGCGGCGGTGCCGGCGGCGCCGCGGGCGGTGAAGGCGGAGGCGGCCTGAGCGGCGGCTGGCCTCACTTGTCGAATTTCCGGATCGCCTCCGGCGTGACCGGCGTGAAGAAATTGACGAGGTTTCCGTCGGGATCGCGGAACAGCAGCGAGCGGTTGCCCCAGGGCATGGTCGTCGGCGCCTGGACCAGGGCGTCGCCGATCACCTCCGCCAGCCGCCGGTATTCGGCATCGACGTCGTCCACGCGAAACTCGATGATGGCGGTGTGGTTGTCGGCGGGGCGGGCGATGTCGCTGCCGAACAGCGCCAGGGTGCGCGTGCTGCCGATCGCCAGAGTGCAGGCCGGCGTCGCCAGCTCGCCGAAATCCTCGGTGAACATCGTCACCGCGATGCCGGTGACCTGCTCGTAGAAGCGCACGAGGCGCCGGATGTCGTCGGTGATGATGCGGATCGAGACGAAGTTCATGCCGTCCTCCCTTCGGGCTGCTGGGACGGCCGGTTCGTAGCCGAGCCCCGCTGACAGCGTCATGGCAGCAGCCTCGGCCTCGGCAGGTCCTTGCGTAGGGGGCGGCGGGGGCGGGCGGCGCAGCTCAGCCCGGCGCGGGCGCGTCTCCGGCCAGCACGTCGGTGATCGCCTGGTCGAGGATGGCGAGGCCGCGGTCGAGCTCGGCCCGGCTCACGGTCAGCGGCGGGGCGATGCGCCAGATCGCCGCCATCGCCCCGACCGAGACGATGTTCATCGACAGGCCCAGCTCCATGCAGCGGCGGGTGATGGCGCGTCCGGTCTCGGCGTCGGGCGCGCGGGTCTCGCGGTCCTTCACCAGCTCGACGCCCTGCAGCAGCCCGAAGCCGCGGACGTCGCCGATGATCTCGTGGCGCTCCTGCAGCCAGCGCAGCCCGGCGCTCAGCACCTCGCCCATCTCGAGCGCGCGGGCGTTGAGGTTCTCCTCGGCCAGCACGTCCAGCACCGCCAGCCCGACATGGGCGGGCAGGGGGTCGGAGACGTGCGAGGTCACGTGGACGAAGCCCTTGGCATGGCAGTTGGCGTCCATCTCGTCGGAGATCACGGCGGCCGCGAGCGGCAGGCCGCCGCCCAGCGTCTTCGACAGGGTCAGGACGTCAGGCTCGACACCGAAATGCTGGAAGGCGAAGTCGCAGCCCAGGCGGCCGAAGGCAGTCTGCGCCTCGTCGAAGATCAGCAGCATGCCGCGCTTCTCGCACTGCTGCTTGACCTCGCGCCAATAGCCGTCTGGCGGCACGATGATGCCGCCGGAGCTTTCGATCGGCTCGGCGATCAGGGCCGCCGGCGCGCCGGTGGACTGGGCGTCGACCATCTCGAAGCCGACCGTGAGGCAGGTGCCGTCGCAGGCGTTCCGGCAATGGCGCACCGGGCAGTGATAGGCGTTGGGCGCCGGCAGGATGAGGGACCCCGGCATCATCGGGCCGTAGCCCTTGCGGCCGGCGACATAGTTTACCGACTGGGCGCCCGAGGTCATGCCATGCCAGGCGCCGGTGAAGCCCACGACCTCGAACCCGCCGGTGTGCATCTTGGCGAGCTTGAGCGCGGCTTCGTTCGCCTCGGCACCGGTCGACAGGAACAGCGAGCGCGAGAGGTGAGGCGGCAGCATGCGCGCCAGCCGCTGCGACAGCGCCACCACAGACGGGCTCAGCATGCCGCTGAACAGGTGCAGCGCGCCCTCGCAGGCTTCGCGGATCGCCTGGACGATGCGCGGATGATTGTGGCCGAGGGTCGCGCACATCTGGCCCGAGGTGAAATCCAGGATCTCGCGCCCCTCGCTGTCCCACAGGAGCGTGCCGCGCGCCTTGGCGATCAGGCGCGGCGCGAACGGCATGCCGTAGTGGATGAGATGCTGGTCCCACGGCTCGTTGCTGGCATGCGGCATCGACATCGGCCTTGTTTCCTTTGCTCGGCGTGCCCTACGGTAGCGCGAGTGGAAGATCCGGCGATTTCTTTTTCATCGTGATTTCGAGGGAAAAACGGGGTAGGGATGCCCCGATGAAGAAATTTTGATGGCTTAAGATGACTGCTGACTTTCAGAATGGAAAGTCACCTGGGACTATCGAGCTCGATGCCCTCGACAAGCGCATCCTGCGGATCCTGCAGCGCGACAGCCTGATCGCGAACCAGGCCTTGGCCGACGAGATCGGCCTGTCGCCGCCGGCCTGCCTGAAGCGCGTGCGCCGGCTGCGCGCAGCGGGCATTATCGAACGGACGGTGGCGCTGCTGTCGCCGGCGGCGCTGGGCTACCCCCTGCTGACCGTGGTCCGGATCAAGCTGGAGCGGCCGACCGAGGAGGCCATGCGGGCGCTGGAGGCGCGCATGGCGGCCCTGCCGCGCGTGGTCCAGTGCCTGACGGTCGCCGGCGACATCGACTACATCCTGCTGGTGCGCAGCCGGGACGTCGCCCACTACCAGGACTTCGCACGCCGGGTGCTGGCGGCCGCGCCCGGCATCCGGTCCTACACCAGCGAGGTCGTCCTGGCGGTCACCAAGGCCACGACGGAGATCCCGATCGACACGGCCTGAAAACAGCGCGCTCGGTGAGGCGACGGACGCCCTGAGATCGAGTCGGCGAATAAAGGAATCGAAGTGGCCCGGAGAACCCCTCTCCCGACTGGGAGAGGGGCAGGGGTGAGGGACTAGACTTTACCAGAATGGGTGAAGCATTTTACGTGCCGTTGCTTCAGCCGATACCTCTTTGGTGACGCGTTTAGACCCTCACCCCTGCCCCTCTCCCGGTCGGGAGAGGGGTTGCGCGCGTCTCATCTGAAGCACTTATTCCCCAACGAACCCTAAGCCCTGCCGCCGCGCACCAGGCCCGGCAGCGCGTCGCCCGCGCGCAGGGCGGCGATGACGCTTGCCAGGGACGCCGCGGCGCCCGCCGGGCTCGGCACGCCGGCGAGATGCGGGGTCAGCGTCACCCTGGAATCCCGCCAGATCCAATGGTCCGGCGCGGGCGGCTCCGGCGTGAAGACGTCGAGCCAGGCATGGGCGAGCGGACCCTCGACAAGAGCGCGGCACAGGTCCGTCTCGGGCAGATGCGAGCCACGGCCGATATTGACGAGGTGGGCGCCGGGCGCGAGGCGCTGCAGCAGGCGCGTGCCGAGGACGCCCTTGAGCTCCGGCGTCGCCGGCAGCACGTTGACGAGGAGGTCGGCGCCCTCGGCACAGGCCGCGAGCCCATCCGGCCCGGCGAAGGCGGCAATCCCGGGCAAGGTGCGCGGTTGGCGCGACCAGGCGCGCACGGCAAAGCCGAGATCGCGCAGGCCGGTGGCGATCCGCTCGCCGATGAAGCCGAGGCCGAGCACCGCCACCGCGAGGTCGCGGCGGTCCAGCCGCCCATCGGGCAGGATCCAGGCGCGGCGCGCGCGAGCCTCGGCCAGGACGGGAAGGTCGATGAGCCGGGCGAAGGCGGCGGCGAGGACATAGTCGAGCATGCGCTGCGCCTGCCCCTCGTCGAGGAGGCGCGCCACCGGCAGGTGCGGCGGCAGGCGCGGATCGCCGAGGAGCTGCTCGACGCCGGCGCCGAAGCAGAACACCGCCCGGAGGTCCGTCGGCAATCGCTCGATCTCCGGCGGCAGCGCGAAGGCGACCAGGATATCGGCCTCGGGCACGCCGTCCTGCGGCCAGACCGCGGCCGTGACCGCGGGATCGAGGCGGTGGAGCTCGGCCAGGAAGGCAGGCTCGGCGGCCAGCGGCTCGGCGATCAGGAGACGCATGCTCTCGCAACGATTTGAATATAAGGACATTATTCCTCAAATCGAAATTCGATCCACACGATCGTCCGCACTGAATCGGATGAGGGGATGATCAAGACGCCCTATGTTGCCTTGCCATCGAGCCTAGGCAAGCCATAGTCGCCCTCGTAAGGCGCAGGGCTCCGAGGGGATGGCATGAGCTTCGACATGAGTTTTGACGGAGAACGAGATGTCGGGAGCCCGTTGCGGTGGCGTCGGGGGGATCTTATCCAGGAGACCTATCTCCTGGCCTTTTGGCAGAAGCACTATGGCTTGCATCAGTTGATCTGCCGTCTCAATGGGATAAGCGATGCAATACAAGCCACAGAAATACCTCTGCACGAAGAGGATTTGTCCAATCTCTTGGAAGCGATCAAGTCCGGTCAGATGGTCTATGACCAAAAGATGATGAGCTTGAACGTATACACGCCTGAAATGGATATCGCCGCCATCGAATTTGCCATGAACTGGCTGGAGCACGGGCCGGGAGGCGGCGCGGATCGCTGGGCCTTTTACAGGGCAGCGTAACCGACGCCGGCATCGCCATGGTGCTGCGGGTCGTGGTCAAGCCGGCCACGCCCTCCTGCCATTGCCTGCGCGATGCTTGCCACAACGCCGAGCCCGGGTGATCCGGTGCTCTCAAGGATGAGGTTTTCTGAAGCTGGGATCGAAATTGGGATTTGCCTTGTATTCGTCCGTGATCTCGCCCCGCTCATCCACTTTCCAGGCCCCTCTGATGGCCTGTGGAGGCACCGCCTCGGTGTTGTTGTAGCCGCCTCCGATTTCGTAGATCCAGCCGCCGGGGTTTGCCTTTGCTTCCGCCTTGGCGGCCTCGCTCGTCGGGCGCTGGGCTTGAGCGCTCCGCCGGGCATCGACGGTTTTGCCTGGCCTCGGTCCGAACAGCTTGGAAAACATATCCCGTCCTCACGCCTCATGAGAGATTAGCCGGCAACGAATACCGGCGCAGCTGCTTCAGCTCGAGCCGCGGCCGAGGGCGGCACCCTGACCAGGCGGCGCAGCGCCCGGCATTCCATCTCGGCGATGCCGTCGAACTGGGCAGCGGTGCCCTGCATCACGTCCTGCGTGGCCAGCCGCAGGGGGCGGCCGTCGGCCTGCACCATCAGCTGGATACGGCAGATGGCGCATGCGACCCTCATCGACTCGCGTGAAGCATCCGCAGCTCGGCAATGCAATCGTCGGCGCGCCGGAGCCGCCGACAAAGCTCGCGGTTGATATTCTGCATCACCATCACGTACGCGTGGATGTCGGCCTTGTAATACGCGTAGAGTTTTCCGGCCGTGAGCTCGTACAGCACGGTCGGGCTCTCCGCGACGACTGTGGCCGATCGGTTCTGCATCTCGATGAGCGTCATTTCGCCAAAGAAATCACCCGGCTTGAGACCGGCTATGGGAATTGCGCGCCCCGAATCCCCGCCCTTGCTCACCACCAGCTCGCCGGAGTGAACAATGAACATCGAGCGCCCGGGCTCTCCTTCCGCAACGACTATGGCCCCGACGTCGAAGCGGCACTCGACCAGCATCGAGACCAGGAGATCGAGGCTTGCGTATGAGAGGCCACCGAAGAAGGGTGTGGCGAGCAAAAACGCTTTCAGATCGGCCGAGCTGCCTGCCATCGAGGCATTATACCCCCGCTCCCGGCGGCGGCAAGCCGGCCAAGCCCGACGGGGACCGGCGCGATCACTGCGCCGAAGAGGCCGTGGGGCTGGCGGCCTCTTCTTCACCCCTGGCATGTCTTCAACTGGCCGGGCGCGGAATGGCGGGTTTGGACGAGCGGCGAGACGAAGCAGACGTTCATTGCCGACGGCTGGCCTGTTCCTCTCGACTGTGAGAACGCACTTGCGATGGCGCAAAAATCAATGTGGAATGCGAAAACGCCCGGAACGGTTCAGGTTTTGAGAGATGGCGCAAGAGCGCTCTTTGACGGGGCGCCCCCAGAGTGAATAGCGCGGGTTTCATCGCTCTCGATAACGGCTGTCGCGGAGCGGCTGCGGGGTTGCTCCTGATGGTCGCCGTCGTTTATTTGCGCGATCGTCCCGAGGTGATCGCGGCGCGTATCAGCGCCTCGCTGGCCGGTGCGGGCGCCGCCTCTGCCATCGTCGGGGCGCCGGGCTTCCCAGCGGAATGGCATTGGTGGAGCCTGCCTCTGATTGCGCTATCGGCGAGTGGACCGATCGCTTTCTGGCTCTGGGCTCGAGTGGCTTTCGACGACGATTTTGTCTTCCGGCCCTGGTATGCCGGCATATGGGGCGCTCTGGTCGGCCTGACGCTCGCTGCTTCCTGCGGGGTTGTCACGGGCGCCGCAGCTTCGGTGCTCGACCGGGGCCTGACGTTCTCCGATCTGGGCCTCGCGGTGCTCGCGGTGGCTCGGACGTTCGCCACCTGGCGAATGGATCTGGTCGCCCGGCGTCGCCGGCTGCGCGTTGCCGTGCTGATCGGGACGCTGGCCTATATTGCGATGAACGCGGCCGCGAATCTCTCCTCCGTCGCCATCCCGGCATGGCCCTCCTTGGTCCGAAACCTCGCCGACGCGCTCGGTCTTTGCCTGTTGGCGGCCCTCGCCAGTTGGGACTTGTTCCGCGCGGCTACAATCGGTCCGGCACTCACCCCCGCGCTGGCCGGCATGGCCGCCGACCGACGTTCGTCTGCTCCAGTCAAGGACGATGATCGCCCGGCGATCGAACCGGCACTGCTCAATCGTCTGGAGAGGCTGATGACGGCCGAGCGCGCCTATCGCCGCGAGGGCCTGACCATCGGCTCTCTCGCCGCGCTGATGAGCCTGCCGGAATATCGGCTGCGGCAGGTCATCAACGAGGGGCTCGGCCACCGCAATTTCAACGCCTTTCTCAACCGCTATCGGATCGACGAGGCCAAGACGGCTCTCGCCGATGCCGGCCAAAAGGATGTGCCGGTCCTGACGATCGCCATGGACGCCGGCTTCCAGTCGCTCGGGCCGTTCAACCGCGCCTTCAAGGCAGACACCGGCCTGACGCCGACCGAGTTTCGTCGTCTCGCTCTCGCCAAGGCGCTGTCTAAACCGCTGAGCGAAGTGCGGAATTTTGAAATCGGCGAGCCGCGTTGAGAAATCGGCGAGCCGTCTTCCAGGATTCGGCGAGAATACGCGACCACTGCTCAGCATAGTCTCTGCGAGATCGGAGACACCCATGGACATGCAAGTCAAAAGACGTTTCGTTCTGAGCGTGGCGTTGAGCTTATGCGCTCTGCTGGCGGTCGCTGACCGCGGGTCTGCGGGCGCGCAAGATCCGGACCAGTCAGCGTGGCCGACCCGGGAATGGCCGACGTCCACGCCGGAACAGCAAGGCATGGATTCGGCGGCGCTCGCCAAGCTCGTCGCCTTTGGAGAAAGCCACGGCTTTGACAGTCTCCTCGTCGAGCGTCATGGGCGAATTGTCCTGGACGCCTACTATGCTCCCTACACGGCGGACATTCCGCATCAGATTCATTCGTGCACCAAAGCCATTATCAGCACTCTGGTCGGAATGACCTACAGGGACGGCCAGCTCGACCGCCTCGATCACCCGGTGTTGGACTTTTTCGCCGGCGGCAACATCGCAAATGTCGACGACAGAAAGAAAGCCGTCACGGTTCAGAACCTTTTGGACATGACCTCCGGGTTCGATTGGGACCAGGGATTTGAGGGCGGCAAGGAGCAAACTCTTGTCGACCAGTACCGAAGTTCCAATTGGACCCAATTCACTCTCGATCGCCCTATGGCGCACGCGCCGGGAGAGGTTTTCAATTACATTGACGGCAATCCGAATCTAATTTCCGCAATCATCACCAAACTCACGGGAAAGCTTGCTGAAGACTATGCTAGGGAAAAGCTTTTTGGCCCGCTAGGCATTACCAATTGGCACTGGGACCGCGATCCCCAAGGTCTCACGATGGGGGCATGGTCGCTGACCTTGCTGCCACGCGACATGGCGAAGATCGGCTATTTATATTTGCATCACGGTGAATGGGAGGGAAAGCAACTTCTTCCGGCGGGTTGGGCGGATGTCCTGGACCACGCGACAGTGAGCATGCACGCGTCATTCGATCCCGATCTGCACTACTCAAATTTTTTCTGGGTTTTTCCCAAGGAACACGTTTTCATGGCGAATGGCTGGCACGGCCAGAATATAGCGGTATTTCCCGATCTGGATATCGTAGCCGTCGTGACGGCCCACAAGTATGTTGCGCAATCCGCCCTGATCGAAGGTGTCGATGCGGCGGTCAAGTCGGGGGCGGCGCTCCCGCAGAACCGGAATGCCACCGAGACGCTTGCCGATGCGATCAAGGATGTTGCGGTCGAAACATCGACAGCCGTTGGCCCAACGTCGGAGATGGCTTCCATCATCTCGGGAAAGGCCTACAAATTTCCTGACGGCGACCTCGGACTGGGCCTTGGATTGGGCCTGCGATTGCAGTCGCTCACCCTGTTTCTGACCGATCCTCGTCCGCATATGGAGGTCCAACTGTATTCGGACCATCCGACCATTTTTTCGGGCTCGTACGACACGCCGATCGGACTTGACGGGCTTTATCGCAAAGGCACGCCGGCGATCTCCGGTTACGACCCGGGTCACGTGCCGGCCGCCAAGGGAGCGTGGTTGAACGGGCACACATTCGTCATCGACGCGCAAGATCTGGGATATGGCGGCCAGCGCAAATACATCCTGTCGTTCAGCGGCAAGAAGCTCAATCTTCATCTTATCTTGGAGCATGGCCAGGACGTATCGGTCGATGGCGAACAGGATGATTAACCAGGCGACAAGCCCAGCGCATGATTGCTGCTCGAATTTGGAGCAAAGCACCGTTTCCATCCAAACGCGCTTTGCTCCAGCACGTGATCGCTTCAAGTTGAATCGATTGCTCTCTCTATCTCTTTGTTTTGGCGCATTGTCTTGACGCGAACCGAGGGCCGGTTCGCTGGAAGATGCTCTGGCATGAACCTTCGCTCCGCCCTGCCGAGTCTAAGGAACGCATCGAGGGGCGGCGAGGCGAGCTTCAGATCGAGGCGCGCCTCAAGATCCTCCAGCCTGACATAGTGGCTCGTGCGAATGAGCGCGCCATCGAGCGCGGGACAGATCACCAGCGGGAGGGGGGGCTTTCTAGGTCCAGGCCGCGGGCGGCGCTCCGACCAGGCGGCGCAGTGCCGCCCATTCCAGCTCGGCGGCGCCGTCGGGGTCGGCGGCGTATTGGGCCGCGGTGCGCCGCATCACGTCCGGCGTGGGCAGGCGCAGGGGCCGGCCGCCGGAAAGCGCCATCACCTGCATCCGGCAGGACTGCTCCAGATTGTACATCAGCGAGAACGCTTCCCCGACCGAGCGGCCGACGGTGAGCAGGCCGTGGTTGCGCAGGATCATGGCGCTGCAGTCGCCGAGGTCGGCGACCAGCCGGGACTGTTCATCGCGGTCGAGGGCGATGCCTTCGAAATCATGATAGGCGAGCCGGCCGTAGAACAGCAGCGCCGTCTGGTTGAGCGGCAGCAGGCCATCCTCCTGGCAGCTCACCGCCACGCCGGCGGCGGTGTGGGTGTGGATGACGCAGGCCGCGTCCGGCCGCGCCGCGTGGATGGCGGTGTGGATGACGATGCCGGCGGTGTTGAGCGGCACTTGCTGGCCCCGCACCTGGCTGCCGCTATGGTCGATCACGGCGAGGCTCTCCGGCGTCACCTCGCGGAACAGGTCGCCGTAGCGGTTGATCAGGAGCTTGTCCGGCTCGTCCGGCAGGCGCGCGGAGAGATGGGTGTGGATCACGTCGTCCATGCCGAAATGGGCGATCAGCCGATAGGCGGCGGCAAGATCCGCCCGCAGCGCGATTTCGCTCGGTGACACGTCGTCTCCTTTGCCTCGGTCTTCCCCCGGCCCCGGCGCGCGGCAGGCCGCGGCCGATGCCGGGAGGGTAATTGCGACCAAGGCGGTATACAAGTATGCCGCCGCCGGAAATTTCCACAGCCGGCTGTGGTGAGGCAGAACGGGGGCTGCCAACGGGCCGACCGCAAGGATCTGGTCGATCCGTGAGCAGGAATTGCCGATTTTCCAGGCGTAGCGGTCGAATCCGCGCCGTCGCCGGCCCGAGCGGCGCGATCGCCGGCGCTGCCCGAAAAGATCGTTTGACAGCGTTGCACATTCGATCTGAGTATACCGGTATGCCGTTAGATCTCGCCCCAGCCAGCCTGGCCAGCACCGAGCGCCGCGACACCATCGCCGAGCGCGCCTATGACCGTATCCGCGAGGCGATCGTCACCACGGCGATCAGGCCGGGCACCCGCGTCTCCGAATCGGAGGTGGCCGAGACCTTCTCGGTCAGCCGCACGCCGGTGCGCGAGGCGTTCAAGCGCCTGCAGGACGAGGGGCTGATCGAGATCGCGCCGCAGGGCGGCACACGGGTGTCGCGCGTCAGCTTCGGCAAGGTGAAGCAGGCGGTGTTCGTGCGCGCCGCGGTGGAGAGCACGGTGGTGCGTCGGGCCGGGGCGACGCCGACGCTGGCGCAGATCGAGGAGCTGGACGCCTGCCTCAGGCGCCAGAAGCAGGCCGTCGGCGCCGGCGATCTCCTGACGATGCACCGGGAGGACATGGAGTTCCACCGCCAGCTGATGGCGGCCTACGGCCATCCCGTCGCCTGGACCGCCTGCCAGTTCATCACCGCCGACATGGCCCGCATCGAGTTCCTCGTCGGCCTGGAGAAGCCGCACCTCGCCGCCGTGATGCGCGAGCACCAGGCGGTGCTGCGCCATGTCCGGGCCAACGACCGGGAGGCGGCCGCCGACGCGCTGCAGGCGCATATCCGCAACCTCGAGTTCGACCAGTCGGTGATGGCCGACAAGAGCGCCGCCTATTTCGACATGAGCTGACACCGCCCGCCCCAGGACAGACCGCAAAAACGCGGCGTCTTCCATCCAGAAGGATCAGAGCCATGACCAACGACACTTCGTTCCAGCAGGATGCGCTGCTCGTCGCGGCGGACAACCTCCAGGCGGGCCGGATCGACCGGCGCGCCTTCCTGACGGCGCTCGGCGCGCTCGGCCTCGTCGCCGCGGTGCGGCCCGGCACCGCCCGCGCCGACGTGGGCGAGATCGTGCTGTGCAACTGGGGCGGGGCGGCCGTGGACGCCTTCCAGAAGGCCTTCGGCGCCCCGTTCGAGGCCAAGACCGGCATCAAGCTGTCGATCGACGGCTCCGGCCCGGCCATCGGCGCGGTGCGCGCCATGGTGCAGGCCAACAAGGTGATCTGGGACGTCACCGACAGCGGCGTCGGCGACAGCATGACGCTGGGCAAGGGCGGCTTCCTCGAGCCGATCGACTACACGATCGTCGACAAGTCCAAGGTCGGGCCGGACTTCGCCGTCGAGTTCGGCGTCGCCAACTACGTCTATTCGAATATTCTCGCCTACGACACCTCGCGCATGAAGAACGGCCTGCCGACGCGCTGGGCCGACTTCTTCGACTTCGACAAGTTCCCGGGCAAGCGCACCATGTGCAAATGGATCCAGGGCCAGCTCGAAGGCGTGCTGCTCGCCGATGGCGTCGCGCCCGACAAGATGTATCCGCTCGACGTCGACCGGGCCTTCAAGAAGCTGAAGCCCCATCTCGACGACATCATCTTCTGGGAGTCCGGCGCCCAGAGCCAGCAGCTGTTCCGCGACGGCGAGGTGGTGATGGGCAATATCTGGCACACCCGCGCCAATCTCCTGAAGAAGGAGAGCAGCGGCAAGTTCGACTGGACCTGGAACGAGAACCTGCTGTTCGCCAGCGCCTGGTGCGTGCCCAAGGGCAACCCGGCCGGCAAGAAGGTGTTCGACTTCATCAATGCGACGCTCGATCCGGAGCCGCAGATCGCGCTGCTGCGGGCCATGGGCAACGGGCCGACCAACCCCAAGGCGCTGGCGCTGATGACGCCCGAGGACAAGGCGGTCTATGCCCTCGCCCCCGACAACGCCAGGTCGCACCTGCCGATCAGCGCCGCCTACTACACCGACACCGAGGCGGAGCTGCAGAACAAGTTCCTCGACCTGATCTCCTCGCACTGAGCACTCGGGCAGGGCAGGGGCGATGACCGCGTTCCAGCGCTGGGCGTTCGGGCTGACGGTGCCCGCATGCCTGATCGTGACGGCGCTCTACCTCGTGCCGCTCGGCACGGTGCTGGCGATCAGCGTCGAGGAGCCGGTGCCGGGCCTCGGCAACTATGCCGGGCTGCTCGACAGCCCGGCCGTGGCGCGGGTGCTGGCGACCACGCTGCAAGTGACGCTGCTCACCTGCGCCCTGACGCTGGTCGCGAGCTATGTCGTCGCCTTCGCCCTGGTGCACATGAGCGGGCGGCTGCGCCAGGCCGCCCTGCTCATGGTGCTGGTGCCGTTCTGGATCTCGGTGCTGGTGCGCGCCTTCGCCTGGATGACCATCCTGCGGCGCCAGGGCGTGATCAACTCGACCCTCGCCGCGCTCGGCCTGATCACCGACCCGCTCGAGCTCGCCAACAACCGCATCGGCGTGGTGATCGGCATGGTGCACTACATGATGCCCTTCGCCATCCTGCTGCTCTATGCCAACCTCGCCGGCATCGACCGGCGCATCATGCAGGCGGCGCGCTCGCTCGGCGCCCGGCCGGGGACGGTGCTGCTCCGGCTGTGGCTGCCGCTCAGCCTGCCCGGCATCGCGGTCGCCGCCATCTTCGTCTTCGTGTTCTCGCTCGGCTTCCTGATCACGCCGGCCCTGCTCGGCGGCGGGCGCACGGTGATGATCGCCGAATACATCTCGGTGCAGATCACCAACACGCTGCGCTGGGGCGTGGCGACCAGCCTCGCCACCCTGCTGCTTGTCGTGGTCGGGGCGGCGATCTTCCTGGCGATGCGCAGCCCGGCCCTGCGCGCCGCCTTCGAGGGGCAGGTCCGGCAATGAGGTCCCGCCCCGTCCTCGTGCTCGGCAAGGCCGGCGCCTGGCTGCTGCTCGCCTTCCTCTTCGTGCCGGTGCTGGTGGTCGTGCCGGTGGCGCTCACCGACCAGGACTACCTGTCGCTGCCGCAGCACGGCATCTCCTTCAGCCATTTCGCGGCCCTGCTCGTGCCCGGCAACGGCTGGCTCGCCAGCATCGGCACGAGTCTTGCCATCGCCGCGGTGGCGAGCCTGGTGGCGACCGCCGCCGGCGCCGCCTACGCCATGGGCGTGTGGACCATGAAGGGCTGGTGGCCCTCGCTCACCCGCCTCGTCCTGCTCGCGCCGATGATCGTGCCGCCGATCGTCTATGCCGTCGGCATCTTCCGGCTCTGGGCGAGGCTGGACCTGCTCGACACGCCGACCGGCGTGGTGCTCGTGCACGTCGTCCTCTGCCTACCGTTCACGGTGCTGGCCGTCGGCGCCTCGCTCTCCAATCTCGACCCGGCGATCGTGCGGGCCGCGCGCAGCCTCGGCGCCCGACCGCCGACCGTCTTCCGGCGCATCGTGCTGCCGAACATCCGGCTCGGCGTCGCCGCCGCGGCGCTGTTCGCCTTCGTCACCTCCTGGGACGAGATCACCGTGACGCTGTTCATCACCAGCCGCCACGTGGTGACGCTGCCGCGCCGGATCTGGACCAGCATCACCGATTCCGTCGACCCCGCGCTCGCCGCCATCGCCAGCGTGCTGCTCCTCGCCACCGTGCTGGCGCTCGCCCTGCGCCTCGTCCGGCGCGGGCAGCCGGCCTGACGCATCCCATCATCCCCAAGGAGAACCCCGATGTCCCACACCCCCGCGATGAGCGAGCACGAATATCGCGAGAACACCTTCTTCAAGATCTTCGGCTCGGTGCCGGCGCCGGGCTTCGCCGACCCGGGCGAGCAGGCCGAGGTCTGGGGCCGCGCCTGGGGCTGCACCAGCGACGTCGGGCGCCTGCGCGCCGTGCTGATGCACCGGCCGGGCGAGGAGCTCTCGGTGGTGGAGAACCGGCCGATGCCGGAGATCGGCGGCTTCGGCGATCCGGAGAAGGGCTGGTACTGGATCGGCAAGACCATGCCGGACCTTCCCGCCATGCAGAAGGCGCACGACACCCTGGCGGCGACGCTGAAGGCCGAGGGCGTCGCGGTGATCTATGTCGACAAGGCCGCGCCGGGCCGGATGAAGCAGGTGTTCACCCGCGACAGCGTCATCAGCGTCAAGGGCGGCGCCATCGTCACGCGCATGGCCCGCAAGGTGCGGCGCGGCGAGGAGCTGCCGGTGACCCAGGCCCTGGCCAAGGCGGGCTGCCCGATCCTGGCGACGCTGCACGGCGAGTCGGTGTTCGAGGGCGGCGGCTTTGCCATGATCGACGCCAGGACGGCGGTCTGCTCGGTCAGCGTCGCCTGCAACCCCGAGGGCGTGCGGCAGCTCGAGGCGGTGCTGGCGACGCTCGGCGTCGAGCTGATCAAGGTGCCGATGCCGGGCTACCGCATCCATATCGACGGCAGCTTCATGATGGTCGACGTCGACACCGCCATCGTCAACGTCAACGAGCTGCCCTACGTCTTCCTGGAGACGCTGAAGCAGCGCGGCATGAAGCTGATCGAGCTGCCGCCCGACGACAATGCCTTCTCCGTCAACTGCCTGGCCGTGGCGCCGGGGCGGGTGATCGTCCACGACACGATGGGCGCGCGCCTCGCCGACGTGCTCGACAAGAACGGCATCACCGTGATCCCGATCGACTACGGCGCGGTGGAGCTCGGCGGCGGCGGCATCCATTGCTCGACGGCGCCGCTCGCCCGCGATCCCCTCTGAGCCCGATCCCGAGCCCATGAGCTTTCTCGGCATAAGCGGCCTCGCCAAGTCCTACGGCACCGTCACGGCGCTCGGCGGCATCGACCTTGCGGTCGAGAAGGGCGAGTTCGTGACGCTGCTCGGGCCCTCGGGCTCGGGCAAGACGACGCTGCTGATGGCGATCGGCGGCTTCGTGCTCGCCGATCGCGGCGTGATCAGCCTCATGAGCCGGGACATCACCCGGCTCGACCCGGAGGACCGCGACCTCGGCCTGGTGTTCCAGGGCTATGCGCTGTTCCCGCACATGAGCGTGGCCGAGAATATCGCCTTCCCGCTGGAGATCCGGCGCTGGCCGCGCCCGCGCATCGCGGCGCGGGTCGAGGAGATGCTGGCGCTGGTCGGCCTGGCGGCGCTCGCCGGGCGCCGGCCGCGCGAGCTCTCCGGCGGCCAGCAGCAGCGTGTGGCGCTGGCCCGGGCGCTGTCCTTCGGGCCGGAGCTGCTGCTCCTCGACGAGCCGCTCTCGGCGCTCGACCGCACCTTGCGCGAGAGCATGCAGCGCGAGCTGAAGCGCCTGCACCGGGAGACCGGGGTGACCTTCGTCTACGTCACCCACGACCAGGAGGAGGCGATCTCGATGTCGGATCGCATCGCCGTGTTCCGGCAGGGGCGGATCGAGCAGATCGGCACGCCGCGGCAGATGTACGGCCGGCCGGCGACGCGCTTCGTCGCCGAGTTCCTCGGCATCAACAACCTGTTCGAGGGCCGGGTGGAGGCCGGGCCCGGCGGCCGCGCCATCCGCACCTTCGCCGGCCTGCTGCCGATCGGCCGGGCGAGCGACGGCACGCCGCTCGTCGCCGGCGCGCCGGCGACGCTGTGGGTCAGGCCCGAGCATGCGAGCCTGGCGCCCGTGCCCGAGGCCGTGGCAGTCAGCGCCGTGATCCGCGACGTCGCCTTCCTCGGGGCGCATGACCGGCTGGTGCTGCAGCCGGACGGCGGGCCCGAGCTGATCGTGCAGTTCCCGGCCGGCGAGGCGGAGCGCTTCCAGCCCGGCGCTCGCCTCACCGTGCACCTGCCGCTCGCCGCCTTCGGCGTGCTGCCGTCCGCCTGACCAGATTGTCGTTCCGCCACAGGATGCCCGCCATGGCCGTCGCCCTCCGCCCGATCTCCATCCCCGACTTCAGCGCGCCCGGCGAGCAGCCGCGGATTCCGGCCGCCACCTATGCCGCGCGCTGCGAGGCGCTCACGGCCCGGGCGGCCTGCGACTGGGTGGCGGTCTATGCCGACCGCGAGCACTTCGCCAACATCGCCTTCCTCACCGGCTTCGAGCCGCGCTTCGAGGAGGCGCTGCTGCTCCTCGGCGCCGGCCGCCGCGTGCTGGTGGTCGGCAACGAATGCGAATCCTACACCCCGATCGCCGGCCTGGAGGGCTGCGAGACCGTGCTCTGCCAGTCCTTCAGCCTGATGGGCCAGGACCGCTCGCGCCGGGCGAGCCTCGTCGACGTGCTGCGGGCGGTGGGCATCAGGGCCGGCGACAGTGTCGGCCTCGCCGGCTGGAAATATCTGGAGCCGGAGGAGTGGGACGGGGAGGCGCCGAGCTTCTTCGCGCCGGCCTTCGTGGTCGACTCGCTGCGGCGCGTCGCCGGCGCCGGCGGTGAGGTGAGCGATGTCACGGCCCTGCTGCTGCACCCGACCACCGGCTTGCGCAGCACCATCGACGCCGACCAGATCGCCGCCTTCGAATGGGCGGCGGCGCGCGGCTCGGCGGCGCTCTGGCGCATCGTGGCGGGTGCGCGGCCGGGCGACAGCGAGTTCGCCGCCGCGGCGCGCATGGGCTATGCCGGCGAGCCCATGAGCTGCCACACCATCCTGGCCTCGGGCGGCCCGGGCGAGACGATCATGGGCCTGCGCAGCCCCTCCGCCCGCATCCTCGAGCGCGGCGACGGGGTCACCGTCGGGATCGGCCTGTGGGGCGGCCTCAGCTGCCGCGCCGGCCTGCTGGCGGAGGCGGACGAGGCGTTCCTCAAGACCGCGGCCGACTATTTCGCCGGGCTCGTCACCTGGTACGAAACATCAGGCATCGGCGCCGAGGGCGGCGCCATCCACGCTGCCGTCGCCGAGAGCCTCGCCAGGGGCGGCCTGCGCTCCTCGCTCAACCCCGGCCATCTCACCGGGCTGGACGAATGGACCCATTCGCCGGTGCGGCCGGGCTCGACCGAGCGCATCGCCTCGGGCATGCCGTTCCAGGTCGACATCATCCCGGCGCCGATGCCGGCGGGATGGACGCTCAACTGCGAGGACGGCGTGGTCTTCGCCGACGCCGCGTTGCAGGCCGAGCTGAAGGCGCGCCACCCCGCCACGCTCGCCCGGATGCTGGCGCGGCGCGACTTCGTGCGCAACGAACTCGGCGTGCCTGTGAAGGATGATCTCCTGCCGCTCTCGGCGATCCCGCTCTGCCTGCCGCCGTTCTGGCTGCGGCCCGACCTGCTGCTGACGCTGGGGTGAGGAGAATACACTCCGGATCGCCAGCAATTTAGAATATAAAGTCTATCAAAATAATTGACTTAAAGATCATGAAATGATCGGCTGATCTCCGAAACGGTCTGCGGCCTCGCCGGAAGGATTTGCCTCCGGCGAGGCCCTCGGCCGACGGAGCCCGCCATGACCAGCCCTTCCGCCGGCGAGACCCTGCCGGTCCTCGACATCAGCCGCTTCGACGCCGGCCCGCAGGAGCGGGCCGCCTTCCTGGCCGAGCTCCGGCAGGCGGCGCGGGGCCCCGGCTTCTTCTACCTCGTCGGCCACGGTATCGATGCCGGGCTGATCGGCGAGGTGCTCGCCCTGGCCCGTCGCTTCTTCGCGCTGCCGGAGGCGGACAAGCTCGCCATCGAGATGGTCAACTCGCCGCATTTCCGCGGCTATAACCGCGCCGGCTTCGAGCACACCCGCGGCAAGCCGGACTGGCGCGAGCAGATCGACATCGGTGCCGAGCGCCCGGCGCTCCCGGCCGATGCCTCCGCACCGCCCTGGACGCGGCTGCAGGGGCCGAACCAGTGGCCCGATGCGCTGCCGGAGCTCAAGCCGGTGCTGCTGGCCTACCAGGCTGCCGTCACCGACCTGGCGATCCGGGTGCTGCGGGCCTTCGCCGCGTCGCTGGAACAGCCCGAGGGCGTGTTCGAGCCGATCTACACGCCCGCCCCCAACCAGCTCCTCAAGATCATCCGCTATCCCGGCCGGGACGCGTCGAGCAGCCAGGGCGTCGGCGCCCACAAGGATTCCGGCTTCGTCACCGTGCTCCTGCAGGAGAAGCAGAACGGGCTGCAGGTGGAGGGGGAGGGCGGCTGGATCGACGCGCCGCCGCTGGAGGGCAGCTTCGTCGTCAATATCGGCGAGATTCTCGAGCTGGCCTCGAACGGCTACCTCAGGGCCAATGTTCACCGCGTGGTGTCGCCGCCGCCCGGCGCGGACCGGCTCTCCGTCGCCTTCTTCCTCGGGGCACGGCTCGACGCCAGCGTGCCGGTGCTCGACCTTTCGCCCGCGCTCGCCGCCGAGGCGCGCGGGGTGACGCAGGATCCGCTCAACCCGCTCTTCCGCGAGGTCGGCCGCAACTACCTCAAGAGCCGCCTGCGCTCGCACCCCGACGTCGCCCGTCGCCATCACGCCGACCTGATCGAGCCCGCGTCGGCGCAGCCCGAGCCGGCCTCGGCCTATTGACCGCCCTCACGTCCCGGAGACCGCCATGACCACCACGTCCACCCGCTTCGAGACCCTGGCCCTGCACGGCGGCAGCTATCGCGCCGATCCGGCCACCGGCGCCGTGGCGGTGCCGATCTACCAGACCACCTCCTACCAGTTCCAGGACACCGGCCACGCCTCGCGCCTGTTCGCCCTGGAGGAGCTCGGCAACATCTACACCCGGGTGCAGAATCCGACGACCGGCGTGCTGGAGGAGCGGATCGCCGCTCTCGAAGGCGGTGCCGCCGCCCTGGCCGTCGCCTCGGGCCAGACCGCCTCGGCCTATGCGCTGCTCAACGTCGCCGAGGCCGGCGACAACGTCGTCTCCTCCACCGATCTCTATGGCGGCACCTGGACGCTGTTCTCGCAGACGCTGAAGCAGTTCGGCGTCGAGGTGCGCTTCGTCGATCCCGCCGATCCGGAGAATTTCCGCCGGGCGACCGACGCGCGCACCAAGGCCTATTACGCCGAGACGCTGCCGAACCCGAAGCTGCACGTCTTCCCGATCCGGGAGGTGGCCGAGATCGGCCGCTCGCTCGGCGTGCCTCTGGTGATCGACAACACCGCCGCGCCGCTGATCGCCCGGCCCTTCGAGCAGGGCGCGGCCGTGGTGGTCTACTCCGCCACCAAATATATCGGCGGCCACGGCACCTCGATCGGCGGCCTGATCATCGACGGCGGCAATTTCCCCTGGGAGGAGCATGCGGCGCGCTTCCCGCTGCTGACCCGGCCGGACGAGGCCTATCACGGCGCCGTCTGGACCGAGGCGGCCAAGCCCCTCGGGCCGATCGCCTATGTCCTCCGGGCACGGGTCAAGCTGCTGCGCGACCTTGGCGCGGCGCTCTCGCCCTTCAACGCCTTCCTGCTGCTGCAGGGCCTGGAGACGCTGCCGCTGCGCCAGCGCCAGCACAACGAGAACGCGGTCAAGGTCGCCGACTTCCTGGCGAAGCACGCGGCCGTCGAGCATGTCATCTTCCCCGGCCTGCAGAGCGGCGAGCCGCGCCGCCGGGCCGACGCGGCGCTGAAGGGCGGCTACGGCGCCCTGGTCGGCTTCGAGCTCAGGGGCGGCGTCGAGGCGGGCCGCGCCTTCATCGACGGGCTGACGCTGCTGCACCACGTCGCCAATATCGGCGATGCCCGCTCGCTCGCCATCCATCCCGCCTCGACCACGCACCAGCAGCTCTCGCCGCAGGAGCAGGCCGCGGCGGGCGTGACGCCGGGCTATGTCCGCCTCTCCGTCGGCCTGGAGCATCCCGACGACATCCTGGCGGACATCGAGCAGGCGCTGGCCAAGGCGGGCGAAGCCGGCGAGCCGGCGCGCAAGGCGGCCTGAGGCGAAGCGGACGGGATCATCAACGGGGGTTTCCATGACCACAGCATCCTCAGGACCGGGCAAGCTGTCGCGCCGCGCCCTGCTGCGCACCGCCGGCACGGTCGGCGTCCTCGCCTCGGCCGGCGCTGTCGGGCGCGGCCTGTTCACGCCGGCGATCGCCGGGCCGGCGCCCAAGGTGCGCCTGGCCTGGACCGAGGTCGCGGCCTGCCACTCGCCGCTCGGCTTCGGCGTCGCCAAGGGCATCTACAGCAGGCACAATCTCGATGTGGAGCTGTTCTACCAGGGCGCCAGCGGCCAGACCCTGATCCAGGCGCTCGCCACCGGCAAGGCCGATGCCGGCGCCGGCCTGATCGGCGACTGGCTGAAGCCGCTGGAGCAGGGCTTCGACGTCAAGCTCTTCGTCGGCTCGCATGGCGGCTGCCAGCGCCTGCTGGCGTCCAAGGCCTCGGGCGTGACCGACCTTGCCGGCGTCAAGGGCAAGACCATCGCCACCTATGGCATCGGCGCCCCGCCGCAGGTCGCCTTCCAGGTGACGCTGGCCAAGGCCGGCATCGACCCGGAGACCGACGTGACCTGGAAGGCGGTGCCGTTCGACCTGGTCGGCGAGTCCGTCAATCGCGGCGAGGCCGACCTCGCCGCCCATCTCGACCCCTGGGCCTATTCGATCGAGAAGCAGTTCGGCTTCGTGAAGCTCGCCGATACCCAGACCGGCGTCTACGAGGGCCACACCTGCTGCGTGCTCGGCGCCAACGGGCCGTTCCTGGAGGCCAATCGCGACGCGCTGCGGCGCCTGGCCGAGGCCAATATCGAGGTGCACGAATACACCGCCGCCCATCCTGAGGAGGTGGCGCAATGGTATTTCGACACGCTGAAGCCGGCCGGCCTCAGCCTCGACGACCTCAAGGCGGTGATCGGCGGCCTCGTCGCCCACAACCACCCGATCGGCCAGCCGCTGGTCGACCAGATCCAGAAATCGGCCGAGGACCTCAAGCTGGTCAAGGTGCTCGACCCCACCACCGACCCGAAGGAATTCGCCGAGCGGGTCACGGTCAACCTGCTGGCCTGAGATGAGCGAGGCGACACAGGCGCTGGAGATCGGCGCCCTCCCGGCCCGTCCATCGCTCAAGGGCGGCCTCTGGCGCAACGGTGCCTTCGCGGCGCTGGCCTGGGCGGCGGCGGCCATGATCACGGTGGCGCTGCCCGACGTGGTGCCGTGGGGCAGCGCCGGGCTGTTCGCCGGCATCACCGGGGCGGGCGCGGCGGTGTTCGCCGGGCTCGCCGTGACGCTGCCGCTGCTCGGAGGGCGGCTGCGCGCCGGCCTCCTGCACTATGGGCCCTGGTTCGTCGCCGTCGGCGTCTGGCTCGCCCTGTGGGAGCTGACCACGGCCAAGTCCGGCTGGCTGCCGAAGCCGTTCTTCTCGCCGCCGCACGGGCTGCTGAACGTCTACGTCACCGACGGGCCGCGGCTGCTCGTCTGCATCCTCTACACCCTGCGCCTGTGGTCGCTCGGCTTCGTCTCCGGCGTGGTCGTGGGCTACGGGATCGGCGTGGCGCTGGGCTGGTCGAAGCGCTTCCACTATTGGGGCATGCCGATCCTGAAGCTGATCGGCCCGGTGCCGGCCACGGCCTGGATCCCCTGCACCTTCTACTTCTTTCCCACCACCTTCGCGGCGAGCGTGTTCATCGTGGCGCTCGCCTCCGGCATCCCGGTGGCGATCCTCACCGCCTCGGGCGTCGGCTCGGTCGACCGGGCCTATTACGATGTCGGCCGCGTGCTCGGCGCCGGCAACTGGTACCTGATCCGCAAGGTCGCCATACCAGCCTCGCTGCCGCACGTCTTCGTCGGCCTGTTCATGGGCCTCTACTATTCCTTCGCCGTGCTGGTCGTGGCCGAGATGCTCGGCGCCAAGTATGGGCTCGGCTGGTACATCCAGTTCCAGACCGCCTATTCCGGCTATGCCAATGTCTATGCCACGCTGCTGATCATGGCGGTGCTGTGCTCGGGCATCGTGCGGCTCCTGTTCGTGGCGCGGGACCGGCTGCTCGCCTGGCAGAAGGGCTTCATCTGATGGCGAACCCGGCCCTGGCCCCGACACCAACCCCGACCCGGCAGAATCTCGCGATCGAGATCGCCGGCGTCAGCCATCATTTCGACCTCGCCGGCGCGCGCCTGCCCGTGCTCGCCGGCGTGGACCTCCGGATCGAGCCGGGCGAGTTCGTCGCCCTGCTCGGCCCCTCCGGCTGCGGCAAGTCGACCCTGCTGCGGCTGGTGGCCGGGCTCGAGCCGCCCTCGGCCGGCGCGATCCGCGGCGACGGCCGGCCGATCGAGCGGCCCGACCCCTCCCGCATCCTGGTGTTCCAGGACCCGACCCTGTTCCCCTGGGCGCGGGTCTGGCACAACGTCGCCACGGGCCTGGAGGCGCGCGGCCTGCTGCGCCAGGAGCGGCGGCGCGTCGATGCGGCGCTGGAGCTGGTCGGGCTCGGCGCCTTCGCCCGCGCCTATCCGCACCAGCTCTCCGGCGGCATGGCCCAGCGGGTGGCGCTGGCCCGGGCGCTGGTCAACGACCCCGCGCTGCTGCTGCTCGACGAGCCGCTCGGCAAGCTCGACAGCCTGACGCGCCTTACCCTGCAGGCCGAGCTGGTGGCGCTGTGGCAGCGCACCGGCTTCACCGCGCTGCTCGTCACCCACGACGTGGAGGAGGCGCTGATCCTGGCCTCCCGCGTGATCGTGTTCAGCGACCGGCCGGCGCGGATCAAGGCCGAGTTCACGGTCGACAAGCCCTATCCGCGCCATCGCGACGACGCCGACCTGGTGGCGCTCCGCCGCGAGATCCTCGGCACGCTCGGCCTCGCCACGTGAGGCCGCCATGACCCGCGCCCTCTTCGCTGCCGGCGCCCTGATCCTGCTCGGAGCCGTGGGCTGGTGGTGGCTGACCTATCGCGACGTGGTCGGCTACGCCTACATGGACCTTTCCGCCGCCGGCGCCTGCCTCGTCGGCGACAGCGACACCTGCCGCCTCGCCCGGGCGCTCTGCCGCGGCGCCCATCCCCTGGCGCTGGCCGCCTATCGCGCCGCGGCCTTCTGGGCGGGGATCGCGCTGCTGTCGGCGGGCCTGACGGCGGGAGTCCGGCGGAGGGCTTGAGGGGGAGCTCGATAGGAGGGTGCGTAGGGCGCGACGCCGGCTATCCCCCTCCCCACAAGGGGGAGGGGGATTTGCAAGCGTCACACGCAATGCCAACCTCACCCGGTCGGCGTCGCCTCGCCCGTCCGCTTCTTCAGCACGAACGCGATGGCGGCGACGCCCGCGGCGCAGGCGGCGGCGACCGCCCATTCCAGCGCGTGCAGGTCCGGGCCGGCCTTCGACACCACCCAGGGATCGCTGATGATCATCGCGCCGGCGATCCAGCCGAGCAGCGCCGCGCCGGCCCACACGAAGATCGGGAAGCGGGTGATGATGCCCATCACCAGGGCCGAGCCGGCGATGATCAGCGGGATCGACAGCAGCAGGCCGAAGACGAACAGCCAGACATTGCCGTCGGCGACCGCGGCGATGGCCAGGACATTGTCCAGGCTCATGGCGGCGTCGGCGATGGCGATGGTGCGGATGGCGCGCCACAGGCCGTCGGCCGCCTGCACCTCATGCGTGGTTTCCTCGCTGCTGCGCACCAGCTTGACCGCGATCCAGAACAGCAAGAGGCCGCCGACGATCTTCAGGAACGGCACCGCCAGCAGCTGGGTGATGATCAGCGCGAAGATGATGCGCAGGCCGACCGCCGCGCCGGCGCCGAGCAGCATGCCGAGCCGGCGCTGGCGGGGCGGCAGCGAGCGGCAGGCGAGCGCGATGACCACCGCATTGTCGCCGGAGAGCAGAAGATCGATCCAGATGATCTGCACAATGGCGAGCGAACTTCCAAACAGGCTTTCCATCAATCCTTGGTCTCGGGGGCGGGCGCGCAGCTTCAGCCACGCCGCGCTTGCGGCGCGACGAGGCATTCCTGCGGTCCTGGACGGCCGGCGGCCTTGCATCGGCCCCGCCGTTTCGGGCAGGAGATTAGGGCGCAAACCTGTCATCAGGCTGTCAGGTTCCGGGCGCGCACGGCGCAGCACGGACGGCTGCGCCACTAGGGCATTGCGATCGCAGGGGTTTTTCGGCCGCGTCGGGTGCGCCGGGCCCCTGCCGGGACGACGGAACGGTGCGGATCCTGCTTGTCGAGGACACGATTGACGTCGGCGAGGCGATCGTCGCCTGCTTCGAGCGCATGGGGCACGGCGTCGACTGGGAGACCGACGGCACCACGGCGTTCGAGCTCGTCGAGGTGCAGTCCTACGACCTGATCATCCTCGACGTGACGCTGCCGGGGCGCGACGGCTTCGACATCCTGCAGCGGCTGAGGGCCCTCCGGCGCGACACGCCGGTGCTGGTCGTCACCGCGCGCTCCCAGGTCGACGACCGCGTCGGCGCCCTCGACCTCGGGGCCGACGACTATCTCGTCAAGCCTTTCGACTTCCGCGAGCTGGAGGCGCGGGCCCGCGCCCTGCTGCGCCGGCGCCACGGCCAGAGCGTCAACATCCTCGCCTGCGGCGACATCGTGCTCGACCAGGCGACGCGCAGCGTCAAGGTGGCGGACCGGCCGGTGGACCTGACGCGGCGCGAGATCGCCGTGCTGGAGGTGCTGATGGCCCAGCCCCAGCGCGTCCTCGCCAAGGAGGCGATCCTCGACCAGGTGTTCGGCTTCGACGAGTCGGTGCACGCCAACGCGGTCGAGCTCTACATCGCCCGGCTCAGGCGCAAGCTCACGGGCGCCAGGGCCGAGATCCGCACCCTGCGCGGCCTCGGCTACCGGATCCTCGCGCGTGACTGAGGCGCCGCTCACCCGGCCGGGGCCGACGCTCTACTGGCGCCTGACCGGGCTGATCGCCCTGGTGCTCGCCGCAAGCGGCGTGATCCTGGCCCTGGGAGCGCGGGACTATGCTCGCACGGCGGCGGACGACGCCTATGACCGGCTGCTGCTGAGCGCGGCGCGCCAGATCAGCGAGACGGTGCGGGCGGAGGCCGGCACGGCGACCGCCGACGTGCCGCCCTCCGCCCTGGAGACCCTGTCGCTGTCCGGCACCGCCCGCATCTACTACAAGGTGGAAGGCCCGAACGGCGCCTTCGTCACCGGCTACGAAGGGCTGGAGGCGCCGGGCGCCGGGACGGGGCACGAGCCGCAGGTCGCCGACGGCTGGTTTCGCGGCGTGCCCGTGCGGATGGCGACGCAGGCCCGCTTCCTGTCGGATCCCGACGTGCGCGGCTGGGTCGTGACCACGGTGGCGCAGACCCGCGAGGCGCGCGACGGCCTGGCGGCGGAGCTGCTCAAGCAGGCTCTGATCCTGATCGCCGTCATGAGCGCCGCGGCGCTGGCCGGCGTGATGCTGGCGGTGCGCTGGGCGCTGGCCCCGCTCGCCCGGATCGAGGCGGCGCTCGCCGGGCGCGAGCCGAACGACCTTGCCCCGCTCGACGTGGTGGCGCCGGCCGAGATCGGCGCGCTCGTGGCGACGATCAACCGCTTCATGGCGCGGTTCTCCGGCCGCCTCGCCGCCATGGAGACGATGATCGCCGACGCCGCGCACCAGATCCGCACCCCCCTGACCGGGCTGATCGCCCAGCTGGAGCTGCTGGCCGGGGAGACCCGGCCGGAGCGGCGCGAGGCGCAGGTCGGCCGGGCCCGCGAGCGCGCCGGCGAGCTCGGCCGCCTCACCAACCAGCTGCTCAGCCGGGCCATGGTGATGCACCGGGCCGAGGCGGTGCGGTTCGAGAGCCTCGACCTCGCCGTCGTCGCCCGCCAGGCGCTCGCCGAGGCGGTGCCCGCCTCGCTCGGCCGCGACCTCGCCGTCGCCTTCGATGCGCCGGCGGCGGGCCTCATGGTTCAGGGCGATCGCCTCAGCCTTGCGGAGGCGTTGAAGAACCTGATCGGCAACGCCGTGCACCACGGCGCGCCCACACGTCTCACCGTGCGCGTGCGGCGGGCGGAGACGGAGGCCCTGGTCGAGGTGGTGGACGACGGTCCCGGCATCCCCGCCGCCGACTGGGAGCGGGTGACGGAGCGCTTCACCCGCGGCACGGGCGGGCGCCGCGGCTCGGGCCTGGGCCTTGCCATCGCCGCGGAGGTGGCGCGCAGCCATGGCGGTCGCATCGGCTTCGGCCACGGGCCGGACGGCTTCGTCGTCAGCTTCGCCGTGCCTGCCGGAGAGAGGCCGTGACGATCGCCCGCCCGATCCGCCGTGCCCTGGTGCTCGCGCTCGTCGCGGCGGGCCTCGCCGCTGCGCCGGCACGGGCGGAGAGTGTCAGCTTCCCGGCGCGCGGGGCGCAGACGCAGCGTCTGATCATCCATGCGGCGACCGATGTCGCGGCGATGACGCCGCTGATCCGCGACTTCCAGGCGACCAGGCCCGGCATCGCCGTCGACTACGACGATCTGCCCGACAACGCGCTGTTCGAGGCCATGCGGCGCGCCTGCGACAGCGGCCGGGCGCCGGCCGACATCGTCATCTCCGCGGCGGTCGACCATGTCGTCAAGCTCGCCAATGACGGCTGCGCCCGGCCGCGGGCCGCCGGCCCGGCTCCGCGGCTGCCGGCCTGGGCGCAATGGCGCGACGAGGTGTTCGGCTTCGCCTTCGAGCCGGCGGTGATCGTCTACAACCGCACGCTGGTGCCGCCTGAGGACGTGCCGCACGACCGGCCCCACCTCATCGAGCTCCTGCGCGCCAAGCCGCAGGCCTATGACGGGCGCATCGGCACCACCGACATCGAGCGCTCGGAGGCGGGCTATCTCCTCGCCTTCTTCGACGCGCAGGAATCGAGCAGCTTCGGCCGCCTGCTGGAGCGCATCGGCCGGGCCAACGAGGTGCTGAGCTGCTGCACGGACGAGCTGCTCTCGGCCATCGAGAGCGGCAAGGTGCTGATCGGCTACAACCTGACCGGCTCGGCCGCCTATCGCCGGCTGCGCGCCGGGGCGCCGATCGGCATCGTGCTGCCGCGCGACTACACGCTGATGCTGAGCCGGGCGGCGATGATCCCGGTCGGGGCGCCGGATGCCGAGGCCGGGCAGGCCTTCCTCGACTATCTCCTGTCGGAGCGGGGCCAGGCGGTGGCGGCGGAGCAATCCTTCTTCTTCGCCGTCGACCGGCCGCCGCCGCCCGGCGTCGACGCGCCGGGCCTGGAGGAGAGCTCGAGCCGCTACCGGCCGATCCCGGTCGGGCCGTCCCTGCTCGCCGCGCTCGACCAGGCCAGGCGCAAGCGCTTCCTCGCCGATTGGCGCGCCGCGATCGACGGGCATTGAGGCGGCGGATCGATCACGGCACGACCGGCACTCCCGACCGCGTCGCAGCCTCCCTGAGAGCCGTGTCGAGCGTTGCCAGGGGGAGCCTCCGACGCTGCGCCAGCTCAAGATAGGCCGCATCGTAGAGGGGCAGTCGATAGAGATCGGCGATCTTCAGGGTTGCCGACCACGCATGCAAGTCGGTCTCGGCGTCGACGACGATATCGAGGCATGCCAGATCGGCAAGGACTTCGTCTCGGACCTGGATCGTGATGCGACCTCGGCGAACCGCGACCGACAGGCTGTTCGCGACCTCGAGATGCCAGAGGGTGGGCACCAGCGCTCCGTCGGCGACCACGTCGTCGAACAGAATCTCTATCGCGGGAGTCCGCTCGTCGCCGAAGGCCCAGGCCAGGGTGGCGGAACTGTCGAGGACAACGGTCACGGCCGCCCTTCGTCCCGATAGGCCTTCCACGTTTCCCAGTCGAACGAGCCGGCTCCCAGCGTCTTGGCGCGCTCGCGGATGCGCCGTGCTGCCGCGGCGGCGGCAGCACGGTCCTTGGCGACGGTCTCCCGCACCAGCCGCGCGACAGGCTTGCCGCGTCGTGTGATGACGACTTCCTCGCCCCGCTCCACGAGGTCGAGCAGGGATCCCAGCGTGTTCTTGGCTTCGAATGCTCCGACCTCGCGCATCGGACCTCCAACAATCCAGCTGATCTAGCTTAATGTCTGCATCGCGGTTTTCCAAGTCCCGCATGGACAGTCCCGCATGGTACCTGATCCCGATTTCGCGGGCGGTCGCGCATGGGCTTGACGCGCGCAATTTAAAGTCGATAAATTTTATCAACTTAATTGCGAAACCAATGGGCGGCGGCATGACGATTGCGAGCGCGGGCGAGCGGCCGGCCGCCGTGGCGTGGGGCGGGGAGCCGGACGGGGCGGCTCCGGGCTGGGAGCTCGAGACGATCGTCGCCGAGCTGCGCCTGTCGCGCGAGGTGACGCACAATATCCGCCATCGCGGCCGCATCCGGCAGACGCCGTCGCGCGAAGCGCTGACAGGAATCCTCGACGGGCTCTCGGCGGCGCTGTTCCCGACCCATTACAGCGGCGAGGCGCTCGAGGCCGGCGCGATCGACGGCTTCGTCGGCCGCACCCTCGACACGGCGCTGGCGGCGCTGGTCGACCAGGTCCGCCGCGACCTCGCCTTCACCCGCGAGGGCGAGCCGGGCGAGGCGGAGCGCGGGCGCGAGGCGCAGCGCATCGTCGGGACCTTCGCCCGCAGGCTGCCCGACATCCGCGGCCTGATCGTCAGCGACCTCAGGGCCGCCTTCCGCGGCGATCCGGCGGCGACCAACCTGCCGGAGATCCTGCTCGGCTATCCCGGCATGGCCGCGATCATCGCCTATCGCCTGGCCCATGCGCTGCACGGCCTCGGCGCCAGCCTGCTGGCGCGGCTGATCTCCGACATCGCCCACTCCCGGACCGGCATCGACATCCATCCCGGCGCCGAGATCGGGGCATCCTTCTTCATCGACCACGGCACCGGCGTCGTCATCGGCGAGACCGCCGTCATCGGCGAGCGGGTCAGGCTCTACCAGGCGGTGACGCTCGGGGCGCGGCATTTTCCGGCGGATGCCGAGGGCAACCTGATCAAGGCGGCGCCGCGCCACCCGATCGTCGAGGACGACGTGGTGATCTATGCCGGCGCCACCGTGCTCGGGCGCATCACCATCGGCCGCGGCTCGACCATCGGCGGCAATGTCTGGCTGACCCGCAGCGTGCCGCCGGGCAGCCAGGTGACGCAGGCCCAGGCCCGCAACGACGGCAAGGCGGAGTGAGGCGGCTCAGCCGCCGGTCAGGAAGCGCCGGACGATGGCGTAGGAATAGTGGCTGGCGACTTCGCTGAGGAAGACCGGGAAGTCGATATGGGCGCTGTCGTCGGCCGCGTCCGAGATGGTGCGGATCACGGCGCAGGGCACGCCATAGTCGTGGCAGACCTGCGCCACCGCCGCGCCCTCCATCTCGATGGCCAGGGCGTCGGGCAGGTCGGCGCGCAGCTGCGCCACGGCGGCATGGCCGTTGACGAAGCGGTCGCCGCTGACGATCAGGCCCTTGTGCAGCGCCGGGCGCGTCAGCCCGAGGCGGGCGCGCGAGGTCTCGGGCAGGCGCAGGAAATCCTCGGCGAGGAAGCCGGCGACCGCCTGCTCCAGGCGCTCGCTCAGCGCCGGATCGGTCGCAAAGCGCGACAGGCCGGAGAGCGGCACCTCCCAGCGTGGGAAGATCGGGCTGGCGTCGAGGTCGTGCTGCAGCAGCGTCTCGCCGAGCACGATGTCGCCGACCCGGACATGCTGCCCGGCGCCGCCGGCGACGCCGGTGAACAGGATCGCGCCGACGTCGAAGCGGTGGATCAGCGCGGTGGCGGTGGTCGCCGCCGCCACCTTGCCGATGCGCGCCAGGGTGAGGACGCAGGGCCGGCCGAAGAGCTGCCCGACATGGAAGTCGCGCCCGCCCGCCCGCACCAGCTCGGTCCGGGCCTCGGCCCGCATTTCGGCGATGAGGCCGGCAGCCTCCTGGGCCAGGGCGGCGACGAGGCCGAGGGGGTCGGCGAGGGGCTGTCCGGTGCTCATCCGAGGCGATATCCGCGGCCGCTCTGGATGCGCTGCAGCGCCGTCACCAGCGCATCGACATCCTCGCGGGTGTTGTAGAAGGCGAGGGAGGGACGCACCGTAGTTTCCAGCCCGAAGCGGCGCAAGATCGGCTGGGCACAATGATGGCCGGCGCGCACGGCGATGCCTTCGCGGTCCAGCGCCACGCCGACATCCTGGGTGCGGCAGCCGTCGAGCACGAAGGAGAGCACGCTCGCCTTCTCCTTCGCCGTGCCGATCAGCTTCAGGCCCGGCACCGCCAGCATCGTCTCCGTGGCGTAGACGAGGAGCTCGTGCTCGTAGGCGGCGATGACGGGCATGCCGATCGCCTCGACATAGTCGATGGCGGCGCCGAGGCCGACGGCGTCGGCGATATTGCCTGTGCCAGCCTCGAAGCGCTCCGGCGGGCCCTGGTAGACGGTCTTCTCGAAGGTGACGTCGGCGATCATGTTGCCGCCGCCCTGCCAGGGCGGCATGTGCGCCAGCACGTCCGGCCGGCCGTAGACGACGCCGATGCCGGTGGGGCCGAACACCTTGTGGCCGGAGAAGACGAAGAAGTCGCAGCCGATCGCCTGGACGTCGGTGGGCATGTGCGACACCGACTGGGCGCCGTCGACCAGCACCGTGGCGCCGTGGCGCTTGGCCATGGCCGTCATCTCGCGCACCGGCACGACGGTGCCGAGCGCGTTGGAGACCTGCGTGATCGAGACGATGCGGGTCCTCGGCGACAGCAGCTTCTCGTACTCTTCCAGGATCACCTGGCCGGTGTCGTCCACCGGCGCGACGCGCAGGCGCGCGCCCACCTCGGCGCAGAGCATCTGCCAGGGCACGATGTTGGCGTGGTGCTCCAGCCAGGTGATGACGATCTCGTCGCCGGCCTTGACGTTGCGCCGGCCCCAGGCCTGCGCCACCAGGTTGATCGCCTCCGTGGTGCCGCGGACGAAGACGATGTCCTTGGTCGAGCCGGCATTGAGGAAGCGGCGGACCTTTTCGCGTGCGGATTCATAGGCATCCGTGGCGCGGGCGGCCAGGGTGTGGGCGGCGCGGTGGATGTTGGAATTCTCATATTCGTAGAAATGAGACAGCCGGTCGATCACCGCCTGCGGCTTCTGGGTGGTCGCGGCATTGTCGAGCCAGATCAGCGGCTTGCCGTGCACCTGCTGCTGCAGGATCGGGAAGTCGCGCTTGACCGAGCCGGCGTCGAAGGGTCGGTGCGACGTGCCGAGGTCGGGCACGAGCTCGGGGCGCAGGCCCGGCGTCAGGCCGCCGAGATCGGGGGCAGGCGCCCGCGGCGGCGCCAGCACCTCGTTCGCCGCGGGCAGCGTCTCACCGTCGCGCGGAAAATAGATGCCGGGCACCGTCCCGCCGAGACCGGCCGGCGCGGCTGCCGCCGGCGGTTCGACGGCCGGCGGCCGCCCGGCATGATCCGGCGGCACCAGGGCGAGGAGATCGCGCAGGGATTGCGGCAGGGCGCCGATGTCGAAGGGCGAGGGCACCGGCGGCAGGAACACGCCGGGCGAGCCGCCGGGCTGGGGCAGGCCAGGCGGCGAGGCCGGCGAGCCGGAGACGGGCGAGGGCACCGTGCCGGCGAGCGCCGCCGGCGGCGTCGGTGGCGGGATGGTCGGCGTCGGCACCACGGAGGGAATGGTCACCGGCGGCAGGTCGGGCGGGCCGACCGGGGGCTGCGCCGGAGCGAGCGGCGCCACGGAGGTGACGACGGAGGACGCGGGGACGACCGTCGGGCTCGGCGGCGAGGCCGGCAGGGTCGGGGCCAGCGGCAGGCCGGGCGGCTCCCCCGGCCCGGCCTGGAACAGGGCGTTGGCGAGCTGGGCGATGACGTCGGGGGCGGGCCAGGACGGCGGGGAAGGCGGCGTTGGTGACGACATGACCCGGAACTCCCGGCAGGGGCTGACGGCGCTGACGCCGGCGGCCTTGCCGCCGGCGGCTCGATTCCAGGCGGGGATGCGCCCCGCCGGAGACTTCAGGCATAGTTGTCGGGATAGGCGTGGTACTTGCCGACATCCACCCCTTCGAGCACGCCGAGCGCGTCGTGCGACAGCACGGCGGCCGAGCAATAGAGCGAGATGAGGTAGGAGGCGATCGCCTTGCGGTTGATGCCCATGAACCGCACCGACAGGCTCGGCTGCACTTCTCCCGGCACGCCGGGCTGGAACAGGCCGACCACGCCCTGCTTCTTCTCGCCGGTGCGCAGCAGCAGGATGTTGGAGAGGCCCTTGTCGTCGATCCGCAGCTTGTCGCTGGGCACCAGCGGCAGGCCGCGCCAGGTGAGGAAGGGCGAGCCGAACAGCGTCACGGTCGGCGGCGGCACGCCGCGGCGGGTGCATTCGCGGCCGAAGGCGGCGATGGCGCGGGGATGGGCGAGGAAGAAGGCGGGTTCCTTCCAGACCTTGGTGATCAGCTCGTCGAGGTCGTCGGGCGTCGGCGCGCCGGTGCGGGTGGCGATGCGCTGGGTCGCCGCGGCGTTGGACAGGAGCCCGTATTCGGCATTGTTGATCAGCTCGCCCTCCTGCTTCTCCTTGACCTTCTCGATCAGCAGCCGGAGCTGCTCCTGGATCTGGTCATAGGGGTGGCTGTAGAGGTCGGAGACGCGGGTCTGCACGTCGAGCACGGTGGTGACGGCGTTGAGCGAATATTCGCGCGGGGCCTCCTCGTAATCGACGAAGGTCTCCGGCAGGTCCGGATCCTGGTCGCGCCGCGGCGAGCACTCGACCTCGGCGTCGATCTCGCCGCCCGCCTCCTTGACGCGGTTGAGGCGGTAGATGCCCGCCTCGACAGGCGTCCAGGGCAGGAAGGAGACCAGCCAGCGCGGCGTGATGCCCGACCATTGCGCCCGGGTCTTGGTGGCGTTGGCGAGCTGCCTGGCAGCCGCTTCGTTCAAGGTCCTGCGGACGGCAGGTTCGTCGGTCATGGGCAGCTCCTGGTGGCGGCTCGGCCTGGGCAGTAAGTTTATTCTACTGGACTGTGTTTCCGTAGTTAAACTTTCTACAGATTACCAGTATAGTAGATCGTTATCGTCGTAATTCGAGACTCATTCTCTTAAATCGCTCCCTCGATCATAGCAAGTAGAAAGTAGAGCGGTGTTGCTGGCGGCTCCGTCTTCATTGCCGTTTTGGCAACGGCTCCGCCACGCCCCGCCCGAATCTGCCAGAGGCCGCTGCCGTCGCTGCGCGACCATAGCCATATTCATGTTTATATTGTCTATAAAATTAATTGACTTTAGACGATCGCCATGGTCGCTTTTGCCGATCCGGGGCGATCGTGCCATGGTGGAGAGGCCGGCGCCCTCTCTCGTCGGCATGCCCTCGCCCGGGATGCGGTCCGTCGGCCCAGCAGGGCCGGCCGTCCGCGCCGGCTTCGTGCCCGTGCCCCGCGCACGCCGAGGCCGCCCGGATTCAATCAGGAGAGTGTCATGGTCCGATCGTTCAAATCCTGGGGTGCGGCGCTGGCGCTGACCCTCCTGGCCGGCACGGCGCAGGCCGCCGATGCCGTGGTGGTGTCCTCGAAGATCGACACCGAGGGCAACCTGCTCGGCAACGTCATCGCCCAGGTGCTGCAGTCGCACGGCATCGCCGTGACCAACAAGATCGGCCTCGGCACCACGCCGATCGTCCGCAAGGCCCTGATCGCGGGCGAGATCGACATCTATCCCGACTATACCGGCAATGCCGGCTTCTTCTTCAACAAGGCGGACGATCCCTTGTGGAAGAACGCCGAGAAGGGCTACGAGGCGGCCAAGACGCTCGACTACGACGCCAACAAGATCGTCTGGCTGACGCCCTCGCCCGCCAACAACACCTGGGCGATCGGGCTGGTCGGCACGGTGGCCGACACCAACCATCTCAAGACGCTCAGCGATTTTGGCAAATACGTCTCGGGCGGCGGCCAGGTGAAGCTCGCCGCCTCGGCCGAGTTCGTCAACAGCGCCGCAGCGCTGCCGGCGTTCCAGACGACCTACGGCTTCGCGCTGAAGCCCGACCAGCTCCTGGTGCTGTCGGGCGGCGATACCTCCGCCACCATCAAGGCGGCGGCCGAGCAGACCGACGGCGTCAACGCCGCCATGGTCTACGGCACGGATGGCGGCATCTCCGCCGCCGGCCTGGTGGTGCTCGACGACGACAAGGGCGTGCAGCCGGTCTATGCGCCGGCGCCGCTGATCCGCGAGGCGGTGCTCAAGGCCCATCCCGAGATCGCCGAGCTCCTGAAGCCGGTCTTCGCAGCCCTGGACCTCAAGACCCTGCAGGCGCTCAACGGCCGCATCCAGGTCAACGGCGAGGCGGCCAAGGACGTGGCGGCCGACTTCCTCAAGTCCAAGGGCTTGGTGAAATAGCCGCGGCCGCGGGGGCGAGCGCCGCCATGGCGGAGATCGGAGAGTCCCTGGCGGCGGCCGAGCCGGCGCGCGTCCCGGCCGCCGGGACGCTGCTGTCTCGCCTCGACAAGGTCGGCGCCGTCATCGCGATCCTGGCCGCCGCGGGGCTCGTCCTCGAGCCCTTCGCCACCGTCAAGGCCAACCGCATCGTCTCCGGCAGGGGCGTCGGGCTGTTCGAGGCCCTGCCGCCGGCGGTGGCCGCCGCCGGGCTCGCCGTCCTCGTCGCCGGCCTGCTCGTGGCGCTGCGGCGCGGGCGGCCCGGCATCCGCCTCGCCGCCGGGGCGATCGCGCTGGCGACGCTCGGCGTGCTGATCGGCCTGGTTCCCGGCCATCTCGTGCCGCCGGGCAACGCGTTGGCGCGGGTCTCGCCCGCGGCCGGCTTCTGGGTGCTGGGCTTCGCCTTCGCCATCCTCGTCACCGACGCCATCGCCAAGCTGGCGTTGGGCCCCGCGGCGCGGCTGGCGGTGCTGGCCGCGGCCGCCGCCGGGCTCGCCGTCCTTCTCGGCTCCGGCCTTTGGGACGGGCTCTCCGTGATGCGCGAATATGCCTCCCATGCCGACAGCTTCTGGCAGGAGGGCGGGCGCCACGTGGCGCTCGCCTTCGGCTCGCTCGTCGCGGCGGTGGCGGTGGGCCTGCCGCTCGGCATCGCCTGCCACCGCTCGCCGAGCCTGCGCGGGGTGACGCTGCCGGTGCTCAACATCATCCAGACCATCCCCAGCATCGCCATGTACGGGCTGATGATGGTGCCGCTCGGCCTGCTCGCCGCCAGCGTGCCGCTCGCCGCCGATCTCGGCATCCGCGGCATCGGCACCGCCCCGGCGCTGATCGCCCTGTTCCTCTATTCGCTGCTGCCCGTCGTCGCCAATGTCGTCGTCGGCCTGGGGCAGACGCCGCCCGAGGTGGTCGAGGCGGCCGAGGGCATGGGCATGACCGGCCGCCAGCGCCTGCTCGGCGTCGAGCTGCCGCTCGCCTTGCCGGTGATCCTCACCGGCATCCGCATCGTGCTGGTGCAGAATATCGGCCTGGTGACGATCGCGGCGCTGATCGGCGGCGGCGGCTTCGGCACCTTCGTGTTCCAGGGCATCGGCCAGGCCGCCACCGACCTGGTGCTGCTCGGCGCCGTGCCGACCATCGCGCTCGCCTTCACGGCGGCGATCATCCTCGACGCCCTGATCGAGATCCTGAGAGGACACCGCCCATGATCGAGGTCGAGCATGTCAGCCGCCGCTTCGGCAAGGCCGTGGCCGTCGACGACGTGTCGCTCACCGTCGGGCGCGGCTCGATCACCGTGCTGGTCGGCACCTCCGGCAGCGGCAAGTCGACGCTGCTGCGCATGATCAACCGGCTGATAGAGCCCAGCAGCGGCACCGTGCGCATCGACGGGCGCGACACGGCGACCGTGCCGGGCGAGACGCTGCGGCGCGGCATCGGCTATGCCATCCAGGGCCACGGCCTGTTCCCGCACTGGACCGTGGCGCGCAACATCGCCACCGTGCCCACCCTGCTCGGCTGGGACAAGGCGCGCGTCGACCGGCGCGTCGAGGAATTGCTGGCGCTGTTCGAGCTCGACCCGGCCACCTACGGCCCGAAATTCCCGCACCAGCTCTCCGGCGGCCAGCAGCAGCGTGTCGGCGTGGCGCGGGCGCTGGCGGCCGAGCCGGCGGTGCTGCTGATGGACGAGCCCTTCGGCGCCCTCGACCCGCTCATCCGCGCCAAGGCCCAGCAGGACCTCCTGGCGATCCAGCGCCGCCTCGGCGTCACCGTCGTGCTCGTCACCCACGACATCGAGGAGGCGATCCAGCTCGGCGACCATATCGCCGTCATGGACGGCGGCCGGCTCAAGCAATATGCGCCGCCGGCCGAGATCCTGGCGCGGCCGGCTCCGGGCTATGTCGAGCGCCTGGTTGGCGGCGGCGATCGGCCGTTCCGCCTCCTGTCGCTGGCCAAGGTCGGCGAGGCGGCCGAGTCCGGCACGGCCGAGGGCACGCCGATCGCCGAGACGGCGAGCCTGCGCGACGCCCTGTCAGACCTGCTCTGGCGCGGGGTGGAGAGCCTGCCGGTCGCCGGCGCCGACGGCGCGCCGCGCCGGATCACCCTGCCGGCGATCCTCAAGCGGGCGGGGCAGGCGGCATGAGGCTCGTTCCCCTTCTGGCGCGCGCCGCGGCCCTCGCCCTGCTGCTCGCCTTCCTGCTCGACCCCAATCTTTTCGAGCCGCTGCTGCGGCCGCTCACCGAGAACGGGGCGCCGGCGATCTACAACCAGGGCAGCCTGCTCGACCTGACCCTGGCGCATCTTGCGCTGGTGGCCGGCGCCAGCCTCGCCGCGGCGGTGCTGGCGCTCGCCATGGGCATCTTCGTCACCCGCGAGGCCGGGGCGGAGTTCCTGCCGCTGTCGCGCAGCATCGTCAATATCGGCCAGACCTTCCCGCCGGTGGCGGTGCTGGCCCTGGCCGTGCCGGCCGTCGGCTTCGGCATCAAGCCGACGCTGATCGCCCTGGTGCTCTACGGCCTGCTGCCGATCTTCGAGAACACCATCACCGGTCTTAAGGAAGTGCCGGCCGCGGCGGTCGAGGCGGCGCGCGGCATGGGCATGGGCGCGGCCCGCCGGCTGTTCGCGGTGGAGCTGCCGCTGGCCCTGCCGGTGATCCTCGCCGGCATCCGCCTCTCCGTGGTGATCAATCTCGGCACGGCCACCATCGGCTCCACGGTGGCGGCCAAGGGGCTCGGCGAGGTGATCATCGCCGGGCTGCAGACCTCCAACACCGCCTTCGTGCTGCAGGGTGGCATCATCGTCGGCCTCATGGCGGTGCTGGTCTACGACGCCCTCGGCGCGGTCGAGCGCCGGGCCGCCCGCCGTGCCGGCCGCGCCACGGAGGCGCAGGCGTAGGGCGGGAGCCTGCTCACTCCTGGTTGAAATGGATCGGGATGGTGATGCTGAGCTTGCTGTCGGGAATGCCGGCCGGCGGCGGCGGGAACGGCGCGGCCTCGCGCACCATGCTCAGCGCCTCCTGGTCCAGCGCCGTGTTGGCCGCGCTCGCGGCGAGCTGGCTGCCGAGCAGGGCGCCGCTGCGGCTGATGCGGAAGCGCACCACCGCCGTGCCTTCGGCGCCCGCGGCATGGGCCGCGAGCGGATAGCGCTTGTGCTGGAGGATGCGGCTGCGCAGCGCCGAGACGTAGGCGTTGACGTTGGTCGCGGCGCCGGCGGCGGCCTTGCCGCCGACGCGCGCGGTCTCGCCGGCCGAGGCCTCGGCGGCCAGGGCAGCGGGCGCCTCCTTCCGGGCGCGCTCGCCGGCGGCGCGGCGGGGCGGCGCCGCCGCCTCCTGACGGACCGGCTGGCGCGGCGCGGGCTTTTCGACACGGGCCGGCCGCGGCTCGGGCTTCTCCACCCGGTGCACCGGCCTGGCCTCGACCGCCGGTGCCGGCGGGGCGGTCCGCGGGCTCGGCGGCGGCACGGACACCGCAACCTGCGGCGCAGGCGCCGGAACGGCGGCCGGCGTGTCCGCCGGTGGGGGGTGCGAGGCCTCTGCCGGCGGCGGCACCGGCGGGGCGACGGTCGGGGCGTCCTCCTGTGGAGAGAGCGGGGGCGGGGCTTCCATCGCCGGCCGGCTGTCGGGAACGGCGGCGGCCGGCGCGGGCGCCGGCGCTTCGGTGGGACGAGCCGCGGCAGGAGGAGGCACGGGGGCTGCGGCCTGCGCCGGTTGCGGCGGCGTCTCCGGCGGAGGCGGCGAGACGGCGGTTTCGGTCTCGGGGATCACGGGTGCCGGTGTCAACGCCGCCATCGGCTGCGGCGGCGTCGGATCCGGCGGCCGGACCGGCTCGAGGCTGCCCGGGTCGGCCGGGACCGGCTCGACCGCCGTCGGGGCGCTGGCCGCCGAGACCTCGGACAGGGCCGGCGCCAGGTCGATGGTGATGCTGTCACGGCCGACCGGCGCCGGCGGGGGCGGAGCCGGCGCCACCCGGGCGAGGGCGACGAGCAGCAGCCCGTGCAGGGCGAGCGCAACGAGCGCGGCGGCGAGGCGCAGCCCGAGCCGGTGCGGCGCCGGCGCGAGGGCGCCGCGATCCGGGCCCGCCGGGGCGACCGCGCCGGTCACGGCCCCGGCGCCTCCGCCAGCAGCGACACCCTGGAGAAGCCGGCCGTGCTGATGCGCCCGAGCACGTTCATCACCCGGTCATAGCGCACCGACCGGTCGGCGCGCAGGAAGATCAGGCGATCCCGGTCGCCGCCGGTCGCCTCGGCGAGGCGGCGGCCGATGTCGTCGTCGGCCACGGGATCGTTGCGCAGGAAGACCGATTGCGAGGCGTCGAGGCTGAGCACGATCGGCTGCTGCACGCTGCCGAGCCTGGCAGCCGCGGTCTTCGGCAGCTTCAGCGGCACGCCGACGGTCATCAGCGGCGCCGTCACCATGAAGATCACCAGGAGCACCAGCATGACGTCGACCATCGGCGTGACGTTGATCTCGGCCATGGCGCGGTAGCCGGCGCCGTCATCCGCCTCGGCGCGGTCGAGGGAGGGGCGGGCGGCCATCAGTCGACCATCCCCGCGGCCGCCCCGGGCCGCTCGCGCGCGAAGCGCTCGGCAAGCTCGGCGATGCCGGTGCCGAAGCGCTTGCCGCTGCGGTCGAGCTCCGTGACGAAATGGTTGTAGGCCAAGACCGCCGGGATGGCGGCGAACAGGCCGAGCGCCGTCGCCGACAGCGCCTCGGCGATGCCTGGCGCCACCACGGCCAGGCTGGTGTCCTGGCTCGCCGCGATGGAGGAGAAGCTGCGCATGATGCCCCAGACCGTGCCGAACAGGCCGATGAAGGGCGTCACCGAGCCGACGCTGGCGAGGAAGGGCAGGCCCCATTCGAGCTCGCGCAGCTGGGCGTTGAGGCTGAGGCGCATCGAGCGCTCGATGCGCTCGCGCCGCTCGGCCCGGGCCTCGTCCGTGTCCTGGTCGCGCCAGGCGGCGAGGCCCGCCTCGGCCACCGTCTTGGCGGTGCCGGCGAGCGCAGGCCGGCCGGCTTGCACCCCGCGGCGCCAGGCGTCGAAGGCGCCGAGCCGGCGGCGCAGCTGCAGCATGCGCCAGGATTTTTCCAGGATCACCGTCCAGCACCCGACCGAGGCCAGGACCAGGAGCACCATCACGCCCTTGACGATGGGGTCGGCGTCGAGGAAGGGGGTGAGAAGACCGGTCGGCATGCTCTCCTCATGGGTTGGCGCCCCCGCGCTCCCGCGTCACGATCGCCGCGCCGCGGCCTTCCTCAGCGCGAGAAGTCCACGTCGGTCCGGGTGCCGAGGCCGAGCCGCGCGGCGCAGTCCGCCACCGGCGCCCCTGCGGCCTGGCAGGCCAGCACGTCGTTGAGCAGCAGGCTGCCGAGCTTGTCGCAGGGCAGGCCGACGTCGAACAGGCGCACCGAGGTCTTGCCCACCGGCGAGGGGCCGAGCTCGAGCGCCAGGCGCCTGGCGACGATGCCCTGCCGGTCGAAGGCGAACACATCGATCTTGAGCGTGTCCAGCGCCGGGCCGCCGGTGTTGCGGACGACGAAATAGGCGCGGCAGCTGTCGCCCTGCGGCTCGACCTTGTTGAGCTCGATCGTGACGTCGGCGGGCGCCGCGACGGCCGGCCCGGCGGCGAGACCGGCGAGGACCAGCCAGGGCCATGTGCGGGCGAGGCGGGAGAGCGGCCGCATCAGAACGTCGCCTCCACGCCGCCATAGACCGCGAAGGGCTGCGCTGGGGTGACCGAGCGCGGGTCGGTCAGGCCGAGGAAGGCGATATCGTCGGTGGAGAAGAAGGTGCCGTAGGTGGCGTAATGGCGGTCGAACAGGTTGTTGATCATGCCGAACACCTTGAAATGATCCGTCACCTGATACGAGGAATAGATGTTGGCGACGGCATAGCCGCCGAGCTTCTTGTTCTGGTTGGAATCGTCGCCGACGAAATATTGGCCGCTGGCGGCGACGACATTGCCACCCACCGTCCATTCCGGCGTGATCTTGTATTCCGCGCCGATCTTGAACTGGTTCGCCGGGATGGCCGGCAGGCGGTCGCCCGGGTGCACCTGGATGTTGCCGTCGTCGTCCGCGGCCGGGTTGTTGGGCGAGGCGAGCGTCACGGCGCTGCGATAGGTGGCGTCGACATAGGCATAGTTGGCGTAGAGCATCCAGCGGTCGAGGCCGTACTGGGCCGAGACCTCGGCGCCCTGGCGCCGGGTGTCGCCGACATTGGCGTAGTAGCCGCGCCCGGTGATCACGCTCGGGATGTTGACGATGTCGTCGCTGTTGTCGGTGCGGTAGAGGCCGGCGCTCCACTTGAGCTGGCCGCCCCACAATTCGTTCTTGCCGCGGAGGCCTGCTTCGTAGGTGCGCGACACCACCTGCTTCAGCGAGGGGTCCGACACCAGGAAGCCTTCCAGCAGGCAGGGATGCGCCGGATCGGCGCAGCCGAGCTCCAGCGGCGTCGGGGCGCGGTTGGCCTCCGAATAGCCGGCATAGGCGGTGATGTCGGGCGTGATCTTGAAGGTGAGGCCGCCGAGCGGGTTGAAGCGCTGGTAGGTGTGGCTGCCGTCGAGGGAGTCGCCGAGCTGGTCCTGCAGGTCGACATGGCTGTAATTGTAACGCCCGCCGGCCGTCACCGACAGGCGCGAGGTCAGGTCCAGCGTGTCGATGGCGTAGAGGCCGAAGGTGTTGCTCTCGGTCTTCAGGTCCACCGGCGAGATGCCGCCCGGGACGTCGGTGTGGTAGATGATGCCGGTGCCGATCACCGACAGGTCCGGCGGCATGATGCCGAGCTCGCTGTCGGCGCGGAAGTCGACATTGCCGTGGTCGACGGCGGCGCCGATGGTGAAATGGTTGGGGAAGCCGAACAGCGGGTCGGTGTTGGTGAACTGCAGCGAGCCGCCTTCGGTGTTGGCCTTGGTCCAGGTCCGGTCGAGCGAGGCGGGGGTGTTGCCGTTCAGCACGCTCGCCGGGATCGGGTTGCCCTTGGCGTCCCGCAGCACCAGCTGCGAGGCCGGGGTCCCCGCCGGGAAGTCGTCGGCGCTGAGGCAGATGAAGCCGGACAGGGAGGAGGGGCAATTGTCCGGCGAAGCGTCGGTGTCGTTGCCGTCGACATGGGCCTGCTCGAAATGGCGGAAGTAGAGGTCGGCCTGCACGGTCCAGGTCGGCGAGAGCTCGACCTTGCCGTTGAAATCGAGCATGAACAGCTTGTTGGTGGTGGTCTGGGGCGAGGTGTAGACGCTGCCATAGCGCTGGTCGAGCATCTGCACCGGCGTCGGGCCGACCACGCCCAGGCTGTTGTCGGCGGCGGTGGCGTTGAGGTGGAACTCGGCGCCGTCGACCTTATAGCCGAGGTCGGCATAGGCCCGCTTCAGCTCCGAGGGCGAGAAGTCGCGCCAGCCGTCGTCGTGCAGGCCGTCGATGGCGACGTAGAGGCCCCAGGGGCCGATCTGCTTGCCATATTGCATCGAGCCCTGGATCCGGCCGTTGGAGCCGCCCATCAGCTTCACGTCGAGGCCCTGGAAGGTGAAGCCGTTCTTCATGGTCAGGTTGAGCGCCCCGCCGAGGGCGTTGAGGCCGAAGGCGGGGTTGTTGGTCCACAGGTCCGCCCGGTCGATCGCCTCCTCGGGGATCAGGTCCCAGTTGACGGTGTCGCCGAAGGTTTCGTTGATGCGCACGCCGTTCTGGTAGATGGCGAGGCCCTGCGAGGTGCCCTGCAGGGGCGAAGCGTCGAAGCCGCGGAAATAGAGGTCGGACAGGAAGCCGTTGCCCTGGACATCGGACAGGGTGACACCCGGCAGGCGCTGGAACAGGGCCTCGGTGCTCGCCGCCGAGCCGGTCTTGGCGAAATCGTCGGCCGACAGCGTCTGGACCTCGGCCGGCACCTTGTCGCGGGCGATGGCGCCGCCGGTCGGCGCGGTGTCGATCACGTCGATGCCGGGCAGCACCAGGCCGCCGGCGTCGGGCGGTGCATCCTGCGCCCGGGCCGGAGCGAGCAGGGCGGCATTCACGATGGCAACGGACGACAGCAACAAGAAATGGCGCAGCATCTCTTGCCCTCCCACGCGATATCCCCGCGGCGCTTCTTGCCTTTTCGGCCTTATCAGTATTCGCCGTCGGTTTGATTGTATGTAGGTCGTACAATCGACTGATAGGATCGCGATAATCAACAAATAAAAACGGATCGTTGCATAATTATTTTCTTATGAAATTATGCAACTATTATTCTTATTATGAATTATTATAAGGTTGATCGGAGCGCCGCTGGTAATCTCGGCGCGCGATGCTGTCCCGGACGAGCCTTCGAACGGAAGGGGCGGTATCAGGGCATGAGGCGGGCAGCGCCGGGGTCGGAGCGCGCCGCGCCGGGGGGCCGGCCGATCACCCGCTTGAAGGCGCGGCTGAAGGCGGCCTGGGAGCCGTAGCCGAGGCGGTGCGCCGCCGCGTCGATCGGCATGCGGTCGCGCCCGATCCATTGCGCGGCGAGGCGCATGCGCAGCTCGGTGAGGTAGCGCAGCGGCGTCATGCCGGTCACGGCCAGGAAGCGCTCGGCGAACACCGAGCGCGAGCTGCCCATCGCGGCCGCGAGCTCGGAGAGGGTCCAGTCCCGGCCGGGGTCGTGATGCAGCGCGGCGATGACGCGGCCGAGGCGCGGGTCGCGCAGGGCCGCCACCCAGCCGCTGGCATCGCCGCAGCCGCACTCGACCCAGCCCCGGACGATGAAGGCGGAGATGACGTCGGCGAGCCGGGCCAGGATGCCGGCAAAGCCCGCCCGCTCGCTGCGCGCCTCGCGCTCCATCGCCTCCAGCATCGGCAGGATCTCGGGATAGCGGTCCAGCAGCGTGCCGACGAACATCACCCCGGGCATCAGCGCCACCAGGGCGTGCATGGTGCCGAGGTCGAACTCCATGCAGCCGCTGAACACCAGGGCGCCGGTCTCGGGACAATCGCCGTCGCAGGCCGCGATGGCGCCGACATTGCGGCAGAGCGGCGCCGTCTCGAAAGCGGCGAGGTCGCGGCCGGGCAGATCGGGCCCGGAGACGAGGTCGTGCGCGCCGCCGCGTGGCAGCAGCACGGCGTCGCCCGCCGCCATGGCATGCAGCGTGCCGTCGGGCTCGCGCAGGAACACCGGGCCGCGGGCGACGAAATGGAACTGCGCCCGCCCCTCCACCGTGCCGAAGCGGATGCCGAAGGGCGGGCTGATCTGGATGCGGCGATAGTCGAGCCCGAACAGCCGCATGCCCATGAGCAGCTCGCTCACGAGATCGGCCGGCGGGCGGGCCCCCGCCATCGGGCGAGTTTCGGACTTTCGATCAAGCATTCCGGATTTGATGGCATGGTCCGTCCGAAATGTCCATCCTACCTTTGCTGCAACGCAAAATGCACATGCGAAAGGACGTTCGATGAACCAGGCGTTGACAGGGGAGGCGGGCGCGCGGGCGGCGCCCGCGTGGGGTGCCGTGGTCTCGATGACGCTCGGCGTCTTCGGGCTGGTGACGGCGGAGTTCCTGCCGGCCAGCCTGCTGACGCCGATGGCGGCGGATCTGCGCATCAGCGAGGGCACGGCCGGCCAGGCGGTCACGGCGACCGCGATCGTCGGCATGGTGACGAGCCTCCTGATCTCCGCCGCGACGCGCCGCGTCGACCGGCGGCTGGTGCTGCTCGGCTTCTCGGTGCTGCTGATCGTCTCGAACCTCATCGTCGCCTTCGCGCCCGGCCTGCCGCTGCTGCTCCTCGGGCGCGTGCTGCTCGGCATGGCCATCGGCGGCTTCTGGACCATGTCCGCCGCCGTGGCGATGCGCCTGGTGCCGGAGGCGCTGGTGCCGCGCGCCCTCTCCATGATCTTCAGCGGCGTCTCCGCCGCCACCATCCTGGCCGCGCCGGTCGGCAGCTATCTCGGCGCGATCATCGGCTGGCGCAGCGTCTTCCTGATCGCGGCGGCGCTCGGCCTCGTCGTGCTCGCCGCCCAGCTCGCGACGCTGCCGCGGATGGCGCCGAGCGGCTCGACGCGCCTGCGCACCCTCGTCGACGTGCTGGCGCGTCCCGGCATCGGCCTCGGCATGCTGGCGGCGCTCTTGGTGTTCACCGGGCACTTCGCCGTCTTCACCTATATCAGGCCCTTCCTCGAGACGGTGACGGGCGTCGGCATCAACGCGCTCTCGGGCATCCTGCTCGGCTTCGGCATCGCCAATCTCGTCGGCACGATGCTGGCCGGACTGCTGCTCGAGCGCAGCCTCAGGCTGACGCTGGTCGCCATGCCGCTGCTGATGAGCCTGCTCGGCCTCGGCCTCCTCGCCCTCGGCGGCGTGCCGGTCGCGGCCACCGCGATGGTCGCGCTGTGGGGCCTGGCCTTCGGCGCCGTGCCGGTGGCCTGGTCGACCTGGCTGACCCGCACCGTGCCGGACCAGGCCGAGAGCGCCGGCGGCCTGCTGGTCGCCGCGGTGCAGCTCGCCATCACGCTCGGCGCGGCCGTGGGCGGGGCGATCTTCGACGCGAGCGGCGCCACGGGGGTCTTCGCCGCGAGCACGCTGGTCCTCCTCCTGGCGGTGCTGACCATCCTCGGCGGGGTGCGGCTGCGCCCGGTCGCGGTGGCGGCCTGAGCCGAGCACGTAGCAGGGCGGCCGCCGGCTCCAAGCCTGGCGGCCGCTCTATTTATGCTATAAATCAAAGGAATTCTGCCAGCGTGAAATTCCGATCTCGTCGAGTTCTGGGGAGTTGCGTGAAAGACGACGGCCGCGTATGACTGCATTCATACGATAAATAGGTCGCTTTGACGCGAGGAACGCCCGTCTTGAAAATCACCGGCATCAGCACCCGCGTGGTCAACGCGGAGATGCGCAACTGGGTGTTCGTCAAGGTCGAGACGGACGAGCCCGGCCTGTTCGGCTGGGGCGAGGCGACGCTGGAGTGGAAGACGCGCGCCGTGGTCGGCGCGATCGAGGATCTCACGCCGCTCGTCATCGGCCGCGACCCGCGCGACATCGAGCAGGCGGTGCGGGTGATGAAGAAGCACTCGTTCTGGCGGCTCGGCGCCATCGGCATGAGCGCCATCTCCGGCATCGAGATCGCGCTCTGGGACATCTATGGCAAGCATCTCGGCCTGCCGGTCTGGCGCCTGCTCGGCGGCAAGGTGCGCGACAAGGTGCGCGTCTACACCCATCTCGGCCTCGGCGACATGCGCGCGGTCTACGAGACCCTCGACGCGGCGCCGCTGGTGGAGCGCGCCCATGCGGTGGTCGAGAAGGGCTACCGCGCCTTCAAGGCAGTGTTCATCCCCTACACCCATTTCCACGCGCCGCTGCCGGAGGTCGACAAGGTGGCGGGCATGATGGAGGCGCTGCGCGCCGCGGTCGGGCCCGGCATCGAGATCATGGTCGACTTTCACGGCCGGCCTGCCTCGGCCGGGGCGGCGCTGGCCTATGTCGAGGCGCTCGCCCCGGGGCGGCCGATGTTCGTGGAGGAGCTGCTGCCGCCGGGCGAGACCGCCGGCCTCGCTGCCATCGCAGCCAAGACCAGCGTGCCGATCGCCGCCGGCGAGCGCCTGGTCGACCGGCTGGAGTTCGACGAGCTGCTGCGGGCGCGCGCGGTCGACATCGCCCAGCCCGACATCTGCCATTGCGGCGGCCTGCTCGAGGCCAAGAAGATCGCGGCCATGGCCGAGACCGTCTCGGTCGGCGTCGCGCCGCACAACCCGCTCGGGCCGATCGCCGGGGTGGCGGCGCTGCATTTCGCGGTGTCGACGCCCAACCATGTCATCCAGGAGGAGATGGTCGGCGCCGTGCCCTGGTATTTCGAGGTGGTGCAGGGCCCGATCCGCATGATCGACGGCTTCTGGCAGGTGCCGGAGGCGCCGGGCCTCGGGATCACCGTCGACGAGGCGGCCTGCGCCGCCCACCCGTTCCAGCCGGAAGTGCTGCACACCACCAACGCCGTCCTCGACGACGGCACCATCGTCGACTGGTGAGGCCATGACCGGGCGCCTCAAAGGCAAGACCGCGATCGTCACCGGCGCCGGGCAGGGCATCGGCGCGGCGACGGCCGAGGCTTTCGCGCGGGAGGGGGCGACCGTGGTGATCGCCGAGCGCAATGCCGAAACCGGCGCCGTCGTGGCGCGCGCCATCGAGGCCGCCGGCGGGCGGGCGCAGTTCGTCGAGACCGACGTCACCGACCGCACCTCGGTGGAGGCCATGGCGGCGCGGACGCTCGCCGCTTATGGCAGCATCGACATCCTGGTCAACAATGCCGGCATCAACGTCTTTCACGAGCCCCTGGAGACCAGCGAGGAGGAATGGCGGCGCTGCTTCGCCGTCGACCTCGAGGGCGTCTGGACCGTGACGCGGGCGGTGCTGCCGTCGATGCGGTCGCGAAAGAACGGCGCGGTGGTCAACATCGCCTCCTCGCATTCCTTCAGCATCATCCCGCACACCTTCCCCTATCCCGTGGCCAAGCACGGGCTGCTCGGGCTGACGCGTTCGCTCGGCATCGAATATGCGGCCGAGGGCATCCGCGTGAACGCCATCGCGCCCGGCTATATCGAGACGCCGATCGCGGTCGCCTACTGGAACACCTTTCCCGACCCTGAGGCCGAGCGCCGGCGCGCCTATGATCTGCATCCGCCCAAGCGCATCGGCCGGCCGGAGGAGGTGGCGATGACCGCCGTCTTCCTCGCCTCCGACGAGGCTCCGTTCATCAACGCCGCCTGCATCGTCATCGATGGCGGGCGGTCCGTCCTCTACCACGAGTAGGGGCGACGCCATCCGGGGCAAGGCCCCGCAACCGACTTGCGGCACGCCGAACGTGCCCAAGCAAAAGGATCGAGAGGGATCCGGGAGGAGACGACATGCAGCGCATCGTGAAGGCACTGGCCGTGGCGGGCATCGCCCTGCAGGCCCTGGCGGCGCCGGCCTTTGCCGCCGACGTCAAGATCGGCTTCGTGGTCAAGCAGCCCGAGGAGCCGTGGTTCCAGGACGAATGGAAGTTCGCCGAGATCGCGGCCAAGGAAAAGGGCTTCACCCTGGTCAAGATCGGCGCCGAGGACGGCGAGAAGGTGATGGCGGCCATCGACAATCTCGGCGCCCAGGGGGTGCAGGGCTTCATCGTCTGCACGCCGGACGTCAAGCTCGGCCCGGCGATCGTCGCCAAGTCGGCCGCCAACAACCTGAAGCTGATGACGGTCGACGACCAGCTGGTCGACGGCTCGGGCGCGCCGCTCGCCGACGTGCCGCATATGGGCATCTCCGCCACCAAGATCGGCGAGCAGGTCGGCCAGGCGATCATCGACGAGGCCAAGCATCGCGGCTGGGACTTGAAGGACGTCGGCGCCATCCGCGTCTCCTACGACCAGCTGCCGACGGCCAAGGACCGGGTCGAGGGCGCGATCGCGGTGCTGACCAAGAACGGCTTCCCCGCCGCCAACATCTATGACGCGCCGCAGGCCAAGACCGACACCGAGGCGGCGCTCAACGCCGCGACCACGGTCATCAACGCCCATTCCGGCGTGAAGCACTGGGTCGCCTTCGGCCTCAACGACGAGGCGGCGCTCGGCGCGGTGCGCGCCACCGAGAGCGTCGGCATCAAGCCGGAGGACGTGATCGCGGTCGGCATCGGCGGGGCGGACTCGGCCATCAACGAGTTCAAGAAGGGCCAGCCCACCGGCTTCTTCGCCACGGTGATCATCTCGCCCAAGCGCCACGGCTACGAGACCTCGCTCAACATGTATGACTGGATCGGCGGCAAGGAGCCGCCCAAGCTGGTCCAGACCGCCGGGGAACTGGCCAAGCGCGACGATTACCAGACGGTGCGCAAGGGCCTGGGGCTGGAGTGAGGCGTCCATCGGCACGACGCCAGCCATTCCCCCTCCCCCTTGTGGGGAGGGGTGAGGGGTGGGGGTCGTGCGGAATAGGGTGGGCGGGTCGTTGAAGGGCGCCTTCCGACGTACGCGGCGCCTTTTCCTGATGGACCCCCACCCCTCACCCCTCCCCACAAGGGGGAGGGGGATTGCTGGCGTCGCGCCTGCAGCATCATTCCACCGGCTCATCAATCCCCCCATGACCCCCTTCCTCCGCTTCGACGGCATCTCCAAGGGCTTTCCCGGCGTGCAGGCGCTGTCGGGCGTCAGCTTCGGCGTGCCGGAGGGGCATGTGCACGGCCTGCTCGGCGAGAACGGCGCCGGCAAGTCGACGCTGATCAAGATCCTCGGCGGCGATATCCGGCCCGATGCCGGCGCGCTGCATCTGGGGACGCGCGATGGGCGCTTTGCCTCGGTGCACGAGGCGATGACATCAGGGGTGGCGGTCGTGCACCAGGAGCTGCAGCTCGTGCCCGAGCTCAGCGTCGGCGAGAACCTGACGCTCGGGCGCTTCCCGAACCGCGGCGGCATCGTGTCCTTCAGGGCGCTGCACCAGGCCGCGGCGGCGGCGATCGCCGAGGTCGGCGGCGGCATCGACACCCGCACCAAGGTGGCGCGGCTCTCGATCGGCCAGCGCCAGATGGTCGAGATCGCCAAGGCGATCATGGCCGAAGCCAAGGTGATCGCCCTGGACGAGCCGACCTCCTCACTGTCGGCCGCCGAGAGCGAGGTGCTGTTCCGCCTGATCGACAAGCTGCGCCGCGCCGGCAAGGTGATCCTCTATGTCTCGCACCGGCTCGACGAGGTCTTCCGCCTGTGCGACGGCGCCACCGTGCTGCGCGACGGGCGCCTCGCCGCCCATTTCGAGACCATGGCCGGCGTCAGCCGCGATCAGATCGTGCGCCAGATGGTCGGGCGCGAGATCCGCGACATCTGGGGCTGGCGCGGCCGGCCCGCCGGGGCGGTCCGGCTCGAGGTCAGGGACATCGCCGGCGCCAGGCTGAAGGCGCCGGCGGGCTTCTCGCTGCGCGCCGGCGAGATCCTCGGCTTCTTCGGCCTGGTCGGCGCCGGGCGCAGCGAGCTCTTCCGCCTCGTCTACGGCGCCGACGCCGCGAGCGCCGGCACGGTGCGCATCGACGGCGCGCCGCTCGCCCCGCGTCCGCGCGGCGCGATCGAGATCGGCCTCGTCATGTGCCCGGAGGACCGCAAGGCCGAAGGCATCGTCCAGGGCCGCTCGGTGGGCGAGAACATCGTCATCGCCGCCCGCCGCCATTTCTCGCCGCTCGGCGTGATCCGCCCCGCCCGCGAGGCGGCGGTGGCGGACGACTTCATCAAGCGCCTCCGGGTGCGCACGCCCTCGCGCCGGCAGGACATCGTCAACCTCTCCGGCGGCAACCAGCAGAAGACCATCCTGGCGCGCTGGCTGGCCGAGCCCGCCCTCAAGGTGCTGCTGGTCGACGAGCCGACGCGCGGCATCGACGTCGGCGCCAAAGCTGAGATCTACGCCATCCTCTACGACCTCGCCGAGAAGGGCCTGGCCGTCGGTGTCGTCTCCAGCGAGCTGCCGGAGGTGATGGGCATCTGCGACCGCATCCTGGTCATGCGCGAGGGGCGGATCGCCGCCGAGTTCCGCCGCGACCAGTTCGACGAACACGCCATTCTGGCCGCCGCCCTGCCGGTGCACGCCGAGGAAGCCGTTTCATGAATTCGCTGCGCCGCCTGGTCCTGGGCGACCAGGGCCTCGTCATCCTGTTCGTCATCGCCTTCGCGCTGGTGGCGCTGCTCGTGCCGAACTTCTTCACCCAGCGCAACATGCTGGGCCTCCTGCAGTCGGTGGTGACGATCGGCATCGTCGCCGGCAGCATGATGCTGTGCCTGGCCTCGCGCGACTTCGACCTCTCGGTCGGCTCGACGGTGGCCTTCGCCGGCATGATGGCGGTGATGGGCTCCAACTGGGCGGGGCACATCCTGGCCGGCCTGGTGCTGGCGCTGGCGGCCGGCGTCGTCGTCGGCGTGATCAACGGCGTGGTCATCGCCAAGCTGCGCATCAACGCCCTGATCACCACCCTCGCCACCATGCAGATCGTGCGCGGCCTGGCGCTGATCGTCTCGGACGGGCGCGCCGTCGGCGTCAACGACGCCGGCTTCTACGCCATCGCCCTGACGCCGTTCCTCGGCATCCCGGCGCCGGTCTGGGTGATGATCATCTGCCTTGCCGCCTTCGGCTTCATCCTCAACCGCACCGTGTTCGGCCGCAACGTGCTGGCGATCGGCGGCAACCCCGATGCCTCGCGCCTCGCCGGCGTGGAAGTGTCGCGCACCCGCATCTGGATCTTCGCCGTCCAGGGCCTGATGTGCGCCGTCGCCGGCATCCTGCTCGCCTCGCGCATCACCTCCGGCCAGCCCAACGCGGCGACGGGCCTGGAGCTCTCGGTCATCTCCGCCTGCGTGCTCGGCGGCGTGTCGCTCGCCGGCGGCCGCGCCACCATCTCCGGCGTGGTGGTCGGCGTGCTGATCCTCGGCATCGCCGAGAACGCCATGAACCTGCTCAACATCCAGGCGTTCTACCAATATCTCGTGCGCGGCCTGATCCTGCTGCTCGCCGTGCTGCTCGACAATGTCCGCAGCCAGGCGCTCAGGCGGACGTGAGGGGGAGATGAGAAGGGCTGGGCGAGACGCAGGTCGTGTCGATATGCGCGCGACGCCCGCGTCTTCCCTCCCCCTTGCGGGGAGGGATAAAGGGTGGGGGTCCCACAGGACGGAGCTCGACGGCTACCCCCCCCACCCCGTACCCCTCCCCGCAAGGGGGAGGGGATCGGCAAGCGTCGCGTCTCGCTCAGTCTCGCCCGAGCGGCCTACCCCATGACCCGCGACCTCGACGCGCTGCTCCTGCCCATGCTCGCCGTCCAGGCCGACGGCGGCAAGGTGCATGACAGCGTGGTGCGCACCATCGGCGCCTGGGTGCTGGGCGGGCGCTATGCGCCGGGCGAGACGCTGCCGCGCGAGGAGGACCTGGTCGCGGCGCTGGGCGTCAGCCGCACCTCGGTGCGCGAGGCGGTCAAGGTGCTCTCGGCCAAGGGCCTGGTGGAGACGCGGCCGCGCATCGGCGCCCGGATCCGCCCGCGCGAGCACTGGCGCCTGCTCGACCCGGCGGTGCTGTCCTGGCATCCCAACCTCACCCGCGACGTCGAGCTCGTCACCAGCCTGGTCGAGGCGCGGCGGATCATCGAGCCGGCGGCGGCCGAGCTTGCGGCCCGGCGGGGCACCGCCGCCGACCTGGCGGTGATCGAGGACGCCTATCTCGCCATGGAGCGCTCGATCCCCGACGACCTCGCCGCCTGCTGCGAGGCGGACCTCGCCTTCCACCGCGGCGTCATCGCCGCCAGCCACAACATCGTGCTCAACGGCCTGATCGGCACCATGGAGACGGCGCTGAAGGCGGCGCTGCTGCTCACCAACAGCCTGATGGAGAGCCAGTCGCGGACGCTGTCGCTGCACAAGGACGTGATGGAGTGCATCCGCTTCCGCGACACCGCGGGGGCGCGGGCGGCGATGAACCGGGTGCTCGACCAGGCCGCCCACGACGTCGGACGGATGTAGACGCATCGCCCCCTTCACAATCGCGAATGTGAGGCCGGCGGCACGCTTGACCGGCAACTGACATGCTAGTTAACTGACGGCCCAGGCTGCCGTCTCGTCACGCGGCGGAACAATCAAAAGCAAGACCGTCTCAACCCTGCTTTCCCGGGAGGAAACCATGCGCATCACGCCATCCATCCAAGCGCTGCTAACCGCCGCGGCGCTGGCCGCCCTGCCGCTCGCCGGCGCGCAGGCCGGCGACACCAAGGACATGAAGATCGCCCTGTCCAACAATTATGCCGGGAACTCCTGGCGCCAGGCGATGCTGAAGAGCTGGGACAAGGTGACCAAGCAGGCGGTGGCCGACGGCATCGTCGCCGAGGCGCCGGCCTTCACCACCTCGGAGAACCAGGCGACCGAGCAGGCCGCGCAGATCCAGACCATGATCCTGCAGGGCTACAATGCCATCGTCATCAACGCCGCCTCGCCCACCGCCGTCAACGGCGCGGTGAAGCAGGCCTGCGACGCCGGCATCGTCGTCGTCTCCTTCGACGGCATCGTCACCGAGCCCTGCGCCTACCGCATCGCGGTCGACTTCAAGAAGCTCGGCTCCATGCAGATCGATTATCTCAAGAGCCGCGGCATCAAGGGCAACCTGCTCGAGATCCGCGGCATTGCCGGCGTCTTCGTCGACGACGAGATCCACGCGGGCATCACCACGGCCGTCGCCGCCGATGCCGACTTCAAGATCGTCGGCTCCGTGCACGGCAACTGGACGCAGACCGTCGCCCAGAAGGAGGTCGCCGGCATCCTGCCGACGCTGCCCGAGGTCGCGGCGGTGGTGACGCAGGGCGGCGACGGCTTCGGCGCGGCGCAGGCCTTCAAGTCGGCGGGCCGCGCCGTGCCGACCATCTTCTTCGGCAACCGCGAGGACGAGCTGACCTACTGGAAGGAGCAGAAGGACGCCAACGGCTACCAGAGCATGTCGGCCTCGATCGCGCCCGGCGCCGGCACCTTCGCCTTCTGGGTGGCGCAGCAGATCCTGGCCGGCGCCAAGCCGCCGCAGGACATGACGCTGCCGATCCTGGTGGTGACGCAGGACTCCCTGGAGGACGACCTGAAGCGCACCGACAAGGGCAGCGTCACCAACAAGGAATATTCGCAGAAGGAAGTCATCGACTTCCTCGCCAAGGCGAAGTGAAGCGCCCGACGTGAGCCTCGCCACCGTCCCGGTCCAGGCAGCCACGGCCGTCGCGCTGACGGGCGTGGCCAAGAGCTTCGGCGCGGTGCGTGCGCTCTCGCCGGTCGATTTCACGCTGCGGGCCGGGGAATGCCTCGGCCTTGTCGGCCATAACGGCGCCGGCAAGTCCACCCTGATGAACCTCCTCGCCGGGGTGCTGCAGCCCGACGAGGGGGTGTTCACGCTCCACGGCGAAGCGATCGGCGGCGCCTACGACGTGCGCAGCGCCCACCGGTTCGGGGTGCGTTGCGTGTTCCAGGAACTGTCGCTCTGCCCCAACCTGTCGATCGCCGAGAACACCCGGATCGCCCACCCCTCGATCCGGGGCCTGGGCTGGCGGCGCGCAGCGGCGCGGCTGGTCGGAGCCAAGCTCGACGAGATCTTCCCGGGCCATGGCCTCGCCATGGACACCCCGGTCGGCAATCTGCCGATCGGCCAGCGCCAGATGGTCGAGATCGCCCGCGCCTTCACCGAGACCCGGGACAAGGCCCTCGTCGTCATTCTCGACGAGCCCACCTCCTCGCTCGACGCCACCGCGGCGAGCCAGCTCGTCTCCTTCGTCCGCCGCTTCGTCGCCGGCGAGCGCAGCGCCGTCGTCATCTCCCACAAGATCGACGAGGTCCTGGCGGCGACCGACCGGGTCCTGGTGATGCGCGACGGGCGCATCGTCGCCGACCGGCCGACCGGGGCCTTCTCGCGCGAGACGATCGTCGCCGCCATGGGCCATGCTGCGGAGCAGCGGGTCGCCGCGGCCGCCGCCGGCGCGCGCTCCGGGCCCGCGGTCGTCACGGTGGCGTCCGCCGACGCCGCCTCGCTGCCGCTCGCCGCCCACAAGGGCGAGATCATCGGCCTTGCCGGGCTCGCCGGCCACGGCCAGACCAGCCTGCTGCTCCGGGTCCACGAGGCGGCGCGGCGCCGGCGGCCCGGCATCGCCGTCCACAGCGCCGTGGCGCTGGTGGCCGGCGACCGGCAGGCCGACGGCGTGTTCCCGCTCTGGTCGATCGAGCGCAACATGAGCCCGCGCTGGCTGCGGCACCTGACCCGCCGCGGTCTCATCGACCTCGGCGCCGAGCGGGGCCGGGCCGAGGACTGGCGCAAGCGGCTCGCCCTTGTCTGCAAGTCGATCGAGAGCCCGATCCTGTCGCTGTCGGGCGGCAACCAGCAGAAGGCGCTGTTCGCCCGCGCCCTCGGCTCGCCCGCCGGGCTGGTGCTGATGGACGACCCGATGCGCGGCGTCGACGTCGGCACCAAGCAGGAGGTCTATCGCCTGATCCGCGGCGAGGCCGAGGGCGGCCGCACCTTCCTCTGGTACACCACGGAAATGGACGAGCTGTTCCACTGCGACCGCGTCTACGTGTTCCATGACGGGCGCATCGTCCGCGAGATCGCGGCCGCCGACCTGACAGAGGAACGGGTGGTGCAGGCCTCGTTCGAGCAGGCTCCCGCCGGGAGCGCGCCATGACGACGACGCGCCTGCGCCTCTCCTGGGCCCTGGAGGCCGCGCTGCCGGCGGTGGCGCTGATCGCCCTGTTCGCCGCCATCTTCTGGCAGCAGCCGCGGGCCATGTCCTATTTCGGCGTCAACCTGCTCCTGAACCTGGCCGTGCCGATCATCTTCGCCACCATCGCGCAGATGCTGATCATCGCGGTCAACGACCTCGACCTCTCGATCGGTCCCTTCGTGTCGCTGGTCGCCTGCATCGGCGCGACGCTGCTGCCGACCGCGCCGGTGCTCGGCGTCGCGGCGCTGGCGGCGGCGGTCGCCGGCTATGCGCTGATCGGCGCCCTGATCGAGTGGCGCAAGCTGCCCTCGATCGTGGTGACGCTCGGCCTCTCCTTCGCCTGGCTGGGCCTCGCCATCATGCTGCTGCCCACCCCCGGCGGCGCGGCGCCGGGCTGGCTCAAGGCGGCGATGCAGGTCAAGCCGCCCTTCGTGCCCCTGCCGATCTGGGTCGCCGCGGCGGCGGCCCTCGTCGCCTATCTCCTGGTGATGCGCTCGACCTTCGGCGTGCTGATCCGCGGCGCCGGCGGCAATGCCCGCTCGGTGCAGCGTGCCGGCTGGTCGCTGCTGCGCATCCGGGTCATCGTCTATGCGCTGGCGGGCTTGTTCGGCGTGGTCTCGGGCCTCAGCCTCCTCGGCCTCACCACCTCCGGCGATGCCAACATCGCATCGCGCTACACGCTGATCTCGATCGCCGCGGTGATCCTGGGCGGAGCCTCCTTCATCGGAGGCCGCGTCTCGCCGGTCGGCGCCGTGCTCGGCGCCATGACGCTGACGCTGGCCTCGTCCTTCCTCACCTTCCTGCGCATCTCGCCGGACTGGCAGATCGGCGCGCAGGGCCTGATCCTGATCCTGGTCCTGGCGCTGCGGGCGCTGATCCAGCAGGTGGCGAGGACCGCGTGATGCTGCGCACCGTCCTGGCCAAACCCTGGATCTGGTCGTTCCTGGCGGCGGTCGCCGCGTGGCTGGCGACGCTCGCGGTCTCCGGCGGCCAGGGCGGCGGCCAGATCCTGACCGCCGCCTTCTCCTTCTCCGCCTTCACCGTGCTGGTGTCGCTCGGCCAGATGCTGGTGATCACCACCGGGCCCGGCAATGTCGACCTGTCCATCCCCTCGGTCATCGCCCTCTCCAGCGCCGTCTCGATGCTGGTGATGAACGAGGATCCTGCCATGATCGTGCCGGGGCTGCTGGCCGCCGTGCTGGCGGGCCTGGCGGTCGGCGCCTGCAATTTCGGCCTGATCCGGCTGCTGCGCATCCCGCCGATCATCGCGACGCTGTCGTCCAGCCTGGTGGTGATGTCGATCGCCATCGTCAACGGCCGCGGCCTCAAGATCAAGCCGCCGCAGCTGTTCTCCGACCTGGTGACCGCCAAGCTCTTCGGCGTGCCGCTGCTCGCCGCCGTCGCCCTCATCGCCGCGGTCCTCGTCGCCCTGGCGCTCGAGCGCACCGTCTATGGCCGCTCGGTCGGGGCCGTCGGGCAGAACGACCGGGCGGCGCAGCTCGCCGGCTTCGACGTCGAGCGCACCCGCTTCATCACCTACGCGCTCTCCGGAGGCCTGGCGGGGCTGACCGGCGCCCTGATCGCCGGCTTCTCCGGCGGCAACTCGCTCGATCAGGGCGAGGAATACCTGCTGCTCACCATCGCCGTGGTGGTCATCGGCGGCACGTCGGTCGCTGGCGGCCGGGCGAGCGTGCCTGGGGTCTGGGGCGCGGCGCTGTTCATGTTCCTGGTGGTGACCATGCTGAACGCGGCCGGCGCCGATCCCGGCGTCCGCCTGCTGCTCACCGGCCTGATCATCATCGCCGTCATCACCCTCGCCGGCGGCGAAAAGACGATACGATAGACCTGCATTTCCGAAGCTCGGGGCAACACAGGAGCCGATCATGACCAAGACCCGCTGGGGCATCCTCTCCACCGCCCTGATCGGCACCGGGAAGGTCATCCCGGGCATCCAGCGCTCGCGCACGGCCGAGGTGACGGCGATCGCCTCGCGCGACCTCGGGCGGGCCAAGGCGGCGGCCGCCGAGCTCGGCATCCCGCGCGCCTACGGCTCCTATGCCGAGCTCCTGGCCGATCCCGACATCGAGGCGGTCTACAACCCGCTGCCCAACCACCTGCACGTGCCGCTCACCCTCGAGGCGGTGGCGGCCGGCAAGCATGTGCTGTGCGAGAAGCCGATCGGCCTCGACACGGCGGATGCCGAGCGCCTCCTCGCCCTGCCGCAGGACCGGCTGGTGATGGAGGCCTTCATGGTCCGCTTCCATCCGCAATGGCTGGCGGCGCGCGAGGCGGCCCGCTCGGGGGCGCTCGGCGAGGTGCGCGCCATCCAGTGCTTCTTCTCCTATTTCAACGACGATCCCCAGAACATTCGCAACATGGCCGATATCGGCGGCGGCGGCATCCTCGACATCGGCTGCTACCCCATCGTCGTCGCCCGCTTCATCTTCGAGGCCGAGCCGCTGCGGGTGGTCGCCCTGGTCGACCGCGATCCCGTCAGCGGCGTCGACCGGCTCGCCACCGCCATCCTCGACTTCGGCGGCGGCCGGCGGCTCGACTTCACCGTGTCGACGCAGCTCACCCCGTTCCAGCGGGTCGAGATCGTCGGCACCAGGAAGCGGCTGGAAGTGGTCATCCCCTTCAACGCGCCGCAGGGCGAGGCGGGCAAGACCCTCGCCGACGACGGCTCGCAGCTCGGCGACCGCTCGGCCGTCGCCAGCCTGACCGAGCCCGTCGACCAATATGCGGAGGAGGCCGACGCCTTCTCGGCCGCGGTGCGCGGCGAGATCGCCTTGCCCTACGGCCCGGCCGACGCGGTGCAGAACATGCGCATCATCGATGCCCTGTTCCGCTCGGAGAAGAGCGGCGCCTGGGAGACGGTCTGAGCCCGCAGCGCCGCCGGGTTCGGCGGTGCACGAGGACGTCGGAACCTTCCGCGCCGCCGCGCGTTGCCTCTGCGTGAGAGGGGATCGCGGCGCGTGGAACGTTCGGCTCAATATCGCAGGTTCGCAGCCGATTGCCTGCGCCTTGCCAGGATCGCGGGCACGGAGAAGGAGCGGCTGCTGATGGTCGCGATGGCCAGCGGCTGGCTCGACCTCGCCGAGCGCAGCGAGGGCGCGCCGGCTTCGGAGGAGCCGCTGCGCAAGGCCAGGCGCGCGCCTGCGCCGGCCGGCGGACGGACCCGGCACTGACGGCCGCGGCGCGGCGTCACTGCGCCCTCTTGCTCGCCTGGCACAGGATGATGGGCTGGGAGAGCTGGTTGTTGAAGCCGCTGCCGGAATAGACCTGCACGTTGGACGAGCCGGGCGGCAGCAGGAACGAGCCCTCGACCACCTTGCTGACATTGTCCGAGGTCACCAGGTCCCAGCTGAAGGTGCACAGCTGCGTCGGCTGCTTCGGGTCGGTGTGGCTGCACAGGAGCTGCGCCGCGCCGAGCATGGCCGCCCCGCCGCAACTCACCGGCGAGGCCGCGGCCGCGGGGCCGGCGGCGAGGATCAGCATCAGGGCCGCGGCCAGAGCCGGCCGGCAGGTCCGGAACCGGCGCGCCGTTCCCGTGTTTCTCCCACGACCGGCCGCCTCGGCCGGAGACGTCGGCCGCCGCGAAAATCCGCGCCATGCGGCATCCAGACGCTTGCACAACGAGGCCATGCTTTCTATATGCATCTTTGTCATAAGGATGCTTATGACTAGCAGGCTTCTCTTTGATGAACAACACGCCCACCCTCGGCTTCCTGCTGCATGATGTCGCGCGGCTCCTGCGCAAGCGGTTCGAGCAGCGCGCCCGGGGCCTGGGGCTGACCCGCTCGCAGTGGCAGACGCTGGCCTACCTCGCCAACAACGAAGGCATCCACCAGGGGGGCCTCGCCGAGATCCTGGAGATCGAGGGCATCACCCTGGTGCGCATCCTCGACAAGCTGGAGGAGCGCGGCCTGATCGAGCGCCGCCAGCATCCGACCGACCGCCGCATCTGGCAGCTCTATCTGCGCGACGCGGCGCTGCCGCTGATGACCCAGATGCGCGCCATCGGCGACGTCAGCCGTGCCGAAGCCCTCGCCGGCGTCGCCGACGAAGACCGCGAGCATCTGTTCAAGACGCTCACCCTCATGAAGACGAACCTGATCGACGCCTGCCGTACGCCGGTCGAAGACAGGAAGGCAAGCCATGGCTGACGGTTCCTCCCCCCTGCGCGCCACCCCCGAGACCGACGCCGGCACGGCGCAGGCCGCTGGTGTCGCCGAGCTGCGTCGCGACGACAAGGCTCCGGCGCCTTCCGCCCCCGCGCCCGCCGTCGCTCCGCCGCAGGCCCCGCCCGCTCCCGCCAAGCCGCGCCGCAGCCGCCTGCGCCCGTTCCTGTTCGCGCTGCTGCCGGTGGCGCTCGTCGTCGGCGGCTACTACTACGTGACCGGCGGGCAGGTGATGTCGACCGACAACGCCTATGTCCGGGCGGACATGGTCGGCGTCTCCACCGACGTCTCCGGCATCGTCTCCTCGATCGAGGTGCACGACAACGAGGTGGTCAAGAAGGGGCAGGTGCTGTTCCGGCTGAAGGGCGAGTCCTTCCGCATCGCGCTCGCCGGGGCGCAGGCGCAGCTCGGCACGGTGCGCAACCAGGTGCTGACCCTGAAGGCGAGCTACGACCAGGCCGTGGCCCAGATCGCCCAGGCCGAGGCCGACATTCCCTTCTACCAGACCCAGTTCAAGCGCCAGCAGGACCTCGCCTCCAGCGCCGCCGCCTCGCGCGCCGCCTACGACTCGGCCAAGCACGACCTCGACGCCGGCCTGCAGAAGGTGGCGGTGGCCAAGGCCGCGGCCCAGGCCATGCTGGCTCAGCTCGGCAACGACCCGAACCAGACGGTGGAGCAGAACCCGTTCTACCTCCAGGCCCAGGCCGGGGTCGACGCCGCCCAGCGCGACCTCAACGACACCATCGTGCGCGCGCCCTTCGACGGCATCGTCACCAACGTCTCCTCGCTGCAGGTCGGCTCCTACCTGCAGGCCTCGCAGCCCGGCTTCTCGCTGGTCTCGACCAGCAATGTCTGGATCTCGGCCATGCCGAAGGAGACCGAGCTCACCTATGTCCGGCCCGGCCAGCCCGTGACCATCACCGTCGACACCTATCCCGGCGTCGAATGGAAGGGCAAGGTCGCCAGCATCAGTCCGGCCTCGGGCTCCAGCTTCTCGCTCCTGCCGGCGCAGAACACCTCCGGCAACTGGGTGAAGGTGGTGCAGCGCATCCCGATGCGCATCAGCATCGACGACATGGCCGGCAGGCCGCCGCTGCGCGTCGGCATGAGCGTCACGGCCGATATCGACACCGGCCATGCCCGCGGCCTGCCGGACTTCGTCACCAACCTCTTCGGCCGCTTCCCCGGCGGCAAGGACCATGAGTAACGCCGTAGCCCAGCCGGCGGCCTCTCCGGTCGCCAATCGCGGCGCCATCACCGCCTGCGTCATCCTGGCGGTGATCATGCAGGCGCTGGACACCACCATCGCCAACGTGGCGCTGCCCTATATCCAGGGCAGCGTCTCGGCCAGCGCCGACCAGATCAACTGGGTGCTGACCTCCTACATCGTCGCCGCGGCGATCATGACGCCGCCCTCCGGCTTCCTCGCCGCCCGGTTCGGGCGCAAGAACGTGCTGCTCGTCGCCATCGCCGGCTTCGTCGTCGCCTCGGTGCTGTGCGGCCTGGCGCAGTCGCTGCCCCAGATCGTCGGCTTCCGCCTGCTGCAGGGCGTGTTCGGCGCCTCGCTGGTGCCGCTCTCCCAGGGCATCCTGCTCGACATCTACACGCCGGAGGAGCGCGGCTCGGCCATGGCGCTGTTCGGCGTCTCCGTGATGGTTGGCCCGGTGCTCGGGCCGGTGATCGGCGGCTGGCTGACCGAGAACATCTCCTGGCGCTGGGTGTTCTACATCAACGTGCCGATCGGCCTCGTCGCCTTCCTCGGCATCGTCACCTTCGTGACGGAGACGAAGGCGGATTCGCAGGCCCGGCTCGACTGGTTCGGCTTCGGCATGCTCTCGATCGCCATCGCCGGCCTGCAGCTCTTCCTCGACCGCGGCGAGCAGCTCGACTGGCTCTCCTCGGCGGAGGTGCAGATCGAGGCGCTGGTGGCGGCCAGCGCCTTCTACCTCTTCCTGGCGCACACCTTCACGGCCGAGCGCTCCTTCGTCAATCCGCGCCTGTTCCTCGACCGCAACTTCGCGGTGAGCATGTTCTTCATCTTCGTCGTCGGCGTCACCTATCTCGCCTCGCTGGCGCTGATGACGCCCTATCTGCAGACGCTGATGGGCTATCCCGTGATGACCGCCGGCATCGTCATGGGTCCGCGCGGCATGGGCACGATGGTGTGCATGTTCATCGTCGGCCGGCTGATCGGCAAGGTCGACACACGCGTGCTGCTCGCGGCCGGCCTCGGCCTCACCGCCTGGGCCATGTACGACATGACCGGCTGGACCCCCGACGTCTCGGAATGGACCATCGTCTCCGTCGGCTTCGTCCAGGGCGCCGGCCTCGGCTTCCTGTTCGTGCCGCTGACGACGGTCGCCTTCTCCACCTTGCCGGCGCAGATGCGCGGCGAGGGCACCGGCCTCTACAACCTCTCGCGCAATGTCGGCTCCAGCGTCGGCATCTCGGTGGTCTCGGCCCTGCTCACCGAGAACGTCCAGGTCAACCACGCCTCGATCGGCGCCTATGTCACGCCGTTCAACCGCGGCTTCGACACCACGGCCGTGCAGCACAGCCTCGACCCCCTTACCGCCGCCGGCCGCGCCGCGCTCGACAGCCTGATCACGGCGCAGGCGACGATCATCGCCTATATCGACGACTTCAAGCTCTTGATGCTGATGTCGCTGGTGGCGATGCCGCTGGTGATGCTGCTGAGGAAGCCCCAGGCCAAGCCGGCGGTGGATCACAGCGTGGCGATGGAGTGAGTGGCCGGGCGGCGGCCGCCTCTTTCACGCTTCGACGGCGGCCGTCAGAACGCGGATCGTGCGCGCGGCGAGCAGATCTTTGACCTTGGCCGCATAGGCCGCCATATGGCTCGATGCCGCGTGCGCGGCGAGATCGTCGATCGTCTGCCACTTTTCGATGACCATGAATGTATCGGGCCCGAGCGCTGTCTGGCTGGAGCCACCGTTCGCGACATCGACAACGGGCGTGTACTCGATACATCCCTTTTCAGCCCGCACAGCCGGCATGTTCGCGCGGAAATGGGCAAGAACCGCATCGCGGTGGCCGGGCTTGGCCGTGATGGTGGCGATGACATGGATCATGTGTCTCCGAGCTCCTCTCTGTGTGCTTGCCCCAACGCGGACTTGAGCTTCTCGATTGCGCTCCTTGGCGCAGACAGAACGATGCGGTCTGAATTCGCGGCGACGGCCTTCTCGGCCGAGGCCATGGAAAAATGCGCCAGCATGATCGCGCTGCAATGATGCAGGGCCGGGGCAGCATTGGCGATCAGGCGGTCATGCTCCAGGAGGTCATTCGCCATGAGAGCGCGGCGTGCGCCCGGCACCACCAGGGTTTCGATCGTCGCGTCCGATCCTCGCTGGCGTGTGAGCTCATGAAACTCCTCCTCCATTGAAGCCACGGCTGGCTCGAACGTCGCCAGCATGCCGATGCGGCCGCCGACATCGAGCGCAGCATCGAACATGGCCTCGTTCGGCTTGAGAACGGGGATCGGCAGAGCGCGGGCGGCGGCTTCGATACCTTTGCCGAAGGCGGAACAGGTGAACAGGATCCCATCCGCGCCCGTTCCTGCCACATAGGAGGCGAGACCGACCATCCGTTGCGAAAGTTCCGGGGTCAGGTCTCCGGCGATCTCGCGGTCGCGCGTCAAGGAGTCGTCGAGAAGATTGGTGCGCCTGGCCTCCGGCCAATAGGCCTTGAAGGCATCCTCGATAGGCTGCACGGCGGCCTGCACGGCGTGGATCAACGCTATTCGTGTCATGATCGGCTTTCGCTGTGGGACTTGCGGCGATTTCCGGAAGGGCTTGCCAGGCCGCCGGGACAACATCCGGCGAGCCCGACTTGCGGGATTCGGCACGTTTCAACGCGCATCGACGGGCACCTCGGTGGCGACGCGCAGGCCGGCCGCCTTCTCGTAACAGAGCCGCGAAGCGAGCAGGTGCTGGCTGCACAGCCTCACGAGCGTCGCCCTGTCGCGGCCCTCGATGGCCTCGATCATCAGCCAGTGCTCCCGGCGGGACTGCTCGAGATAGCCGGGATAGGTCAGGCAATAGAAGCGGATGCCATGCGTTCGCAGCGCGAACTGCTTGATGGCCTCGGCGAGGTAGCGATTGCCGGTCTTGGCGAACAGATGTTCGTGGAACTCGACGTTGGAGCGGAAGACGAGGCCGAGATCTCCATGGGCGACCGCCTGGTCGTGCACGGCCTGGATGGCCTTGAGATCATCGAGATCGGCCTTGTCCATCGGCATCGGCACGAGGCTGGCGGCCTGGGTCTCGAGGAGATCGCGCACCACATAGAGCTGCTGGATATCCTCGGCGGCATAGACGCGAACCATGGCACCGCGATTGGGGATGCGATCGACCACGCCCATCTGCTCGAGATCCGCCAACGCCTGGCGGATCACGTGCCTTTTCACCGAGAAGCGGCGCATGAGATCGTCTTCCACCAGCCTCTCGCGAGGGTGAAGACGTCCAAGCACGATATCCTGTTCAAGCGACGCAACGACAGGGTTGAGCATGTCGCTGTCCTTGCGGTTCGCCGAACTGCCTTCATCTTGAGCCCGAGCTGCCGATACCATTCCGCTCCCACGAATGCCTTGTGTGCCTGCCGGTCTCTCCTGCATGGATCACACCACGCCGACCAGTGGCTCGCCGGCGAAATGCGCCAACAGGTTGTCGAGCACAAGGGTCTCCATCGCCTGCCGTGTATCCTCCGTGGCGCTGGCCCGGTGAGGCTGGAGGACGACCCGATCGAGCCCCAACAGGGCAGAAGGAACGTTCGGCTCGTCAACGAAAACGTCCAGCCCGGCGCCGCCGAGCCGGTGCTCGACCAGGGCTTCGACCAGGGCCTGCTCATCGACGAGACTGCCGCGAGCGACGTTGATCAGCAGGCCCTGCGGTCCCAGGGCCCCCAGCACCGCCCTGTCGACGATGCGGAACGACGCCGGGCCACCGGAGGCCGCCAGAATCAGCGCATCGCAGCCCTGCGCCAAGGCCAGCACCGTCGGGGCGAACGCGTAGGGCACATCCTCGAACGCCTGGATGTCGCTGTAGCGGATCGTTGCGCGGAAGGCCTCGAGGCGCCTCGCGATCGCTCGGCCGACCCGGCCCAACCCGACGATCCCGACGCGCATTCCCGTCACCTTTCGCCCGAGCGGCAGCGCGGAACCCGGCTTCCAGCCTCCCGCGCGGACGAAACGGTCCGCCTGGCAGAGACGCCTGGCACAGGCCAGGAGGAGTGCGAGCGCGAGATCTGCGACATCATCGGTGAGGAGGTTCGGCGTCGTCGTGACCACGATCCCGTGGCGATGGGTCAATTGGAGGTCGACGGCATCGGTACCCACGCCGCGGATCGACACGATCCGAAGCCGGGGAAGATGCTCGACGACCTCATTCGGCGCGCCCTTGGCGCCCGAGGTCGCAATCGCAACGATGTCCGCGGCATATTTTTCAAGGGAGAACCCCGGTTCATAGGACCTATGGACGTCGAAGCTCTCGGCGAATCGGTTCTCGGTGGTCTGGTTGAAGCGGTCCAGCAGCAGAAGCCCGGGTTTCGCGGCGGAGGCATCCGGGGTCATCGGTCTTCTCCGATCGTCGCCGTGACGGACCCGATGCCGGGCAGCCGTGCGGCGACCTTCGCGGGCGCCGTGACGAATGCGACTCCGGTGACCGACCCTGTCGTCACAACCGTCCCGGCCCGAAGCCCGCCGAACGGGCGGGCGCCGACATTGGCGAGCCAGAGGAGCAGACGAAGCGGGTCTCCGGCGGGGTTGCCCCCCACGACCGCTGCGCTGGTCTCGCCGTTGATCGACAGGATGGTTTCCTGCGACGTCACCGCGACATCGCACCAATCCGAGCGCCCCTCTCCGACGATGAGCGCGCCGTGATTGAGCTGGTCCGCGACGTGGCTGAAGCGATCCTGCGAGGCCCATTCGACAAAACGGGTGTCGGAGATCTCGATCACCGGATGAATAGAGCCGATGGCCGCGATCAACTCGTCGGGCTCATAGTCCCGATCGCGTGGCGGCAGGTCGGACGAAAGCCGGTACGCGATCTCCGCCTCGATGCCGAGCATATGAAACATGGCGGCGGGAATCACGGTTCCGGATTCGAACGTCGTGGCCGTTGCGATCGCGGCGCAAGCGGGTTCCGCGTCCGGCCTCGGCGCACCGACCTTCCAGGCTGCAATAGGGCCGAGCTCGGCAAGAACCTTGCCCTGAATGGCATAGGAGTCCCGCAAGGACCGCGGGCGGCAGGCTTCGGGCAGCGAAGGGAGCCAGCGACGGGCTCGGCGGGCCTGCAGAAGGGCGGAGGCGGCTTGATCGACGGGTTCGAGCACCATCATGCGGCCCTCACGCCGAGAAGCGCTTCAGCCAGCCGAGACCGGCGCTTGTTTCCGTCGCCGGGCGATACTCACAGCCGACCCATCCCGCGTAACCCAGCTCATCGATCCGCCGAAACACATAGTCCCAGGCAATCTCACCCGTCCCCGGCTCGTTGCGGCCGGGAACGTCGGCAACCTGCATGTGGGCGATTGCCGGCATCAGGGCCTCCAGCCGGCGCGTCACATCGCCCTGCGCCACCTGGCAATGGTAGATGTCGAACTGAAGGCCGATGCGCTCGCGCCCGATCGCCTCGACAACCGCCGCGCCCTCTTCCTGCGTCCGGAGGAAGAAGCCGGGCACGTCGCGCTGATTGATCGGTTCGAGGACCAGCCTCACGCCGGCCGGCTCCGCCTGATCCGCAGCCCAGGCAACGTTGGCGGCATAGGCGGCCGCGGCCGTGTCGCGGCTGAGATCGGAGGGGACGATGCCCGCCATCAGATGGACCAGGCCGCAGTCCAGGTCCGCCGCGTAGTCCAGCGCCTTCCTCACACCGTCCCGGAACTCGTCACGTCGCGCGGGGACGCACGCCATGCCGGAGCCGCCACCGGCGGGCGTGTTGAACAGCACCTGGCGAAGGCCGCAGGCTCGCAATCGGCCGCGGATTTCAGCGGCGCTGAACTCGTAAGGCGAGGCGTATTCGACGGCCTGAAAACCGGCGCGCGCCGCGGCGTCGAACCGATCCAGGAATGGCAACTCGGTGAAGAGCCATTTGAGGTTGGCGCAGAATTTCGGCATTTCACAGTCCTCGCAGCGCGGCGCTGCTTTGGTTGAATGGAGTGAGAACCAGCGGCATCAGCCGTTGAACTCGACAATGCAGAGCCCTGCGTGGTGATCGGTGGTGAAGATCAGGCCATTGCTGTCGACGAAAACGTCGCACATCTGAATCACCGGGTCCCGGCCCGACTTTCCATCCATCATCCGGGGCGGCGGCGGGGGCACGAGGGCTCCCACCTCGACAGGGGCATATTGGTCGCGAATGTCGAAGACCCTCAGTCCGGCATTCTGATAGGTCGCGAAGATCAGGTCCGAGCTGACGAAGGAGCCCGGCCGGTTCTCATGGATGTTGTGCGGCCCGAAATGGCCGCCCTTCGCCTTGTAGTCGGCGTCCCTGGGCGAGGGAAAGGTCGAGATGCTGACCGGGTTGGAAGGCTCGCGGATGTCGAACAGCCAGATCGGCTTGTCGCCATCCTCCTGATGGTCGAGCACGGCCTCGTCGAGAACGACGAGCAGGTCGCGATCGGGCAGTGGCAAGGCGTTGTGGGTGCCGCCGCCGAAGGGAGGCGCCCAGCTCTTGTGCGCGATGAGCCGCGGCTTTGCCCGATCGGCGACGTCGACGACGGCAAGACAGCCATCACGCCAGCTGCAATAGGCCGTGTCGCCGTGGACGATGGGATGATGCAGCCCGTAGCGCCCGAATTCCAAGGGCCAGTCCGGCGTCTCGCCGGCCGCCAGATTCATGCCGGGCAGCCAAAATCGCCCCGTCTCGACGGGCTTCGTCGGATCGGCCATGTCGATGGTGATCATGATGTAGTCGCTGAAGCCGTCGAGCAGCGCCGAAGCGTAGGCCCAGCGTCCGCCGACGTACCAGATCCGGTGAAGACCCACGCCCTCCACCGGCATGAAGCCGATCTGGCGCGGCTCCTCGGGCTTCGACAGATCCCAGACGCTCATGCCGGCGGTCCAGGTCCGATCCTCCCTTCCCAGGTTGAAGGCGGTCGATGATTTCGCCTTGTAATAGCTCTTGTCGTCGGAGAAGGCAGGCAGGGCCTTCATGTCACGGCCATTGACCACCAGAAGCAGATCGTCGTGCGCCTGGAGATGGATGTTCCAGGTGTGGAGCGGGGCTTCCATATATCTGACGAAGCGGGGATTCTTGGGATCGCGCACATCGATGATGCTGAATCCCTTCGAATACATGTGGCCGACATAGGCATAGCCGCGATGCACCATCAGCTGGTTGCCATCCGGCCGGCCGCCCTGATCGCTGAAACCGATCAGGCGCATGTTCCTGGCGTAAGCTGGCGATGGGCATTCGGTCATGACTTCTCTCCGAAAGGGCGCGCGGCGGCAGGGCCGTCGTCAGATCGAGGGCTTGCTCTTGCCCATGATGAGGGAGACGATTTCGTGCTCGTCACAGTCTTTCGTGGCGATCTCGGCTGCCTTCCGGCCCCGGTGAAGGATGGCCAGGCGGTCGGTGACGGCAATGACGTCGAGGATGTTGTGGGTGATGTAGATGACCGCGACGCCCTGGGAGGCCAGCTGGCGCGTCAGGGCCAGGACCTTGCGTTGTTCCGGAACGCTGAGCGCTGCCGTCGGCTCGTCGAGAATGACGAGCTTGGCCTTCCAGCGTATCGCCCGGGCAATCGCGATGGCCTGCCTCTGGCCCCCTGAAAAGCCCTCCACGTCGAGGCGAAGCGAGGGAATATGGATGTCGAGCTGGTCCAGCGTCTTCTTGACGTCCTCCAGCATCGCGCGCTGGTTCATGACGCGAAGGAGGCCCTTGAACCAGCCGATCTCGCGGCCGATGAACAGGTTGGCGGCGGCATCCAGATTGGGGATCAGGGCGAGGTCCTGAAAGACCGTCTCGATGCCGAGGGAACGGGCGACGTTCGGAGACGAGATCGAGACGGATTTTCCTTCGCATTGCATCGTGCCGGAAGTCGGTATGTAGACACCCGAAATGCTCTTGATGAGTGTCGACTTTCCGGCGCCATTGTCTCCCAGCAGGCCGAGAACCTCGCCGGGATAGATGTCGAGATCGATATCGCGCAACGCCTGAATGCCGCCGAACTGCTTGCAAAGGCCTCGGATCTGCAGGAAGGGCGTGGAGTTCCTCGCCGTGCTCCACGCATTCGCGCCGTTGTGTGCCTGAGTTGCCGCGGTCGTCATCTTGGCAATTCCGATTTTGATGGGGAGAAGAAGGCTCGCGCTATTTCATCACTTTGATCTTGCCGCGCTGGATCGAGAGCAGGACCGCGCCCACCAGCACGATGCCGGTCAGGACCGTCTGCACATCCGTCGATATGCCCAGGATGATGAGGCCGTTGGCGAGCGTGCTCATGACCAGGCTGCCGACGATGGTGCCGAGGATCGAGCCGCGCCCCCCCGTCAGCGAGGTGCCCCCGATCACCACCGCCGAGATGGCGGTCAATTCAAAGCCTGTCCCCATTGTCGGGCTGCCCGAGCCGATCTCCGCGGCCAGGATGCCTCCGCCGAGGCCGGCCAGGGCACCGGACATGGTGAACACGGCGATCTTCACGCCATTGACCGGCAGGCCGAGCATGCTGGCCTTGTCCTCGTCACCGCCGATGGCAAAGGTGTAGCGGCCGAAGGTCGTCTTGAGCAGCACGAAGGAGGCGACCAGGGCCAGCCCGATCACGATGAAAATCGGGACCGGCGGGATGCCGATGTCGGAAAAGAGGCCGTCGAAAGGGATCGGAACCGGCGTGCCGTTGCTGATGATCAGCGTCAGGCCGCGGGCAACCGACAAGGAGCCCAGCGTGACCACGAACGAGGGTATGCGACCATGAACGAAGACGAGAGCGTTGGTCAGGCCGATGAGGGCGCCGATCAGCGGCGTCAGGAAAAAGGCGCTGCTGCCGATCTGGTTGCTCGCCATGGCGGCAAGGGTCGCGGTCAGCGCCATGTTCGATCCAACCGAAAGATCGATGCTGCCGATGAGGATCACGAATGTCATCCCGATCGCGACCACGCATTGCACGGCGCTGTTCTGCAGGATCGTCTCGAAATTGCCTCGCGTGAGAAACAGCGAGGGCGCCAGCAGTCCGAAAAACACGATGAGCAAGATCAGCGCGGCATAGGCGATATAGCGCCCGAGAATATCGGACGCCATGCCCGGGAATGATGTTGCGAAGCGCCCCAGTTCGAGCCGACGGCGCCAGGATGCAGTGATCTGAGAGGACATTGAAGATCCGGATTGCGCTGTTGCAAAGTCGAGAGACCGCAAGCAATCTCTCGACTGCGTTTTCCTGCGTCGGCTTACTTGAGCGTCAGGGGAGGGGTCTGTGTCTTGGTGTCCGGATTGAACGTCAGCATATAGTGTTTGATATCGAAAGGTGGGTTCGAGTCGATATACTGGGCTTTGAATTTGCTGAATCCGTCCGCGTCGACGCCGACATCTTCAATGCGTGAGAAGTCGGACAGAGGCTTATGTCCGTGCACATAGTCATACGCGATCATCTCGGCAAAGCCGAGCATCAGCCAATGACCGCCGATCGAATAGATGAAGTTCGTCTTGTCCTTGATCAGATCGAGAGCCTGCGGATTGAGGTCCATGGAGCCGATCTTGATCTCCTTGTCCCGTCCGGCCTGCTTGATCGCCCGGTAAGCCCCGACGCAGAGCGCGTCGTTATAGCACCAGACGCCGTCGATGGTTCCGCTCGGATGGGCCGAGAGGAGGTTTTGCATCGTCGCGTAACCGTTGTCCTCGGATTGAAGGACGCCGACATATTGCAGGAGCTTGACGCCCTTGTCGGCTGAGGCGGCGATCGCGTCGCGCATTCCCTTGGAGCGTTCCTGATTGTTCGAATCGCCGGGCGTGCCGCCGATGGCCACGAAATTCTTGACGCCCTGGTCGATCATGAATTGCGCAATCTTGCGTCCCGCATCGACATTGTCGGGGCCGACGAAGGTCAGATAGGGCGATTCCTTGTTGTTGGCGGGAAAGCCGGGATATCGGTCGGTCGCGATTGCCGGCACCTTCGCGCGGTCGGCGAGGCGAATGATGGCCGGGGCATTTGCCGCCGAGACCGGGACGAATATCAGGGCTTTCACATCGCGCGACAGCAACGACTGTACGTCCTGGATCTGCTTGTCTTCCTTGCCGGCGGCATCGACAACAACGAGATTGATATCGAGTATCTTGGCGACGTATTGGGCGTAATCGACGATACGAACCCAAGCAGGGTCGTTCATATACGGCACCGAAGCACCCATCGTGATTGGCTCTTCGGCGAGAGCGGGCTGCAGGCTGCCGAAAGAGATGCCGCTCAAGACGATGAACCCGGTCGCCATCCTGCCGATGATACGGCGCCGCATTGTCGAATTGATCATGATTTCCTCCTCGCGCCGTTCTCTGCCGGGCGTCGAGAGGCCGGCTGCGGCGTTGCCGAGGACAATGCGACGACGATCCTTTCTCGTCAATAGGATTATTGATAATTTTGTCGATGAAAAACTCTCGCCCAGGGCGCCGGCTTCGGCCTCCTCTTGTGCCGCTGACGACGGTCGCCTTCTCCACCTTGCCGGCGCAGATGCGCGGCGAGGGCACCGGCCTCTACAACCTCTCGCGCAATGTCGGCTCCAGCGTCGGCATCTCGGTGGTCTCGGCCCTGCTCACCGAGAACGTCCAGGTCAACCACGCCTCGATCGGCGCCTATGTCACGCCGTTCAACCGCGGCTTCGACACCACGGCCGTGCAGCAAAGCCTCGACCCCTTCACCGCCGCGGGCCGCGCCGCGCTCGACAACCTGATCACGGCCCAGGCGACGATCATCGCCTATATCGACGACTTCAAGCTCTCGATGCTGATGTCGCTGGTGGCGATGCCGCTGGTGATGCTGCTGAGGAAGCCGGCGAGCAAGCCCGCAGTGGATCACAGCGTGGCGATGGAGTGAGGGGCGGTGTCAGCCGCGGTAGCTGTCCATCCAGGCCAGGGCGTCGCGCTCGGCTTCGGCCAGCGTCGCGAACAGGCCTGAGCGGTGGCGGTCGTCGTCGTTGGGGTCGGTGGGGTTGATGAACTCCGCGAGATAACGCGCCGTGCCGTCGCCACGACTGATCAGGGCGATGAAGGTGCCGCCGCCGAAGTCGATGATGCGGTGGACGCGCTCGGGATCGCGAAGGTCGTCGAGGTAGGGTGGGAGTTCGAAGGGCATGACAGACGGCGATTGGCGTGCCTCGCGCTATCGCGTCTTCGCCGCTGCCAACCCAAACGTCTCGATCGCCCCTCGTCCGCTCGCAAGGCTCTCGATCCAGCCTGCCTCTCGCGCCTGCTTCTCCCGTGCGTCCGCGATGCGTGAGCGGACCGTGGCCGGCGACAGGGCGACGAGGCCGTCATCGTCGCCGATGACGAGATCGCCCGGGGTCACCAGCCGTCCGCCGATGACCACCGGCGCATTGATCGAGCCGCGCTCGGCGGAGGCCGGCCCACGGGGCGTGACGAACCTGGCAAAGACCGAGAAGTCGGGCCACGTGGCCAGGGTCGCGACGTCACGGACGGCACCGTCGCAGACGATGCCGACGCCGCCGCGGTTTCGGACGTGCCCGCCGAGGATCTCGCCGATCATGGCGAATTCGGCATTGCCGGCTGCCGCGATCATCAGGACGTCGCCCGGGCCGACGATGTCGAGCGCGTGGACCACCGCCCCGAAGTCGGGAGGCTCGCACGAGACGGTCACGGCGCGTCCGAACAAGGCAGGTTGCCGGCCCGGCGGATTGAGCGGGCGGATGGCCGGATCGATCTGGCCGATGTCCCGTGCCAGGTCCACGGCGATCGCCACGGGGACGGAGCGCCAGGCCTCGACCTCCGCCGGCGTGAGATCGGACCGAGGGGCGGAATGGATGGTGACGGTCATCTCAGCTTCCCTGCATCGTCGTGATCGCCTTCGCCAGACGCCTGACGCCTTCGTGCAGCGTGTCGGGCTCGTTGAAGGAGAAGTTGATGCGGAGCGCACGGCGATCGAGGCCCGACGCATCGAAGACGCTGCTGGGCACGACGCAGACGCCAGCCGCCATGGCATGGGGGAGAAGCAGGTCCGTGTCCATCGCCGGGTCCTTCGCCACGGCCCAGACGAACATGCCGCCGACCGGGATGTCCCAGTCGAACCAGTCGCCGAGGTGCTCCGCCATCGCCGCGCAGAGCGCATCGCGGCGCCGACGGTAGATGTCGAGGACCGCCGGCTGGATACGCTCGATCAGGCCCGCCTCCAGGGCTGCCAGGGCGATGCGTTGGGTGACGCCGCTGGTGCACATGTCCGAGCCCTGCTTGGCCATGGTGAGCGCCTCGATCATCTCGGGCGCGGCAATGACCCAGCCGATCCGCAGGCCGGGGGCGATCTCCTTCGACAGGGTGCCCATGTAGACGACCGGGCCCTGGTAGGGCTCGCCGGGACGGGAGCGCGCGCTGAGCTCGATCATCCGGGGCAGGGGCGCGCCATCGTAGTGCAACGTGCCGTAGGGGTCGTCCTCGATCAGCCAGGTGCCGCTGCGATCCGCGGCATCGGCCAGGGCCTGCCGCATCCCGACATCGACCATCCTGCCGGTCGGGTTGGAGAAGTTGGGCACCGTGTAGGCGAACTGCGCGCCGTCGAGCGCGGACAGGGGCTCGAAATCCGGTGCCTCCAGGATCATCTTGCGGACTGTCGGAGAGCGCGGGCGCCAGGCGTCGAGCGCGCCCAGGTAGGTCGGGAACTGGCCGGCAATGAGGCCGCCCTCCTCCAGCAGCACCTTGCCGATCAGATCGAGGCCCTGCATGCCGCCCGAGGTGACCAGCACGTTGGCCCGCGTGAGATTGAGCGCCGCCGAGCCGAAGCGTGCGGCCAGCTTGTCGCGCAGCTCGGGCAGCCCCTCGATCGGCCCATAGCCGAGCACCTCCCCCGGATGGGCTTCGATCACGTCGCGGGCGATGGTCGCGATCTCCGATGCCGGAAACGTGCTCGGTTCGGGCAATCCCCCCGCCAGGCTGATCAATCCGGGGATACGGCCCGCCGACAGGAACACGCGCGTGATGTCGTTCGTCGTGTCCATCCACCTGGCGAATGACGGCCGTCGGGCGGTCAAGCGCGACGGTGCGGTTCTCGACATCTCCATGCTCACCTCCAGCCTGGCGGCAGGATAACACTCGCGTTCGTAGAGAGTGCGTGCAATTTTCGGGCTCGGTGGCGGAGATCGTAGCGAAATGCACCACGAGGAGCCGAAAAGCCGAAGGGCTTCCCTCCGACCGCGGCTCGACGCGATCGATCGCAAGATCCTCAGGCATCTGGTCGAAGACGGCCGCATGTCGAACCTCGACGTCGCCGAGAGGGTCGGCCTGTCGCCGACGCCCTGCAGTCGGCGCATCCGGCAACTGGAAGAGTCCGGCGTGATCGACGGCTATTCGGCCAGGATCAATCCGGCTGCCCTCGGGCTGAAGCTTTGCGTGGTGATGTTCGTGAAGCTGTCCCGCTATGGACCCGAAGGCCATGAGCAGTTCCTCGAGGCAATCGGCAAGAGGCCGGAGATCACCGAATGCCTGCTGGTGAGCGGCCGGAGCGACTACCTCCTGCGGGTCTGGGTCGAGGACACCGACGCCCTGCGCGAGTTCACGATCAACGCGCTCCAGGGCATTCCGGCCGTGGCCGAGACGTCGACGATGCTCGTGCTCAACCAGATCACCTATCCCCTGGCCGATCTGCGTTGATGCTCGGGCTGCCGGGCGGCGATCTCGCCGGCCGCTCGTGCAGGGTGATCATCAGCAGCTTCAGCCCCGGTGCGCCGGCGGCCGCACCGCCCGCTGATCCGCGGCGGGTCCCGCGACGTATCCGTCCCTGCCCGCAACCGGCATGAAGGCAGCGACGATGGCCTATCTCGTGAGCTATGTGGCGACAGGCGTCGTCTTCCTCGCGCTCGACGGCCTCTGGCTCAGTCGGATGGCCGGCGCGCTCTACCGGCCGAAGCTGGGCCCGCTGCTGGCGGAGACGGTGAACCTGCCGCCCGCGGTGCTGTTCTATGCCCTCTACATCGCCGGCGTGGTCGTGTTCGCGGTCCAGCCCGCGCTCGCCTCCGGCCGCTGGACCACGGCGCTGGCGCTCGGCGCGCTGTTCGGGCTCGTCGCCTACGGCACCTACGACCTCACCAACCATGCCACCCTGCGGGACTGGCCGGTGATCGTCACCGTCGCCGACATGGCCTGGGGCACGGCGCTGACCGCGATCGCGGCCACGGCCGGCATGCTGGTCGCGCAGCGCGCGGTCGGCTGGCTCAACGGCTGAGCGGGTCGTCCGCGGCCGCGGCCGGCGCGGGGCGCAGCCGGTAATGGCTGACGCCCCAGTCCTCGCCGGCCCGATGGCCGAACAGGCCTGCGGTCGCCAGGAAGAACAGCCGCCAGCGCCGCCGCCACAGCCCGGCCTCGGCGCCGTAGACCGTCTCGAGCAGCCGGTCGATCTCCGCCCGGCCGGCGTCGAAATTGGCCAGCCAGTCGAGCGCGGTCCGCTGGTAGTGGCGTCCGCTCCAGCGCCATTCCGCCTCGACGGCGAACTGGTCGGCGAAGCGATGCGCCAGACCCTCGCTCGGCATGATGCCGCCGGTGAAGAAATGCCGGGCGATCCAGTCGCCTTCGTCGCCGTCGTCGAAGCGGTAAGGCGTGGATCGGTGCGTGAAGACATGCAGGAACATCCGCCCCTGCGGCGCCAGCCAGGACCGGGCGCGGGCGAACAGGATGGGCCAGTTGGCCATGTGCTCGAACATCTCGACCGAGACGATGCGCTCGAAGACGGTGTCGGGGCGGAAGACGTTCATGTCGGCCGTGACGACCGTCACGTTGGCGAGGCCGCGCTCTCGCGCCTGCGCCTGGATGTGGCGGCCCTGGAGCGGCGAGTTCGACACCGCGACGATGCTCGCAGCGGGGAAGCGCTCGGCCATGAACAGGGTCAGCGAGCCCCAGCCGCAGCCGAGCTCCAGGATATGCTGCCCATCGGCGAGATCGGCGTGGCGGGCGGTCTCCTCCAGGGCCCGCATCTCGGCGTCCGCGAGCGTGTCGCTCTCGCGCTCGTAGAGGCAGCAGGAATATTTGCGGCGCGGACCGAGGATCAGGCCGAAGAAGGCAGGAGGCAGGGCATAGTGCTGGTCGTTGGCGCGGTCGGCGTGCTCGGCCACCGGCCGGCTGGCCATGGCCTGCGCGAAGCGGCTCTCCTCGCCGGCCGGCACGGCCCCGAGGCTGCGCGCCGTGCGGCCGACGAGGAGGCCGATGCCCAATCGCGTCACGGCATCGGGCAGTGGCAGGCGCTCGGCGAGGCGGCCGGCCGCGGCGATCAGGTTCATGGGTCTCCGGCTCCGTTCGCCGGCCGCCGCGGTGGGCCCGGCCAGAAGGCATTCACCCGCCGCTGGTAGGCGCGGTAGGCATCGCCGCGCGAGCGCAGCATGTGGGCCTCCGTCGGCGGAATGCCGGAGGCGTGCGCGAGCAGTCCGTACATCAGGAGCGGGCCGAGCAGGGCGAGGAAGCCGAAGGGATAGCCGCCACCCGCGGACTCGATCGCGATCACGGGGTAGGCGACCCAGGCGAGCCACTCGAAGACATAGTTGGGGTGGCGCGACACGCCCCACAGGCCGCTGTCGCAGACGCGGCCGCGGTTGGCGGGATCGGCGCGAAACCGCGCCAGCTGGCGGTCGGCGACGGCCTCGCCCGCGACGGCCGCGGCGAGGATCGCCGCGCCGACGAGGTCGCCGGCCCGGATGGCGGGCAGCGGGTTGCGGGCCGCGGCCGCGATGGCGAGCACCAGAAGGATGGCCGCGGCGGCCTGGATCTGCAGGAACCAGAACAGGCGGGCGGGCGCCCGCTCGCCCCAGTCCCGCCTCAGCTGGGCATAGCGCGGGTCGTCCCCGCCGCCCAGCGTGCGGCGCAGGATATGGCCGCCGAGGCGCAGCGACCATGCCGCTGCGAGCGCTGCGACGAAGAGCTGCCGGGGCATCCAGGTGGCCGGACCGGCCGGGACGAGGGCCGCCGCGACGCCGCCGGCTCCGACCGCGAAGGACCAGATCACGTCGATCCAGCCGTGATTGCCGCTGCGCAGCGCGACGAGCCAGGCCGTGGCCATGGTCGCGGCGAGCGCGACGGCGAGGCTCGCCAGGAGCGGGATCATGCTCATGTCGCGGCCTGCGGCCCGGTCACGGACCGGATGAAGGCGGCTGTGTCCGCGAGGACGGGCGCGAGCGGGCGCAGCGGCCACCCGAAGGCGCCGATCAGGGTGCGGTGGTCCACCCAGTCATAGAGCCTGGTGTCGACGCGCCCGCCGCGCGCACGGATGCGCGCCGCCAGGCGCTCGGTGTTGCCCGGGTCGACGGTGGCGTCGTGCGCGCCGGTGGCGAGGAACACCGGCGCCTCGCCGCCGTCGACGAAGGTGATCGGCTGGGTGCGCTCGAGCGCCGGGCCGGTGCCGAAGATCGCCTCCAGCGTCCGGCTGTGCAGCGGCAGGAAGTCGTAGGGGCCGGCCAGGCCGACCATGCCCCGGAGGTCCCGGGTGGCGTCGAGGCCCACATCCGCCAGCCATTGCCGGTCGAAGGTGAGCATGGCGGCGATGTGGGCGCCGGCGGAATGGCCGACCAGGACCAGGCGCCCGCCATCCCCGCCGAATTGGGCGGCGTGGTCGTGCGCCCATCGCACCGCGAGCGCCGCGTCCTGAAGGAAGGCGGGAAAGCGGACCTGCGGATAGACGCGATAGTCCGGCACCACGGTCACGAAGCCTCGGCCGGCCAGGGCCGCGGCGATGAAACGGTAGGATCCGCGCTCGCCTTCTTCCCAGCCGCCGCCGTAGAAGAACACCACGACCGGGCGCCCCTGGCCCGGGCCGGCGGGGACATAGACGTCCAGCCCGTGCCGCGGCCCGTCGGCATAGGACAGTCCGGTGCGCTCGCTGCAGTCCTCGGCGCGGGCGAAGGCATTGAGCACGGCCAGGGGCGCCAGCCATGCGGCCGCGGCGCAGCCGAGGATCGCTGCGGCGACGAGCAGGCTCCAGGCGCGCGCCATCGTTCAGAGGCGGATGAAGGGCTGGATCAGGCGGCCCAGCCATCCGGAGAGCCGCATCTCGCCTTCGAGGGCGGCAAGGCAGATGCACTCGCCCTCCGGGTCGACGACCGGCTGGTGCTCGACCTCCGCGCCCATCTCCGTCAGGTCGCCGGGCCCGTAGCGTCCGAAGCTGTCGGAGAAGGATCCGAACAGGACCTGCGTGAACTCGGTGCCGGTGTGGCCGTGCTCCGGCAGCTTGCGGTCGGGACCGACGCGCAGCAGCGTCAGCCGGGCTTCCCGGTTCTGCGGCACGGTGACGGTGCTCGCCCGGATGCCGATGCCGATCCAGCGCCAGGGGCCGATCTCGCAGTCCCGCAGCGGCTCGGGCAGGACGATGCCGTGGGGCAGCCGGCCCGACCCCGGCGCCGGCGCCGGAGGGGGCGGCGGCTCGGGACGGTCGAGGCGATGAAGCAGGGCGGCGAAGGCGTCCGGCGCCATGGCCTCCGGCTCGATCTCCTCCAGCATCATTCCCCCGACGGCCTCGAACGCGGCGAGGCGGCTCCGGCAGGCCGGGCAGCCGGACAGGTGGGTCGCGACCACGAGGGCCGGGCCGGCCGGCAGGTGGCCGGCTGCATGGCGCAGCAGCGTCTCGTCGGTCGGGTGATGGGAGATGGTCATGAGTCGCCTTCCAGGAGAGTGCGCAGCCTGGCGAGGGCAAGGCGGACGCGCGACTTGACCGTGCCGAGCGGCAGGGCGAGCTCGCGCGCGATCTCGGCATGGGCCTTGTCGCCGAAGAACGACAGGCGCAGCACCGCCGCCTGCTCCTCGGACAGCGCCTGCACCGCCGCCCGCACGCGGGCCTCGCGCTCGGAGGCCATGAGCAGCGCTTCGCCGGAGGGGCCGGCGTCCGTATCCCAGGCCGGACCGGCCTCCGCGGCGCTGCCGGCCCGGGCCCGGCGGAGATGGTCGATGCGCAGGTTCCGCGCGATGGTGAAGATCCAGGTCGAGGCGCCGGCCCGTGCGGGGTCGAAATAGGACGCCTTGCGCCAGACCGCGAGCATGACCTCCTGGGCGATCTCCTCGGCGGTGTTGGCGGCGAGGCCGGACCGGATCAGGAAAGCCTTCAGGCGCGGCGCGACGTGGCGATAGAGCAACGCGAAGGCCTGCCTGTCGCGCTCTGCGGCAATCCTCAGGATCAGCCGGTCGAGATCGCCCCCGGCCGGCACGGGCTGGTCACTCAACGAACGCGTCACACGCACCCCTCGCTGCGCTGCCGGAGCGGATGAGCGGTCGCGGGATCGGGCATGCTCCAGCAAGGCATTCATGCACGCTTCTACGCGCCGCATCGAGGGTTGGATCATCGCAGCGGCGGTGATCCAGCGAAAGGCGGTCTTCGTACATGCAGCCGAGAACGTCGAACGCTTGGCTCACCGCGAAAGCCGCCCATGACATTTCGACAGGACATCGTGCCTGGCCCGCCGCTGCGGATCGCCGTGGTCGGCAGCGGCATTTCCGGGCTCTCGGCGGCCTGGCTGCTGTCGACGCGCCACGTGGTGACGCTGTTCGAGGCGGAGGAGCGGCTCGGCGGCCACAGCAACACGGTCGATGTCGCCGGGGTGCCGGTCGATACCGGCTTCATCGTCTACAACGAGACGACCTATCCCAACCTCACGGCCCTGTTCGCCCATCTCGGCGTGGGCACCCGGGAGACGGAGATGTCGTTCGCCGTCTCGATCGACGGCGGACGGCTCGAATATTGCGGGTCCGGGCTGCGCGGCCTGTTCGCCCAGCCGCGCAACCTCGCCGCGCCCCGCTTCTGGGCGATGCTGCGCGACCTCCTGCGCTTCTACCGGGAGGCGCCGCGCGACCTGCCCGCCATGGGCGCCGCCAGCCTCGACGCCTATCTCGACGCCGGAGGCTACGGCACCGCGTTCCGCCAGGACCATCTCTATCCCATGGCCGCCGCCATCTGGTCGACCGCGGCCGCCGAAGTCGGGCGCCATCCTGCGGCCGCCTTCGTGCGGTTCTGCGACACCCACGGCCTGCTCAAGCTGACCGGGCGACCGGCCTGGCGCACGGTCGCCGGCGGCAGCCGCAGCTACGTCGCGCGGCTGCGCCAGGCCATGCGGGGCCGGGTGCGGGCGGGTTGCGCGGTCGGGCGCGTGCGGCGCGTGACGGGCGGCGTCATGCTGACCGACGCAGCCGGGCAGGACCACCGGTTCGACCACGCCGTGCTGGCCACCCATGCCGACCAGGCGCTCGCCCTGCTGGAGCCGCCGCTCGCCGAGGAATCGCGCCTGCTCGGCGCCTTCCGCTACAGCCGCAACGAGGCGGTGCTGCACGGCGACCCCCGCCTGATGCCGCGGCGGCGCGCGGCCTGGGCGGCCTGGAACTACCTCACCTTGCGGCAGGGCGGCGAGCGGCTCTGCGTCACCTACTGGATGAACCGCCTGCAAGGCATCCCGGACGCCCTGCCGCTGTTCGTCACCCTCAACCCGGTCGTGGCGCCCGATCCGGCTGCCGTCCTGCACCGCGCGGTCTACGAGCACCCTCTGTTCGACGCCGGCGCCATGGCCGCGCAGCGCCGCCTGTGGCGCCTGCAGGGCCGGGGCGGCGTCTGGTTCTGCGGGGCCTATTTCGGCGCCGGCTTTCACGAGGACGGCCTGCAGTCCGGCCTCGCCGTCGCCGAGGCGCTGGGCGGCGTGCGCCGTCCCTGGACGGTGCCGGAGGAATCCGGGCGCATCCATCTCGGCCGCGCGGTGCATGCAACGGCCGAGCCGGAGCCGGCGCTATGAGCGAGCTGCGCTCCGCCCTCTATGCCGGCACGGTGAGGCACGTGCGGCTGAAGCCGCGCCGGCACCGGCTGGCCTACCGCATGGTCTCCGTCCTGCTCGACCTGGACGAGCTGGAGGACCTGTCCCGGCGCCTCTGGCTGTTCTCGCGCAACCGCTTCAACCTGTTCAGCTTCCACGATCGAGACCATGGCAGCGAGCGGGGCCGGCCTCCGTCGGCGGGCGGGCTGAAGGCCGAGGTCGAGGCCCTCCTGCGCACCGCCGGGCTGGCGCCGGACGGCGGCGCGGTCCGGCTGCTGGCGATGCCGCGCATCCTCGGCTATGCCTTCAACCCCCTCAGCGTCTATTTCTGCCACCGCCGCTCCGGCGAGCTGATGGCGGTGCTCTACGAGGTCAACAACACGTTCGGCCAGAGGCATTCCTACCTCATCCCGGTCGAGGCCGCGGACGGGCCGGTGCTGCGCCAGCATGCCGCCAAGCGCTTCCATGTCTCGCCGTTCATGGACATGGAGCTGACCTACGCCTTCCGGGTCCTGCCGCCGGGAGACGGCCTCGCCGTCGCCATCCTGGTCAGCGGCGCCGACGGCCCGGTGCTCAGCGCGGTGCACACCGCCGCGCGACGCCCGCTGACCGACCGCCAGCTCGCCCGCGCGGCTTTCGCCTACCCCCTGCTGACGTTCAAGGTCGTCGCCGCCATCCATTGGGAGGCGCTGTGGCTCTGGGCAAAGGGCATCGGGCTGCGTGCCCGCCCGGCGCCGCCGGCCGCCGCGGTCAGCATTGTCCCCTCATCCCGGCCTGGAGGACGATGACGCATGCATGTCGACACCGACCGCCGCGACGACCTGCCGGAAGCGCTGGCCGGGACCGAGGGCCGGTCCGGCCCGAGGGACCTGATCCTGAAGCGCCTGCTCGGCAGCCTGGCGGCCGGCCGCCTCGCCATCGTCACGCCGGAGCAGCGGCGGCTGGCCGGGCGCGGCGCGGCGCCGGGCCCGGACGCGACCCTGGTGCTGCATCGCTGGCGCGCCCTGCGCCGGCTCCTGACCGGCGGCGATGTCGGCTTCTCCGAGGCCTATGTCGCGGGTGACTGGTCCAGCCCGGACCTGGCTGCCCTCGTCGAGCTGGCCGCCCTCAACGTGCCCCAGCTCGAGGCGCGGCTGGCGGCGCTGCTGCCGCTGCGCCTGTGGAACCGGCTGCGCCATGCGCTGCGCGGCAATTCGCCGGACGGCAGCCGGCGCAACATCGCCTTTCACTACGACCTCGGCAACGCCTTCTACCGTCTCTGGCTCGACCGGAGCATGAGCTATTCCTCCGCGCTCTACGAAGCGCCCGGCCAGAGCCTGGAGGAGGCGCAGGCGGCAAAGATCCGGCGCGTCCTCGCGCTCATGGACGTCCGGAGCGGCGACACGGTGCTGGAGATCGGCTGCGGCTGGGGCGGCCTCGCGGCCGCCCTCGCCCGGCGCGGCGCCGACGTCACCGGCCTCACCCTGTCGCGCGAGCAGCTCGCCTACGGCACCGCCATGCTGGCCGGGGAGGGGCTCGACGGCCGTGCCCGCCTGCGCTTCCAGGACTACCGCGAGGCGGAGGGCCGCTATGATCGCATCGTCTCCATCGAGATGCTGGAAGCGGTCGGCGAGCGCTACTGGCCCATCTATTTCCGCAAGGTGAGGGAGTGCCTGAAGCACGGCGGCACGGCGGTGCTCCAGGTCATCACCATCGCCGAGGACCGGTTCGAGGGCTATCGCCGCAACACCGACTTCATCCAGCGCCACATCTTCCCCGGCGGGATGCTGCCCACCAAGGCCCTGATCGCCACCCATGCCCGGCGGGCGGGGCTCGACCTGGTCGGGCTGGAGAGCTTCGGCGCCAGCTATGCCCTGACCCTGGCCGAGTGGCGCCGGCGCTTCGGCGCCGCCCGCCGCGACATCGACAGGCTCGGCTTCGGCGAGGAGTTCCGGCGCCTGTGGGACTATTATCTCGGCTACTGCGAGGGCGGCTTCCGCGCCCGCGCCATCGACGTCGGCTTCTACACGCTCCGGGGCTGAAGCGCGATCGCTTCAGGTTGAATCGAGAGCGCTCTGCATCTCCTTGTTCCTGCGCATTTTTTCACGCGAGTGCCGGTCCGCTGGAAAATGCTTTGGGGCTCCGGGCTCGCCCGGATGAGCGGCAATCGCGCCTGGGCGCCGCTCACTTCGTGCGGGACCAGGATACCGTCTTGCACAGGATCTGGCCGAGGATGCAGCCGCGTGTCTCCAGCCGCTTGGCCCCGACCTGCATCTCCAGCGCATAGGTGAGGTTCCGCTTCGGGTCGAAGGCGGAGCCTGCCAGCGTCGAGCCGCCCTTCGGCGCAAGGCTCATGACGAGGCGGTCGCCGACCGCCTCTCCGCTGGACGGGTCCCGGATCCAGAGATTGGTGGCGCACAGCTTGGCGCCGCAGGGGGCGATCCGCACCCGGGCATTGCCGTCGCCGCGCATCCAGATGCCATAGGGAGCGGCCACGCCGCGCTCGGCGGCGGCCGCCACGGACAGCACGAGGGAGAGAGGCAGGGCGATCAGCATGCGCATGGCGGGCCTCGCGGTGAATCCGGCGGGGGACGATGCGCATTGTACGCAGGCCGGCCGCCGGCGGATCTGCGGTGCCGGCTCCGGCCCGTTACGGCGCCGCGCCCGGCGCCATGCCCGCCGGCAGGTTCACCACATTCCCCGGCGTCCCGTCCTCCCTGTACAGCCCGAAGCTGTCCTCCCGTGTCCGGCCGGGCTGGTCGAAGGCGTTCCAGATCACCATTGCCGGGACCTTGCCGGGGAAGGCGGCGGCCGCCGCCGCGGCTTTCGCGAAGCCCTGGCGCACACGCTCCGGGCCCTGGCGCGCCGGCGCGAAGCCGAGCTCGCCGAGGATCACGCGGTCGCAGGTGGCGAGCAGGCGGGGGAGGTCGTCCTGCAGCGCGCCGCGGTTGGTGCTGTTGTAGGAGGAGAAGGAGCAGAGCGGGCGCTTGCCGGCCCGGGCCAGGGCGGCGAAGACGGTGCGGGAAACGTCGCAGCGGGTCTTGCAGTTGCGCGGGCCGAGATAGGCGAGGTTGAACTCCGGCGCATGCTCGACGTCGAAGCCGGGATGGGCGGCGCGGAAGGTTTGCACCACGGCGTCGCGCAGCTGCATCCAGTCGACGAAATGCGCCAGCCGCCGGTCGAGGCCGTCGCCCGTCGGCGTGTCGCAGCTCGCGGTGAACGCGGGCTGGCGGGCATAGCGCACCACGCTGCCGCAATAGACCTGGTTGTCGCCCTCCCAGTTGGAGAGCACGATCTCGACCGACCGACCGGCGAAACGGTGCTGCAGCGTCTCCAGAACGCCGGTCAGCTCGGCGGTGATCGCCTGGCGGCGCTCGGGGGTCAGCCCGTCGGCGAGCACGCCCTTCGAGGCGCTTTCGTGCAGGGTGATCATCAGGAGCCGCAGGCCGGGCGCGTCGAAGGCCGGGCTGTCCAGCGCCTGCCGGAGGAAGCAGGCGGTGTCGGCGCCCGCGCCGCAGCGGGTGCGGTCGATGCCGATCTCGTCGAGGCTGTTCTCGGTCATCGGGATGCGGATGGCGTGAAAGCCCTGCTTCATGAGGAAGTCGACCGAGGCGTGGAAACGCTCGAGGCCCTGGCCGCGGTCGAGCTGCCCGCCCCAGAGATAGGCGCCGATCAGGGGCGCGTCGGCGGCGCCGGCCGGCGCCGCGCCGGCGAGGGCCAGCGCGAGGAGCAGGGCGGCGCGGGAGCCCCACGCATACAGGAAGGCAGGCAGAGTCATGGCAGTCTCCCGGACGGGCGGCAGTCTGGGGGGAGGGCGGGGCCGGTGCAAGCCTGCACGAGCTCCAAGGCGTCGCCTCAGGCTCCATGAGTGGACGGGCACGGTGCGCCTCGGCTCGGGTTCCGGCACGCCGGCCACGGCCGCTGCGATCGCCCTCCGGCCCGCAGACAGGTCCCCGCATCCCTGCTATCCCTGGCGGGCGCGAGCCGCCGGCGCCCTGCCGGCCGCGCCGGGCTCCCCGCCCGGTACCGTCCCTCCCGCAGCGAGTGATGCCATGCCTTTCGATCTCGTGCTCCGCAACGGCCGGGTGGTCGACCCGTCCCAGGGGATCGACCGCGTCGCCGACGTCGCCTTCGCCGGCGGCAGGGTCGCGGCGATCGGCGAGGGCCTGGAGGGCGCCGAGATGCGCGACGTCGCCGGCAGGATCGTCACGCCGGGCCTGATCGACCTGCACACCCACGTCTATTGGGGCGGCACCTCGCTCGGCGTCGATCCGGCGGATTACGCCAAGGCGAGCGCGGTCACCACATGCGTCGACACGGGCAGCGCCGGGCCGGGCAACTTTGCCGGCTTCCGCCGCCATGTCATCGAGCCCTGTCCGGTGCGCGTGCTGGTCTATCTCCACGTCTCCTTCGCCGGCATCTTCGGCTTCTCGCACCGGATCATGGTCGGCGAGAGCCACGACATCCGCCTGATGGCGGCGCGCGACGCGGTCGAGGTGGCCGAGGCCAACCGGGACCTGATCATCGGCATCAAGGTCAGGATCGGCCTCCACGCCAGCGGGCCGGCCGGCATCGCTCCGCTCGACATCGCGCTGCAGGTCGCCGACGAGACCGGCCTGCCGATGATGGTGCATATCGACGAGCCGCCGCCCTCCTACGAGGCGGTGGTCGAGCGCCTGCGCCCCGGCGACGTGCTGACCCATTGCTTCCGGCCGTTCCCGAATGCGCCGGTCGCCGGCAACGGTTCGATCAAGCCCGAGGTGCTGGCGGCGCGCGAGCGCGGCGTGCTGTTCGACATCGGCCACGGCATGGGCTCCTTCGGCTGGAAGACGGCGCGGGCCATGCTCGACCACGGCTTCCTGCCCGACACCATCTCCTCGGACGTGCATGCCCTGTGCATCAACGGCCCGGCCTACGACCAGGTCACGACGCTCTCCAAGTTCCTGGCGCTCGGCATGCCGCTCGATCAGGTGATCGCCGCCTCCACCGTCAACGCCGCCAGGGCGCTGGGCCGGCCGGAGCTCGGCACGCTCAAGCCCGGCTCGGTGGGCGATGCCAGCATCCTGTCGCTGAGGGAGGGGGCCTTCCCGCTGGAGGACGTGCGCGGCGAGGTGGTGACGGCCGGCGAGCGCCTGTTCGCCGAGGGCCTGGTGGTCGCCGGCCGGGCCTGGCCGGCATGAGACCCGCGCGCTGAAGGAGGCCATCATGCTGCAGCAACCGCCGGCGCAGCCCGGCATGCGCGAGGACGCGGTCGACACGCCCGCGCTGATCGTCGACCTCGACGCCTTCGAGGCCAATCTCGACCATATGGCCGGGCTCGTCGCCGCGGCCGGCGTCAGGCTGCGCCCGCACGCCAAGACGCACAAGTCGCCGGTCGTCGCGCATCTGCAGGCGGCGCGCGGCGCGGTCGGCCAGTGCGTGCAGAAGGTCGGCGAGGCCGAGGTCCTGGCCTGGGGCGGCGTTCCCGACATCCTCGTCTCCAACGAGGTGGTCGATCCGGCGAAGCTGGCGCGCCTGGCCGCGCTGGCGCGCATCGCCCGCATCGGCCTCTGCGCCGATGATCCCCGCGGCGTCGACGCCGCCGCCGCGGCTGCGGCGGATGCCGGCGTGCGCCTGCGCGTGCTGGTCGAGATCGACGCCGGCGGCGGCCGCTGCGGCGCGGCGCCGGGGCCGGATGCGACGGCGCTCGCCCGGCGCATCGCCGCGAGCCCGCACCTGATCTTCGGCGGCATCCAGGCCTATCACGGGCTGGCCCAGCACCTGCGCACCCCGGAGGAGCGGGCGGCGGCGGTCGGCGCGGCCGTGGAGCGGGCCGGCAGCGTGGTGGAGGACCTCCGTCGCCACGGCCTCGCCTGCGAGGTGGTGACGGGGGCCGGCACCGGCAGCTTTGCGCTGGAGGCGGCCAGCGGCGTGTTCACCGAGCTGCAGGCCGGCTCCTACGTGTTCATGGATGCCGACTATGCCCGCAACCAGGCGCCGCCGCCGTTCCGCCAGGCGCTGTTCGTGCTCGCCGGCGTGATGAGCGCGCCGCGCCCGGGCACCGCGGTGGTCGATGCCGGCCACAAGGCCGTGGCGATCGACAGCGGCCTGCCGCTGGTCTCGGGCCGGCAGGACGTGCGCTATGTCGCCGCCTCCGACGAGCACGGGCAGCTGGCGCTCGACCCCGGCGCCGAGCCGCTGGCTCTCGGCCAGCGCCTGCGCCTGGTCCCCGGCCATTGCGACCCGACGGTCGACCGGCACGACTGGTATGTCGGCGTGCGGCGGGGCCGGGTGGAGCGCCTGTGGCCGGTGGCGGCGCGCGGCGCCATGGCGTGAGGGGGCGCTGTGCTCGCCGACGACGAAATCCCTGGCATGGGCGATGGTCCTTGCTGATCCTTGCCCCCTCAGCGGGATGTATTACATATTGGTACACGACGATTCGTCACGAACAGCAAGGTGCTCCGATGGGTCGCAACACCTCCGTCACGCTGGGGGATCATTTCGCCAGCTTCATCAGCGATCAAGTGCGGGCAGGCCGCTACGGCTCGGCCAGTGACGTTGTGCGGGCAGGGCTTCGGCTTCTGGAAGACCATGAGGCCAAGGTGAAGGCCCTGCAGGATGCCCTCATTGCCGGCGAGCAGTCGGGCGAGCCCCGCCCTTTCGATTTCGAGGAATTCAAAGCCCGCAAGCGCGCGGAGTATGAGGACCGATGAAGTCCCTTGCCCTCTCGCCTGCGGCGGAGGCGGACCTCGACTATATTTGGGACTACAGCGCCGAGCATTGGGGACCGGATCAGGCAGACCGCTATACGGATGAAATCCGCGACGCCTGCCATGGTCTGGCCTCCGGTGCCAGACGAGGCCGGCCGGTCGACATACGCTCTGGCTACCTGAAATACGCCGCCGGATCGCATATGGCCTATTTCCGTGACCACGGTGATCGACTGGAAATCATCCGCATTCTGCACCAGAAGCAGGACGTGAGCAGGAATCTGCCAGACTAGCCGTTCTCTTGTCCAATCGGCATGAACCCCAGCACGTCCTGCATGTCATATGCGCCCGGCGCCCGCCCGACGATCCAGCGGGCGGCGGCGAGGGCGCCGCGGGCGAACATGCCGCGGTCGTGCGCCGCATGAGACAGGGTGAGGGTCTCGCTCTCGGCCGCGAAAACCACGCTGTGCTCGCCGACGATGCCGCCGCCGCGCAGCACGGCGAAACCGATCTCGCCGGGCGGACGCGGGCCGGCCAGGCCGTCGCGTCCGCGCCGCTCCACCGCGGCGAGCGCGACGCCGCGGCCCGCGGCGGCGGCCTCGCCCAGCATCAGCGCCGTGCCGGAAGGCGCGTCGAGCTTGCGGCGGTGATGGGCCTCGAGGATCTCGATATCCCAGGCCTCGGCCGGCAGGGCGCGGGCGGCCTGGGCCACCAGCCCGAGCAGCATGGCGAGGCCGAGCGAGAAATTGCCGGCGCGCACGATCGGGATGCGGCGGGCCGCCTCGGCGACGGCCGCGAGCTCGGGCGGCTCGAAGCCGGTGGCGCCGATCACCAGCGCCGGCCCGCCGCGCGCGGCGCAGGCCTGCGCCAGGGCGGCCGAGGCGGCGCCGGTGGTGAAGTCGAGCACCACGTCGGCGGCGGCGAGCGCGGCGGCCCTGTCGACGAGGCCGTCCCGCTCGTCGCCCGGCCGGCCGAAGCGGGCGGCGAGCACCAGCCCCGGCTCGTCGGCCAGGGCTTCGATCACCGCCCGGCCCATATGGCCGCGTGCGCCGGCCACCGCGATCCTGATCGGTGACGCCATGACGCTCCTCCCGCGAAAGCGGCAGGCATAGCGCATGCGACCGGCTCGGACATCCGGAATCGAAGGCCTCGGCGGCGCGCGGATACGCGACGCGCCGTTCCGATCAGCGAGGATTTTCGTGGCGATGCGCGGACGCCTGTTCGCGCTCCTTTGCAGGTCCGGCGCTAGCCGGAGCCCGGCAGGGGCGGCTGCGGGCCGGCCGGCGTCTCGACATGCTCGACATCGTCGTCGGCGTCGGGCGCCTTTGCCGTGGCGGCCTCCTCGGCGAGCTTGCGCGCCAGCTCGGGCGTGACGCCGCGCCGAAGGGCGTCCGAGAGCGACTCCCTGTTGCCCTCGCCGCCGGGGCCGCTGGCGAGGACCGCCTCGTCCGATTCCACGTCGTATTCGGGCGAACCCTCGCGATCGCGCTTGAATCCCATCACCGCCTCCCTGGTCCGGCGGCGGCCCATGGCCACCCGAGGCGGTCGACCATGGCGCCGGCACGTCGACCCTCAACGGCGGTGGCGGCGATTTGTTCCGGCATGCCTCGGGCCCTGGCGATGCCGGCCGCCGGAACCGAAAGCCGGCGGGGACGTTGCAACAGGCCGGCCATCCCGCGCGCCCGGCCGCGGCCGCAGGAGAGGGAGGACCACCATGACGGCTGCGGCAGGGGGCGAGACGGGGGCAGGGCGCGGCCTCGGGGCGCTCAGGGCGCTGAACTTCTTCATGGCCGACATCCAGGCCGGCGTCGGGCCTTTTCTCGGCGTCTATCTCCTGGCGCACGGCTGGGAGAGCGGCCTCATCGGCACGGTCATGACCATCGGCGGCGTCGCCGGCATGCTGGTGACGGCGCCGGCCGGCGCCCTGATCGACGCGACCTCGCGCAAGCGGGCCTATGTCGTCGGCTCGGCCGCCTGCACCGTGGTCGCCTCGGCGCTCGTCCTGATGTCGCAGCAGTTCTGGCTGGTGGCGGCGTCCCTCGTCGCCACCGCCATCGCCGGCAGCGCCATCGTCCCGGCGGTCGCCGGCATCACGCTCGGCATGGTGCGCCAGAAGGGCTTCAATCGCCAGAACGGGCAGAACCAGGCCTTCAACCATGCCGGCAACATGGTCGGCGCCGGCCTCTCCGGCCTGCTCGGCTGGGCCTTCGGCCTGCCGGCGGTGTTCTGCCTCGCGGCCGTGTTCGGCGTGCTGACGGTGACCTCGGCGCTGATGATCCCGGCCGAGGCGATCGACGACGATGCCGCGCGCGGAGCCGGGGAGGGCGGCGACCGGGCCCATCGGGTCAGCGGCCTCTCCGTCCTGGTGGAATGCCGCCCCCTCCTGGTGCTGGCCGCCGCGCTCGCCTGCTTCCATCTCGGCAACGGGGCGATGCTGCCGCTCTACGGGCTGGCCGTGGTCGCGGCCGGGCGGGGCGACCCCGCGAGCTTCACCGCCATGACCATCGTCGTGGCGCAGGCGGTGATGATCGTCGCATCCCTGGTCGCGATGCGCATGGCCGAGCGGCGCGGCTACTGGCTCGTGCTGCTGATCTCGTTCCTGGCCCTGCCGGTCCGCGGCCTGATCGCGGCCAACCTCATCGACTGGCGGGGCGTCTATCCCGTGCAGGTCCTCGACGGGGTCGGCGCCGGCCTGCAGAGCGTCGCCGTTCCCGGCCTCGTCGCCCGCATCCTCAACGGCACCGGCCGGGTCAATGTCGGCCAGGGCACGGTGATGATGGTGCAGGGCCTGGGCGCCTCGCTCAGCCCCGCCATCGGCGGCTGGATCGCGCAGGCCCGGGGCTACCCCGCGGCCTTCCTCGTGCTCGGCGGCTTCGCCCTGGCCGCGGTCGCGCTCTGGATCGGCTTCGGCGCCTTGCTGCGGCCGGCTTGCCGGCAGGATGCGTCCGCGCCGGCCGCCGGGGAGGGCGGAGCCCGCACGGCGGCCGGCTCCGCCTGACGCCTGTGCGGCTCGGCGCGGCGGTCAGCTCATGCCGGGATAGGACGGGTCGAGCACGAAGGGATGCGGCCCTGGGAAGCGCTCGACATAGGCCATGTGGGTGACGAGGCCGGCCTCTTCGCTCCAGAGGTGGAGCTGGTAGGCCGGCGGCTCGAACACCATGGAGCCGGCATCGCGCGGATCGAGATCCAGCGTCACCTGATGGGCGACGGAGGGGCCGGTCGAGGCGATGGTGCCGGCCCAGCGCCGGTGGATCGGGCGGTGATGATGGCCGCAGAGCACGCGCTCCACCTGGTGATGGCGGGCGACGATCGCCTCCATCGCTTCGGCGCCGTCGAGGAGGCGGATCACGTCCATGTGGCGGATGCCGCAGTCGAAGGGCGGATGGTGCATGAAGACGATGGTCGGCGCATGCGGCCGGGCGGCGAGCGTCTCGTCGAGCCAGGCGAGGCTCTGCGCGTCGAGCTCGCCGCGGCTGGCGCCCGGCACCACGGTGTCGAGGGCGATCAGGCGCACCGGATGGTCCTCGACCGCGTAGCGCACCCGCTGCGCGCCCGGTGCGATGCCGGGATAGCCGGCGAAGACGTCCGTGAGGTTCTCGCGGCGGTCATGATTGCCCGGGATCAGGTAGACCGGCATGTCGAGCCGGTCGAGCAGGCCCTTCAGGAGCTGGTACTCCTCCACCAGCCCGCAATCGGTGAGGTCGCCTGAGATGATCAGGCAGTCCGGCCGCGACGGCAGCGCGCGCACCGCGTCGACGGCGCGCCGGGTGAACATGGTGGTCTCGGAGACGCGATAGGCCGGCTGGCCGGAGGGGCGGACGTGCAGGTCGGTGAGGTGGGCGATGAGCATGGGATCGGTCCGGGCAGACAGGGAAGAGGGCGGCGCAGGGCCGCCCTCGCTGGAGACGAGACGTCAACGAGCGCTCATTTCGGCAGGTTCAGCGCCGTTTCCTCGACATAGGGCTTCATCAGCTTGTCGGCATTGGCCTGCGCCACCTTGGCCGCCTCGACCGGCGTGACCTTGCCGGACAGCATGGCCTGGACCTGGTCCTCAAGGGCCTTGCGCACCGCCACCGTGTTGTAGGTGGCGAACCAGGGCTTGGCATAGGCGAGCTGGTCGAGCGCCACCTTGGCGTCGGCGTGCTGGGCGAGGAAGTCCTTCATCTCGGGCAGGTCATAGGCCGCCTTGTTCGGAGCGAAATAGCCGGTGAAGCGGCTCCATTCGCCCGACACCGCCGGGCTGGTGAGCCAGGTGATCAGGGTCCAGGCGGCCTTCTCGCGCTCGGGCGAATTGCCCTTGGGGATGATCAGCGAGGCGCCGCCGATGGCGACGGCGTTGCGCACGTTGCGCGGGATGAAGGCGACGCGGTAATTGGCCTTCATGTTCTGGCGGATGAAGGAGAGCGAGCCGGTGGAGGAGACGATCATCGCCGCCTGGCCGCCGAAGAAGGCGTTGTTCATCGCCGGCGTCGGGATCGTGCCTTCCGGCGTCACCTTGAACTTGTGCACGAGGTCGTCGACGAAGGTGAGCGCGCCGATCATCGAGGGCGTGTCGTAATAGATCTCGCCACCGAACTCGGGATTGTAGTAGAGGCCGCCGTTCGACATGGCCAGCGCCGACATGGTCCAGCCGAGGATGTCGTAGGTGCCGGGGATCATGAAGCCCCAGCGCGTGACCTTGTCGCCGTCGCGCTTGGTCAGCTTGCGGGCGTCGTCGACGAGGTCCTGCCAGGTGACCGGCGGCTTGTCGGGGTCGAGGCCGACCTCCTTGAAGGCGTCGGCATTGTAGTAGAGCAGCGGCGTCGAATTGTGGAAGGGCACGCCGTAGATCTTGCCGCCGATGCGGGCATTGCCGTGCAGGGCCGGCCAGAACTGGTCCATGAACCCATCGGACGTCTTGCCGTCGGCCTGGACCAGCGGGTCGAGCGGCTCGATCAGGTCGTCGATATGGTACTGCGTCAGGAAGTTGGCGCTCATGATCGCCACCGCCGGCGGCTTGCCGGCGCGGATGGCGGCGCGCGTCTTGACGTCGGTCTCGTCATAGCTGCCGGTATAGGCGGCGGTCACCACGATGTCGGGATGCTCGGCGTTGAAGCGGGTGACCAGCACCTGCATCTGCTTGGCCAGGGCGCCGTCGACCGGCACGGGGAAGAACATGTCGACCGCGGTGGCCGCGAGCGTGCTGGTCGCGGTCAGCGCGGTCAGCGCCGCGGCCGCGGCGATGGATTTCAGCAAGGTCAAGGGATCGGCTCCTATTTGACACCGGAGAACAGGAAGGAATTGACGAACTGGCGCTGGAACAGCGCGAAGACGACGAGGAGCGGCCCGGCGACCAGCAGGGTGGAGGCGGCGACCAGGCCCCAGTCCGCCGCCTGCTCGGCCGAGCGGACGAAGGAGGTGAGGCCGACGGTGAGCACCATGTTGCCGGGGCTGTCGGTGACCATCAGCGGCCAGAGGAACTCGTTCCAATGGCTGGTGACCGAGACGATGGAAAAGGCGATGAGGCCGGGCCGCGCCAGTGGGAACAGGACGTAGCGGATCAGCTGCCAGAGATTGGCGCCGTCGATGATCGCCGCGTCCTCGAAGTCGCGCGGGATGGTCTTGAAGGTCTGGCGCATCAGGAAGACGCCGAAGGCCGAGGCGAAATAGGGCGCCATCACCCCGGCCAGCGTGTCGTAGAGGTCGAGCTTCACCAGCATCGCCGTGTTGGGCACGATCAGCACGGCCGGGGCGAGGGTGAGCTGCAGGAGGAAGGCGTAGAACAGCGCCGTCTTGCCCTTGAACTCCATGCGGGCGAAGGCATAGCCGGCCAGCATGATGGTGACGATCTGCACGGCGAGGATGCCGCCGCACATCAGAACCGTGTTGAGATACCAGGTGGGAAAGGCCCCCTGGTCCCAGGCATCGAGGAAATGCTGCACGGTCGGCGCCGACGGCACCAGCGAGGCGGCGGTCTGGTCGCCATAGGGGATGTCCTTGGCCGAGGCGACGATCATCCAGATCAGCGGCGTCGCCCAGACCAGCGCCACGCCGCAGAGCAGGACGATCAGCACGAGGCGGCCGGGCGTCAGGCGGAGGGGCTCGGTCCCCATGGTCGCGGCGGCCATGGTCAGGACTCGTAGTGCATGCCGCGCTCCAGCGTCTTCATCGACAAGACGGAGAGCGCCAGCAGCAGGGCGACGGTGACCAATGTGGCGGCGGCGCCGAGGCCGACGTCGTTCTGCTCGTGCGCGGCCTGGAAGATGTAGTTGAGCAGGACGTTGGTGGAATTGGACGGGCCACCGCTGGTCAGGACGATGACATGGTCGACCTGCGTCACCACGTTGATGATGGCGATGACCAGCACGAAGGCCAGCGTCGGCTTCAGCAGCGGCAGGGTGATCTTGGAAAAGCGGGTGAGCGCGCCGGCGCCGTCGAGCCTGGCCGCGTCGTAGAGGTCCTGCGGGATGCCCTGCAACCCGGCCAGGACGAACAGCATGTAGTAGCCGGCATTCTTCCAGATGGTGAGGCCGATGACGGAATAGAGCGCGATGTCGGGGTTGCCGAGCCAGTTGGTCTGGGCGACGCCGAGCTTGGCGAGGTGGTAGTCGATGAGGCCGACGCCCGGCATCAGCACGAAGGCGAACAGGGTGGCGGCGGCGACCAGCGGCAGCATCAGCGGGAAGACGAAGACGGTGCGCAGCAGCCGGTTGATGCGGGTGGAGTCCTCCAGCGCCACCGCCAGCGCCACGGCGAGGACGAGCGAGGGCACGACCGTGCCGACACCGTAGACGATATTGTTGGTCAGCGCCTTGACGAAGGCCTCGTCGCCGAACAGCCGGCGGAAATTGTCGAGGCCGTGGCCGGTGACCTTGCCGCCGAAGCCTTCGATGGTCACCGCCTGCATCAGCGCCTGCAGGACCGGCACATAGGTGAACAGGAACAGGAAGAACAGCGAGGGCAGCAGCAGCCAGTAGGGCAGCGCCGCCGGCAGGCGGAGCCCGAGGCGGCGCATGCCGCCGCTCCGGCCGACCGTCATGGTGCGCAGCAGCAAATCCGTCATGCCGGCAGTCATTGGCGCCGGTCGGTGACGCCGGTATGACGGGGTGTGGAGAAGGGGCGGGGCCCACGGCGGGACGGGCGGGCCTGCGAAGCGATGCGGCTCGGTGACGAAGCTGCACAGACATGCCTATACAGGCAAGGACAGCGACCGCGCCAGACGCGGTGAGCCGGCCGGGTTCGACATCATCGGCATCGAGCGCGACGTCTGCCGATTCCCTCCCCGTCGTTGCGCCTCGCGCAGCCCGTTGCCGGCCTCACCCGATCTCCACCCGCGCCACGGCATACGACCCCAGCGTCAGCTCAGCGCCCTCGAGCGGGTGCGCTGCCTTCGCCAGCAGGTCGGGATCTCCCGCCGCCGCCACGAAGCTCGCCGCGTCCAGCACCGCCGCCCTGGCCCGCCCGGGCGCGACGCCCGCCAGCGCCACCGTCTGGTCGTCCGGCGTCAGGTTGGCGAGCCAGAGCACCGTGCCGCCGCCCTCGCGCCAGGCCAGCGCCTCGACGGCGCTGCGGCGGTCGGATGTCGCCTCGACCAGGTCTGCGCCGCTGCCGGCCGCCAGGCCGGCCATGACGTGGAAGGCGGGATAGAGGGCGCCGTCACGGTCGCCGTAGAAGGGCTGCGGCCCGTCCATGGCGCGATGGATGAAGCCGAACGGGCCGGTCGGCGCGCCCATGGCGAGGGCCGCGATGCCGCCGCGGGCGAAGGCCGCGGCATAGCCGACGGTGTAGGCGGCGTTGAACAGGCCACGCTGGCGCGGGTCGAGCCGCGACAGGCACTTGCGGCCGTTGTCCGGGTTGGGCGTCGTCGCCTGGCCGTAGGGGTTCTCGCGGCAGCCGATGGTGCTCGGGCCGATATGCATGGGCCTGTCGCCCATGAAGGCGCGGGTCGAGAGGATCTGGTAGGGCAGGGCCTCCAGCGTCTCCATGACGGAGCGGTCGTCGGCGGCGTGCACCGTCGGGCAGGTGGTGTTGGTGACGAAGTCGATGAGGCCCGCCGGCGGGCGCTTGCGGTTGAGCTCGGTGAAATAGGTCGCCATGCCGCCGCCGAGCCGCACGCCGGGAAAGGCCGCCCGCGCCGCGGCATAGATCGCCTCGAAGCTCGGCATGTCCGGCCAGGGCGAGCCGGGCAGCACGGATTTGAGGTCCTGCGCCGGGAAGACCGTGATCGCTGCCGGCGTGACGCCGGCCTCGCGCGCCGCCTCCGCCACCGGCGCGAGCTCGGCCGCCGGATCCATGCCGCCGGGCAAGACGATCTCGAGCATGATCGCCGCGCCGGTGCGCTCGGCGAGGGTGCGGTACCGGGCGAGCGCCGCGGCGCCATCGCCCCGGCGCCGGTCGAGCTGGCAGATCAGGGCGCGCGGCGCGAGGCGGCGCACGAGGTCGGCGTGGCGCAGCGCATGCTCCGCCTCCTCGGCCGGCACGCCGATGCCGATCTCCGGCAGGAGGCCGCCGGTCTCGGCCCCGACGCGCACCGTCACCGGCTTGACGGCGCCGGCGGCCACCGGGGCGGGCAGCGGCCCGGCGACGGTGAGCTTCACCGCCTGGGTCATCGGCGCGCCCTTCGCCAGCGTGTAGGGCCAGGGCAGGGCGAGCGGCCGCACATAGGTCTTGTAGGACGCGTCGGACCAGTTGCGCTGGTCCTCCATCTCGAAGGTGTCGCCGGTCATGGCGCAGGTCACCCACAGGCCGGGCATGGCTTCGTGGGTGAGGGCGCGGATGTCGCGGAAGGGCTGCATCGGGTCGATGCGGTCGGGGAAGGCGGAGGCCTCCTCGCGGCCGTCGACGTGCAGCACCTTGACGGGATGGCCGGCGACGCCTTCGACCGGGTGCAGCACGATGAAGCCGGTGCGGTTGGTCTCGACGTCCGTGACCGGCATGGCGGTCGCCTCGAAGTCGAGCGAGCCGTCGGGGCGGCCGGTGATGCGGGCGTCGTAGACCAGGGTGCGCTTTGCGTCGGCGCAGGTGGCGCGGTAGGTGACGCTGAAGCCTTCGGGATCCTCGATGATCATGAGGTCGCCGAGCCGCGGCGCCAGCGTGCCCCAGTTCTCGTCGCGCACCAGGAAGGCGATGGCGCGGATCACCTCGACCTCGCCGACGCGGATGGCGCGCAGCGCCCCATTGTCGAGCTCGGCCGAGAGCGGGCCGGCCCGCAGCAGGCGCACGGGCGCCTCGATCTCGTCGGTGCCGCAGAGCCGGACCGCCCGGCTCGGTTCGGTTGGTGTGGTCATGGCAGGTCCATCATCGGTTGGGTGCAGGGAGTGTTTGGCATGGATCGGCTGTCCGGCCTGTCGAAAGGCGCGGTCATGACGCCTGCTGTTGGAGCAAGCTCATTTCTGGCCCGGCTCATCGGCCGACCACCCCGCCGCCTCACAGCGCCTTCTCCGTTGCCGCGTCGAACAGCGACGCGCGGTCGAGGTTGAGGTCGAGCGTGATGCGCTCGCCGGGACGGCTGACGTCATGGGCGCGCAGCTCCGCCAGGATCGGCACGCCGGCGAGGCGGAAGGTCGCGAAGCTGCGCGAGCCGGTCGGCTGCACCAGCTCGATCTCGGCGTCGATCCGCGCGACGCCGGGCGCCGGGGCGCCGTCACCGGCCCGGGCGATGTGCTCGGGCCGGATGCCGAACAGCACCGGCACGCCGTCGGGCACGGCCGGCCCGATGCGGCCCGGCGGCAGGGGCAGCGGCGTGCCGGCACCCTTGGGCAGGATGGCGGCGCCAGAGCCGTTGCGCACCAGCGTCGAGGGCACGAAGCCCATCTGGGGCGAGCCGAGGAAGCCGGCGACGAAGCGCGAGACCGGGCGCTCGAACAGATCGAGCGGCGGGCCGGACTGCTCGATCACGCCGTCGCGCATCAGCACGATCCGGTCGGCCAGGGTCATCGCCTCGATCTGGTCGTGCGTGACGTAGATCATCGTCGTGCGGATCTCCTGGTGCAGGCGCTTGATCTCGCTGCGCATCTCGTCGCGCAGTTGCGCGTCGAGATTGGAGAGCGGCTCGTCGAACAGGAAGATCTGCGGGTTGCGCACGATGGCGCGGCCGATGGCGACGCGCTGGCGCTGGCCGCCGGAGAGCTGGCGCGGATAGCGGCCGAGCAGGGCGGTGATGCCGAGCATGGCGGCGGCGCGGCCGACGCGCGCCTCGATGTCGGCCTTCGGCATCTTCCGGGCCCGCAGGCCGAAGCCGATATTCTGCGCCACCCGCATGTGGGGATAGAGCGCATAGTCCTGGAACACCATGGCGACGTCGCGGTCGCGCGGGCGCATGTCGTTGACGACCGTGCCGCCGATGGCGATCTCGCCTTCGCTGGCATCCTCCAGGCCGGCGATGGTGCGCAGCAGGGTCGACTTGCCGCAGCCGGACGGCCCGACCAGCACGGTGAACTCGCCGTCGGGAATGGCGAGGTCGATGCCGCGCACGGCATGGAAGCTGCCGTAGCGCTTGTGCAGGCGGGAGATGGTGACGTCGGCCATGGGGGATCCTATCCGCGGACGGCGCCGAGCGTCAGCCCGCGCACGAGGTGGCGCTGCGCCAGCACGCCGAGCAGAATGGACGGCACCAGCGAGACGATGGCGAGGGCGCTGGCCTCGCCATATTGCGCGCCCTGGAAGCCGAGGAAGGCGCGGAACACGGTGGGCAGCGTGAAGGCGTTGCGGCTGGTCAGGACCAGGGCGAAGAAGAATTCGGTCCAGCAGGCGATGAAGGCGAACACCGCCGCCGCGACGATGCCGGGCGCGGCCAGCGGCACGGCGACGCTCCAGAAGGCCTGCCAGCGGGTGCAGCCGTCGACCAGCGCCGCATCCTCCATCGAGCGCGGCAGGCCGCGGAAATAGGCGAACATCATCCACACCGTCACCGGCAGGGTGAAGACGGTGTAGGCGATGATCATGCCGAGGCGGGAATCGTGCAGGCCGATGCTGCGATAGATCAGGAAGATCGGCAGCACCACCGCGATCGGCGGCAGGAAGCGTTGCGACAGCACCCAGAAGGACAGGTGCCTGCCGCCTGTCCCGAACCTCGCCAGGCTATAGGCCATCATCGTGCCGAACAGCGCCGACAGCACCGTGGCGGCGAGCGAGATGACGAGGCTGTTGATGAGGCCCTGCAGGCCGCGATAGGCGAACAGCGCGGCGGTGTAGTGCACCGAGGTCGGCTGCGCCGGGAACCAGACCGGCGGCACGGCGAGATAGTCGTCGCTCGGCTTGATCGAGGTGACGAACATCCAGTAGAGCGGCGCCAGCACGAACAGCACGAAGGCGCCGAGCAGGACGAAGCGGGCGGCCGAGCCCTTGCGGCGCCAGCGAGGTGTCGGGTTCGCCATCACGCCTGCTCCGCTTTCAGGAGGCGGCGGACCAGCAGGCTGACGACGATCGCGGTCAGGATCAGGAAGATCCAGCTGCCGGCGGTCGCCTGCGACAGGTGGAACTGGGTGAAGCCGACGGTGTAGAGGTAGAAGGACGAGGTGTAGGTCTTCGTGCCCGGGCCGCCGGCGGTCATGATGAAGATCGTGTCGAACAGCTTGATCGCATCGAGCAGGCGGAAGGTGATCGCCAGAAGGATCATCGGCGCGAGCTGCGGCAGGGTGATGGCGCGGAAGGCGAGCCAGCCGCCGACGCCGTCGAGCTCGGCCGCCTCGTAGAGGTTGGGCGGGATCGAGGTCAGGCCGGCCAGCAGGATGACGAACATGAACGGCGTCCACTGCCAGACGTCGGCGAGGATCAGGGCGATGTAGATCCACGGGCTCTCGGTCAGCCAGCCGATCGTCACCTCGCGGCCGAGAAGCTGGCCGAGGAGGTAGTTGGTCGGCCCGAAGGGCCGCTGCAGCAGCAGCGCCCAGGCCTGGCCGACGATGACCGGGCTGATGAACAGCGGCACGATCAGGATCGACATGACGAGGCCGCGGCCGGGAAAGCTGCGCACCATGGCCAGCGCCAGGGCCAGGCCGAGGCCGAACTCGACGACGACGTTGGCGGCCGAGAGCAGCACGGTGAGGACCAGCGACCAGCGCGCCACGGGGTCGAACACCACCAGCGCGAAGTTCTTCAGGCCGACGAAGGCATGGCCGGGAACCTGGAAGTCGTAGTTGACGAAGGCGACCCAGATCGAGAACAGCAGGGGATAGACCGACAGCGCCAGGATCAGGAGCACGGCGGGGGCGACCAGCAGCCATTTGAACTGCCGGTCGCTCCAGTCGGACAGGCGCGCCAGCACGCCGGCGTGCGGCCGGGCGGGGGAGAGTCGGAGGGCGTCCTGCACCATGCGATCCGTCTCGTGTCGGTGTGTTGCGGCTCGACGTCCTATCGCCGCGGGCCGATGCGTCCGCGAGGACGACCGAGAGCCTCATCGAGCAATCCCGCCGCAACCTCGACGTCATGGGCGGACTTGATTCGCCCATCCACGCGAACGCGACGTCCTCATGTGCATGCTCGACGCCAGCCGGCGCCTCTCTCGTCACCGGCTGTGTTCGCGTGGATGGACGGGACAAGCCCGTCCATGACGCTGAACCGTTGCGCCCTGCCGTGTCAAAGGTAGGCGCCTCAGCCGAAAGCGTCGATCCTCACTCCAGCTTCACCGCCATCCCGAGCGACTCCACCGTGTGGTCCGCCGAGGAGCCCGGGAGCTTGTTGTATTCGGCGTAGAAAGCCTTCTGGCTGTCGACGCCGAGCCGCTCGGTGGTCTGGTCCCATTCGGCCGCGGCGGTCTCGAGCGCGGTCTTGGGATCGGTTCCGGCCCAGACGGAGGTGCACATCCGGTCGAGCGACAGGGCGTAGTCCTGCCAGCCGGGCATGACCATATCGAGCAGGCCGACATTGGCGGAGTTGCAGAGGTTGACCAGGTAGTCCTTCGCGTCCGGCCAGAGGGCGCGGTAATGCTCCGACTTGTAGTGCGACAGGCGATAGGGGTCGCGCAGCGAATAGGGCAGCATTGTCCGCGCCAGCGACACCGGCGGCGAGGTCGCCCATTGCATGAAGAGATAAGCGGCCTCGGCATTGGCGGATTCGGCCGCCAGGGCCTTGCTGTAGCCGGTGGCGTGCTCGGGATGGCCGCCGGGCATCACGGCATAGCCGACCTTGCCGGCGACCGAGGATTGCGGGATGAAGTTGATCGCCTTGGCGCTCTGGGAATAGTTGGCGGCCATGCGCCCGGTCGGCGGCCAGGAATAGATCATCGCCACCTTGCCTTGCAGGAAGGCGGCCCAGAGCGAGACGGCGTCGAGCTCGTTGTTGCCGGGGATGGAGGCCTTGTTGGCGGCCAGCATGTTCTCCAGCGTCCGGATGCCCTGGGGCGAGGCGAGCTGGGCCTTCATGGCCTCGTCGAAGAAAACGCCCTTGTTGGCCCGGAACTGCTGCAGGAAGTCGTACTGGTTGCCGGGGCTGCCGGCCTTGCGGAAATGGCCGGCGCCGTAGGTGGCGGGCGCCAGCTGGTCGGAGATGAACTGCGCCACTTGCGCATAGTCTTCCCAGGTCTTCGGCACCTCGAGCGCCTTGTTGAACGTCTTGGCGTAGGCGTCCTTGAGCTTGGGATCCTCGAAGATGTCCTTGCGATAGTAGAGGGCGAGCATGTCGCCGTCGTCGAAGAAGCCCCAGATCTTACCCTTGTAGGTCGGCAGCGCCTTGAACAGCGGATGGTAGTCGTCGAAATCCGCCTTGTTCATGTATTTGGCGATGTAGTCGTCGAGCGGCGCGATGACGCCGCCATCGGCCAGGGAAGGCGTCCAGGCCGGCTCGATGTCGAGGATGTCATAGGCCCCGGAGGCGGCGATGTGCTCGGCCACCGGCTTGGAATACTGATCGGGATGGGAGAGCTCGACCACGTTCGACTTGATGCCGGTGAGCTGTTCCCAGACCGGGCCGGAGAAGTTGCGCGGGTCGAGCGCCTGCAGGCCGGCCTCGTAGGTCATGCTCAGGGTGACGCCGGAGAATTTCTTGGCCGCCTCGACCGCCCGGAAGGCCGAGCCGTCGGCCGGGCCCTCGGTCGAGGCCTTGAGGGCGGCTGCCTGGGCCTTGCCGAGCGGCGTCGAGGCGTCCGCGAGGTCGATGGCCGTGGCAGCCAGCGCCTGGTCGACCCAGGCCGGCAGCACGGCGCCGGCCAGCGGCAGCATGCCCATCATCTGGCCGAGCCGGGTGATGAAGATCCGTCGGGTCGGCCGGCCGGCCAGGAACGCGTCGACCTCCTCGGCGAGGCCGGCTTCGAAGTCACGCCTTTCACGCTCGTTCATGTCTTCCTCCCTCACTCGTCCCGCGGGCGCCCGGTCGAGTGCTGTTCTCATGCGTCGGCGCCCGGATTTCCCTTTGGATCGGCTATGGCCGCACGGCCTTGGCGTAGTCGGCGAGGCGCTCGCGCCAGCGCGGCGTCTCCAGCACGGCGCGGTTGACGACGCCGCGCGGCTCGCGCCCGTGCTGGACGTCGAGCACGGCCCGGACATCGGCGGCGCCGTTGCCGGCGAAGCACTGGTCGGTCCAGCACAGCGCGTGCGGCGACAGGATGACGGTGTCGAGCCTGAGGATCGGATCGTCGGGATCCGGCGGCTCCTGCTCCAGCACGTCGAGCCCGGCGCCGGCGATGCGGCCGGCCTGCAGCGCCGCTGTCAGCGCCTTCTGGTCGACGATCGGTCCGCGCGCGGTGTTGATGAGATAGGCGGTCGGCTTCATCAGGCCGATGCGCTCGGCGTTGACGAGGTGGCGGGTCTCAGGCGTCAGCGGGCAGCTGACCGAGACGATGTCGGCCTGGCGGAACACGTCCTCGAGGCCGACGAGCTCGATGCCGAGCTCGGCCGCCAATGCTTTGTCGGCAAAGGGATCATGGGCGATGAAGCGCATGTCGAAGGGCTTCAGGAGCCGGAACAGCTCGGCGCCGATATTGCCGATGCCAAGGGAGCCGATGGTGCGCCCGACCAGGCCGACGCCCATATGGTCGGAGCGCCGGGCGAAGCCCGCGGCCGCCTGGCGGGTGAGCCGGTCCTTGACCATCAGCTTGCCGGTGAGCGCCAGCATCAGCGTGATGATCGACACCGCCACCGGCCGGCGCACCCCGTCCGGCGTGATCACCAGGGCGATGCCGGCGCGGGTGCAGGCCTCGACGTCGACCGTGTCATAGCCGACGCCGAAGCGGGCGACGACGGACAGGCGCCCGCTCCTGGGCACGCTCTCGGCGCCGAAGCGATGGGCGAGCAGGATCAGGGCGTCGAAATCCTCGAGCTGCTCGCCGCGGATCGGGCTCGCCGAGTCGAGGAAAGCGATCTCGACGCCGGGTGCGGCGATCAGCGGCTGCAGGTCGAAATCGGGATAGGTCGGCGAGCCGTCGGCCTGCCTGAAATCCCCGGAGAGGGCGACGCGGAAGGGCGTGGTCATGGCTCAGCTCCCGTGGCTCTCGGTGCCCTGGCGCAGGCGCGTCACCGCCTCCGCCAGGGCGCTCCGCAGCACCCAGGCATCGCCGGAATAGCAGATGAAGTCGAAGCCGGCGGCGTAGAGGGCGATGCCGGTCTCGACGTCGGGCACCAGGCGCCCGAGCGCCTTGCCGTGCTTCCTGGCAGCGGCGATGGTCCTGTCGATGGCGGCCTTGAACGCCGGATGCTCGAACTCGCCGGGGATGCCGAGCGAGACGGAGAGGTCGAAATGGCCGACCCAGAGGCAGTCGACCTCCTCCACGGCGGCGATGGCGTCGGCATTCTCGACGCCTTCCGCGGTCTCGATCTGGCAGAAGAAGGTCGAGCGGGCATTGGCGGCCGCGAACTTGTCCGCGACGGAGCCGGGGCGATAGCGGTCGTGCGCCACCTGGAGCGCGACGCCGCGTGCGCCTTCGGGATGGTACTTCATCGAGTGGACGATGCGCCGCGCCTCCTCGGCAGTGCCGACCATCGGCAGCATCAGGCCCTCGGCGCCCATGTCCATGGCGCGGGCGATGTGGTGGTACTCCTTGGAGGGCACGCGCACGATGGCCGGCAGGGCGGCGGCCTCGAAATAGCGCAGCACGCTCTTCACCGTCTCGAAATGGAAGCCGGAATGCTCCAGGTCGAACAGCGCGAAGTCGCAGCCCGCCGCCTTCAGGACATGGCCGATGCCGGGCGTCGCGAACTCGACGATGAAGTGCCCGAACTTCGGCGCCCTGGTCCGCGCCATGGCCTTCAGGCTTTGCTCCGTCATGTCTCTCCTCCCGTCCGCCCGTTGCCCGGGCGGCGCGTTCCATGGTCCTTGACAGCCTCTAGGCCGAGCCCTCGCAGACGAGGGCGCCCGTGATCACGCTCTTGGCCGCCACCAGGCCGGCGCTGTCGGCGTCGAAGCTCCGGTAATGGCCGGTGCGCATATGCGCCTCGAAGGCGGCGCGGTCGGCGTAGATCTCGTAGAGCAGCACCCGGTCCGCCTCATCAGCCGGCTCGACCACGTCGAAGCGCCGGCAGCCCGGCTCCTCGCGCACCGAGGCGCGGGCATTGGCATCGACGAGGCGGCGGAAGGCCGGCAGGGCACCCGGCTGCAGGCGGAACTCGACGATCACGACGTAGCCGTTCATCGCCGCCCCTCCACGACGGCGGCGTAGCGCCGCGAGACATAGTCGAGATGCTCGCGCATCGCCCGCTCGGCACGGTCGGGATCGCGGGAGGCCACGCCCTCGAAGATGGCGCGGTGGGCCTCGTAGACCGTCTCGTAGAGGGCGTTGTCCTGCGCCGGCGCCAGGGTGGTCTGGCGCTGCTCGGTCAGCCAGTCGGCCAGGGCTGCATGGATGGCGGTGAAGATGGCGTTGCGCGGGATCAGCGCCAGCACGTAGTGAAAAGCGACGTCGCTGTCGCGGAAGCGCCTGAGGTCGCCGATGGCGGCGCGGTTGGCCGCCAGCGCCGCCTCGAACGCGGCGAGGTCGTCCGCGCCGGCGTGCAGCGCGGCATGGCGGGCGAGGCCGGTCTCGAAGAACAGGCGGGCGTTCTGGAAATCCTGCACGCCACCGGGCGCCGCCAGCATGTGGCGGGCGGTGCCGGACAGGGTGCCGATGACGAAGGCCGGGGTCGGGCGGGTGACGCGGGCCCGCTCGCCGGAGCGGACCTCGACCAGCCCCATCTTGCGCAGGTGGAACAGCGCCTCGCGCACCGCCGGCCGGCCGACGCCGTACTGGCTCATCAGGTCGCGCTCGGACGGCAGCAGGTCCTCGGGCGCGTACTGCCCGTCCTGGATCATCCGCTCCAGATCGTCGGCGATCTCCTCGTAGAGCTTGCGGCGCCGGATGGTGGCAGGGGGCATTTGGTATACCTTTGATACCAAGCGGGCGGACGTTAGCTGCGGGCCGGCGGGGCGTCAAAGGGATTCGATGCTGCGGTGCGGCGCGGCCGATATCAAACGGGGTAGCGCTCGATCAGCGCCGGGTTGCCTCGGGCTTGGCCTTCGTACAATTTTTATGTACGCTACTGCATGTGATCCGGACATATAGAGACGCTCGCACACAAGCCCTTGCCGATGGCCGGGTCCCTAAAGGTGTCCCGCCTGACGCCGCCAAGCGGGCAGTCACGAAGCTCTTTCTGCTGGATACCGTGACGCGGGTCGAAGATCTGCGTGTTCCGCCCGGAAACAGGCTCCACAAGCTCGCTGGTGATCGAGTGGGGCAGTGGTCGATCAGCGTCAACGATCAGTGGCGGATCTGCTTCAACTGGCGCGACGGCGACGCCTATGACGTCGAGTTCGTGGATTATCATTGAGGAGGCGATATGGCTCGCGAGATTTCCCTGCCCCATCCTGGCGCGATCCTGAAGGAGGAGTTCCTCGCTCCCATGGGACTCTCAGTCTACGCGCTCGCCAAGGCGATCCACGTGCCCCGCAGCCGGATCAACGAGATCTGCCGCGGCCGGCAGGGTATCTCCGCCAACATTGCGCTGCGCCTCGGCCGTTTCTTCAACGTCGATCCACAATGGTTCATGAATATGCAGACCAAGTACGATCTGCATGCCGAAGGCGAGAGGATCGCGCAGGACTTGGCGACCATCGAGCCGCAGGCGGCTTGACCGCTATCTCAACGCCGGCTTGCCCGCGGCGGCCCGACTCCCCTAGCCTGCAAGCGACCGAAAAGAGGCTGGAGGAACTCATGGACTTCGTGGACGAACGCATCCTGGTCACTGGGGCCAGCAAGGGCATCGGCCGCGCCACGGCGAAGCTTCTGGCCGACCGGGGTGCCAAGGTGGTCGCCGTCGGGCGGGACGCAGGCGACCTTGCCAGCCTCCAGGCCGAGATCGGCTGCGAGACCCTGGCCGTCGATCTCACCGATGCCGCGGCGACGCGGCGGGCGGCCGAGGCGCTGCAGCCGATCGACCGCCTCGTCAACAATGCCGGCACCACGACGCTGCAATCTTTCCTCGACACGACGCTCGAGGCCTTCGACGAGATCATGGCGGTCAACCTCAAGGCGGCGCTGATCTTCAGCCAGGAGACGGCGCGGAGCCTGATCGCGCGCGGCAAGCGCGGCGCCATCGTCAACGTCTCCAGCACCGCGTCCTATTACGGCGTGGTCGACCACGCGGCCTATTGCGCCTCCAAGGGCGCGCTCGACTCCCTCACCACGGTCATGGCGGTCGAGCTTGCGCCCAAGGGCATCCGCGTCAATGCCGTCAACCCGGTGGTGACGCTGACGCCGATGGCGGTGAAGGCCTGGAGCGATCCGGCCAAGTCCGGCCCGATGCTGAGCCGCATCCCGATGGGCCGCTTCGTCGAGCCGGTCGAGGTGGCCGAGGCCATCGCCTATCTCCTGAGCGAGGGCGCCGCCATGATCAACGGCGTCAGCCTGCCGGTCGACGGCGGCTTCCGCGCGGCGTGAGGCCCGGGGTGCCTCAGACCGTCGCCACGGGCGTGGCGGGCGAGCCGAACGAGCCCGGCAGGCGCAGGGGCGGCGCGGTCAGGAGGAAGCGCGACCGCTTGTGGGCCCGCAGCCAGTCGTTCAGCGGCGTCAGGTGCCAGAGCTCGCCGAGATGGATGCCGAGCTCGACCAGGCAGCGCCGGTGGATCGGCAGGGCGGGGAAGCTGCCCTCGCCGCCGCGGCCCTGCTGCTGGAAGCCCTCGACCGCGAAATTGTCGGCGATCAGCACCGAGATGCCGCTGTCCTCGATCCATTGCAGCAGTTTTTCGTCCGAGCCGTCGAGGACGGAATAGGCGTGGTGCAGCAGCGCGACGTCGGGATTGCCCTGGCGGGCGGCGACGGCATGGGTCCAGCCGGTGTGGAGGCAGAACATGTCGCCTTCCTCGACCTCGACGCCGTCCTCGTCCATGATCCGCATCAGGTCGTCATAGCCGATGAACTTGCGCTCGGCGCCGTAGCGGGCGAAGGCGTCGACCATGACGCCGCGGCCCTGGACGCAGGTCTCCGCCATCTTCTCGATGCCGAGATGCACCGCGCCCGGCCCGCCGGCCTGCTCGGGTCCGAGGATGTCGACGCCGCCGCGATAGCCGTTGTAGTAGACCAGTTCCGCCTCGCCGTCCTGGTCGGCGTCGAAGGCCTGGCCGACATGGCTGAGCGCGTCCCATTGCGTCGAATATTGCGTGTAGATCGTCACCGCGTCGTCGCAGGAGAAGTCGGTCCAGCACTCGTTCTCCAGGCGCATGGGGAAATTGACGAAGTGGTGCCCGCACTTGCGGGGCGCGACATGGCGTGTCGGCGGCAGGCGCAGCGGTACCAGGAGGTTGCCGCCGGGCAGGTCCAGCGGCAGGCTGAGGCAGAAGGCGATACCCTCTTTGACCTCTTGCGCCGCAAGGCGGCGGCGCTCCGGCGTGATCAGGTTGAGGCGGCCGACCTGGTCGTCCTCGCCGAAATCGCCCCAGTTCGCGTGGTCCGGCCGGACCTTCCAACGCTTCGCCATCCGTTCCTCCCCTGGCTGCGACCGCGAGCCTCTTCGGGTCATTTCAAGATCTGACGGCCCTCGGCGGCGGCGGTGATCACCGCCACGATCAGCACGATGCCGTTGAAGATCGGCTGCAGCCAGTAGGGCGCGCCGAGCAAGTTCAGGCCGTTGAAGCCAACGGCGAGGAGCACGATGGCGATGACCGCGCCGGGCACGTTGAAATAGCCCGGCCGATAGGTGGTGACGCCGAGAAAGGCGGCAGCATAGGCCGGCAGCAGCAGCTCGGGGCCGAACAGCGGGTTGGCGCCGCCGCTCTGGCCGAGCTCGAACAGCGCGGCGATGCCGACCAGCAGCCCGGCGCCGGCGAAAGCCAGCACCTTGTAGAGGTTGAGCCGGATGCCGGCGAGGAAGGCAACCCGCTCCGAGCCGCCGATGGCGTAGAGCTGCCGGCCGAACGGGGTGTGCTCCAGCACGAAGACCAGCACGAGCGCCAGGACCAGGGTCAGCCAGACCGAGATGCCGAGCCCCAGCACCTCGTCCTGTCCGGCCGCGGTCAGGATCGGCGGAATGCCGGCATAGAGCACCGAGCCGCCGCTCATGCCCTGGGTGACGCCGCTGAGGAGGATGCCGACGCCGAGCGTGGCGATGAAGGACGAGATGTTGAACCAGATGCGCAGCAGGCCGTTCAGCACGCCGATGGCGAGGCCGGCGGCAAGCATGGCCGGGATGATCACCGCGGCGCCGCAGCCGAGGCCGCCCAGGCAGGCGCCGAGCATCATGATGAAGCCGAGGGCATAGCCGAGCGAGAGGTCGAACTCGCCGACGATCAGCGGCAGGATGGCGGCGAAAGCCATGCAGCAGACCGTGACCTGCACCACGAGCAGGTTCTTGAGGTTGAGGCTGGTCAGGAATTGCGGGCTGAGCCCGGAGAAAACAGCCATCAGCGCCAGCAGGATCAGGAGCGTGGTGTAGCGCTTGAGGAAGGCGGCGAGCGCGCGGGGGCGGGGGGCGTCGTTGCCCCCGGCAGTGGTCGCAACGGGTTCGGCCGGCGAGCGGCTCGTGTCCGTGGTCATGCGTAGCACCAGCGGCTGATGGTCCGGCGGTCGAGGGCGGCGCCCGCGAGCTCGTGGGCGATCGTGCCGTCCTTGAGGATCATGAGGCGCGAGCAGAAGGCAGCGAGCTGCTCGGGCTCGGTGGAGAAGGCGAGAATGCCGATGCCCTCTGCCGCCGCCTCGCGCAGGCGTGCGAAGATGGTCTCGCGCGCCGCCGGATCGACGCCGTTGGTGGGATCGTCGAGCACCAGCACGGTCGGCCGCAGCGCCAGCCACTTGCCGAGGATCGTCTTCTGCTGGTTCCCGCCGCTGAGCTTGCCGAACAGGCTCTGCGGCAGGGCCGGCCGGATGTCGAAGGCCGCGACGACCTTGCCGACGAGATCGGCCTCGCGCCGCGGCCGCATCCAGAACCGGCCGAGGTCGGGCAGCAGGATGTTCTCGGCGACGGTGAGGCTGGGGATGCCGCCGGCGCGCAGCCGGTCGGCCGGCAGCACGGCCAGGCCGGCCCGGATCAGGGCCCGCGGCGTCCAGGGCTGCGGCAAGTCCCTGCCGCCGACCGTGAGCCGGCCGCTCTCGACCGCCTGCAGGCCCGCCAGAATCTTCGGCAGCACGGCGACGCCGCCCTGGCTGAGGCCGGCCATGCCGACGATTTCGCCGGCGCGGACCTCGAAGGAAAGATCGCGCAGGCCGGCGCCGCGCAGGCTCGTCGCCGCGAGCGCGACGCCGGCCGCCCCGTCCCGCCGCCGGGCCGCGTCCCGGCCGGCCCAGAGTCGGCGCAGCAGGCCCGGCTCACTCGGCGCCGCAGACCGGGCCGCGCCCGGGCTCGCCGGGCCGACCATCTCGTCGATGAGCCGGCGCTCGTCGATCCCGTCCGCCTCGGCCTCATAGGCGACGGCGCCGTCGCGCAGCACGGTCGCCCGCGCGGCGCGGCCGTCGAGCTCGGCCAGGCGATGCGTCACCATCAGGACCGCGACGCCCGACCTGGCGAGCGCGGCGATGCGGTCGAGATAGGGCTCGGCCTGGTTGCGGGGCAGCGAGGCCGTCACCTCGTCGAGGATCAGCAGCCTGAGGTCGGACCCGACGCGGTCGAGGGCGATGATCACGGCGACGAGGGCCCGTTCGGCCGCGCTGAGCCGGCCGGCGAGCATGGCAGGGTCGAGCGCCAGGTCGAAGCGCTCCAGCATGCCGCGGACCTCGCGGTGGAGCCGGCCCCATTGGATGCGCCCGGCCCGGGTGGGGTAGCCGCGGAACTGGGCGATGCATTCGGCGATCGAGAAGGTCTCGATCAGCGGCGCCTCTTGGTGCACCACGGCGATGCCGAGGGCACCCGCGGCATGCGGAGAGGCGATGGACGGCAATCGCCGCCCGCCGACGGCGATGGTGCCGCCGTCGGGCCGGTAGACGCCGGTCAGGAGCTTGACCAGCGTCGACTTGCCGCTGCCGTTGGCGCCGAGCAGGGCATGGATCGCGCCGGCCCGGACCTTCAGGTCGACGTCGCGCACGACCTTGCGCCCGGCGAAGATCTTGGTCAGCCCAAAGGTTTCGACGCTCTCCATGAGACGCTCCCGGCTCACTTCCACAGGGCGAGGAACTTCTCCTTGTAGCCGCTCGAGGCGACCCAATTGCCCTTCTCCGGCAGGTTGGTCTTGTCGAGCACCAGCATCGGCACATTCTCGCCGTGCGGCTCGAACAGCGGCTGCTTGTTGAGATGGCGGATGATCTGGTCGACCGCGGCATAGCCTTCATAGGTGGTGTCGAACGCCACGTCGGCGACCTGGACGTCGCCCCGGCGGATCAGGTCGAGGTTCTCCTCGTCGCCGAGGAGGCTGGCGAGCTTGACCCGCTTGCCGAGGCCCGCCTGGCGCAGGGCGGCCGCGACGGCGAAGGCGGCGGGGTCGTAGGGCATGTAGACATAGGTCACGGCCGGGTGGGCGCGCAGATAGCCCACCACCTGCTGGCCGAGATTGGTGGCGATCTGGTTGGCGGAGAAGGACTGCTCGTCGGCGGTGCAGCCGCCGCATTTGGCGAAGACCTCCATGATGCCCTTGTGCTGGGTGTCGACGGAATCGAACTCCTTGTCGTTGAAGGCGACGACATTGGCCTTGCCGCCGGCATCCCTAACGATCCATTCGCCGATCGCCCGTCCGAGCGCGAGATTGTCGGGATCGATGGCGAAGGCCCAGGCGAGCTGGCCCGGCTCCAGCACCGGCAGGGCATTGGGCGTGTCGCCGCCCTGGCCGACCGAGACGACGGGCACGCCCGCCTTCTTCGCCTGGCCGAGGGCGAGCTGGATGCTGCGATAGTCGATCGAGCTGGAGATGATGACGTTCGCGCCCCAGGCGAGCGCGTCGAGCATGGCGCTGGACTGGGTCTTGGGGTTGGCCTTGCCGTCGAAGATCGTCGTCTGCCAGCCGATGGCCTTGGCCGCCTCTGCCGCCGCTTCGGCCGGGATCTGGCAGCCCTTCAGCGACGCCGCACAGGAGACGATCGCCAGCTTGATGCCGGGCGGTGCCTTGGCGGGCTCGGTGGGGCCGCGGTACTCGTCCGCGGCGAAGGCGGGGCCCGTCGCGGTGAGGAGCGCCGCCAGCAGCAAGGCCCGTCGCCGCCTGCCGTTGCGCGAAGTTCCGTCTTCCGTCCTGCCCATCGTTCCCTCCCTGGCTTGTTGTCGTTGTCGTGCAGCGCCATTCCGGCGCCGTTTCAGAACGGCGATGCGAAGCGGTCGCCGAAGCCGGTGATCGGCGGATGTGCGTCCTCGTCGATGATCACGTCGAACAGGACCGGCTTGCGGGCTGCGATCGCCTGGCGCAGCCGCGGGCCGAATTCGGCGGGATCCTCGATGCGTACGCCCTCGCAGCCGCAGGCCCGGGCGATCGCGGCATGGTCGACCGGCACGAAGTCGACCGCGTCGGTATAGGCGTTGAAGACAACGGTCTCGCCGTGCTTCTGGTAGCCGAGGATCTGGTTGTTGAGCACGATCATGACGATCGGCAGCTTGTGGCGCACCACCGTCTCGAGCTCGGCCCAGCAATGGGCGAAGCCGCCGTCGCCGCTGACGCAGATCACCGGCCGGGCAGGCTCGGCGAACTGGGCGCCAATGGCGAAGGGCAGGCCCCAGCCCAGCCCCGCCAGGCCGCGCGGCGTCAGGAAGCGCTGGCCGGCGCCGCGGGCGGTGAGATAGTTGGCGATCCAGATCGAGGAATAGCTCGCGTCCGCCACGGTGATGGTCTGCGGCGTCAGCACGGCGTCGATCTCGGCCATCAGGCGCTCCGGACGGATCGGGCGCCGGTCCTCGGTGGTGATGCGTTCGATGGTGTTGCGCCAGTCTCGCAGGGCGGTCGCGATCGCCTCTGAGACCTCGGCCCGCGCCCGGGCGCGGCGCGACAGGTCGAGGTCGCCCATCCGCTCGGCGAGGGCTTCCAGGGTGAGCCGCGCATCGCCGACCAGCCGCAGCGCCTCGTAGTTGCGCCCGACCTCGGCGCCGTCGACGTCGAGATGGATGTAGCGGGCCTCAGGCGGGAACAGCGACCAGCTGTCGGTGCCGTTCTGGTTGGTCCGCGCCCCGACGAACAGGATGACGTCGGCCTCCTCGACCAGGGGACGCATGGCCCGGGTGCGGCTGCCCGGGCCCATGAAGTAACCGATCACGCCGAGAGACAGGGGATGGGTCTCGTCGACGGTGCCCTTGCCCATGACGGTGGTGGCCACCGGCAGCGAGCAGGCCTCCTGCAGATGAGCGAGGGCCGCGGTGGCTGCGGATAGATGCACGCCGCCGCCGGCAACGAGGAGCGGCGCCTGGGCGCCGGCCAGCAGCGCCGCGGCCTCGGCGATCCGGGCGGGATCGGCGACCGCGCGGTCGACGGGAAAGCGGCCGAGGCTGGCCTGGCGGGCCGGAGCAGGCCCGGCGGGCAGGCTCAGCACGTCGGCCGGGGCGAGCAGCACCGCCGGCCCGGGGCGGCCCGAGGCGGCGGCGGTGAAGGCCATGTCGACATAGTCGTCGACGCGCTCGGGCCGCTCGATCCGGCGGACCCATTTGGCGACGGCGTCGAACAGGCGAACATGGTCGAACTCCTGGAAGGCGTTCTTGTCGGCCTGCGCCGCCGGCACGTCCTGCACCAGCGCCACGACAGGCACCGAGGCCTTCAGCGCTTCGGCAAGCGGGGGCACCAGCAGCGTCGCCGCGGGGCCGTTCTGCGCGGTGACGACCGAGACGCGGTTGGCGATGCGGGCATAGCCGTCGGCCATGATGCCGCCGGCGTTCTCGGCCCGGTAGGCGGCCTGCCGGATGCCGTGATGGGGCGCGGCGAGGTGGAAGGCGGTCGGGATGCTCTGCCCGAAGACGACGGAAACGCCGTGGCGGGAAAAGGCCTCGGCGATGCGGTCCGCCACGGTCCGGTTCGAGCCCGCCGTGCTCATGGTGCTGGCCGAATTCATGGCTGCAGCCTTCCTCCCCGTGGGATTTTATGTTATGTGTTGCATGTTATAACAAGATTGCCGGGTGTCAATGTCGAACAATCAGATCAGCGAGCACGACGGGCGGGAGGGGGAGCGCTTCGCCCCGCTCGAGCGCAGCAGCCTCAGCCAGCGCGCCTATGAGGAGGTCCGGCGCTACCTCATGCGCGGCCGGCTCAAGCCGGGTGAGCGGCTGGTGTCGCGCACGCTGGCCTCCGAGCTCGGCATCAGCACCACGCCGGTGCGCGAGGCGCTGTTTCGGCTGGCCTCCGAGCAGGCGCTGGTGCTCGATCACCGCAACACGGTCATGGTGCCGGACCTGACACGCCGGCAATATCAGGAGATCCGCGACATCCGCATGGAGCTCGAGGGCATGGCGGCCGAGCGGGCGGCGCAGGAGGCGGCGCCCGCCGATATCGACCGGCTGGCGCGCCTGCAGCACCGGCATCTCGAAGCGCAGGACGCGGACAACCTCGAAGAGGCCCTGGCGCTCAACGAGGAATTCCACTTCGCGCTGTGCCGTCTCAGCCGGCTGCCCGTGCTGGTCCGCATGATCGAGGGCCTGTGGCTGCAATGCGGCCCGACGCTCAACCATTTCTACGCCGGCCGCACGCAGGTCTGGGCCCGGGCGGAGCACCCCCATTTCAAGGCGATCGCCTGCCTGCGCGACCGCGACGGCGCCGGCGCGCGGGCGGCCATGGCGGCCGACATCGATCAAGGAGCACGGCCGATCCTGGCCGCGCTGAAGGCGTGAGCCGCTCAGCTCTTCAGCCCGTGGAGCGACGCTTCAGCGCGCCGGCGGTGACGCGAGAATCGACGTGGGATGAACGGCGCTCACGGGGAAGCGCGCGAAATCTCCCGTGCTGACGGTGAGAATGCGGTCGACGCCATGGACGATCATGGTGGCGACGAGGCGGGCGTCGTGCACCTCGGCGCCCATCACGTCGTGGGTGGCAATCAGGCGCTTCCACGCGGAACAGGCGGAGGGCAGGTCGGGCAGCAGGATCCCGTCGGGCCGGCATCGGCATGAAGCTGCCGCCTTTCACGCCGATGAAAGCCCAGCCGCGCGATAGCTCTCGATCAGGACGTCGAGCGCCGAGATGTCCGAGCGGCTCCTCGCCATGAGCCGGGAGCCGCCGCCGGCGGCGAAGATGGTGCGGCCCGCAGCTTTCATTGCCGCCGGCCGGCGTTGAACGCGACGGTGGCATGACGGCTCCCGTCAGGACGGCGTCCCCGCCGATGGCTTCGTGCCATGGCGCAGCCCGTCGGCGAGGAGAGCGACCATGCGCTCCGCGCGGCTGGGTCCGGCATTGTGGGTCGACATGCACAGGCTCGCCACCGCGCCCAGAAGGTCGTCGGCATCGACATCGGCGCGGATCTCGCCGGCGGCGACCCCGGCCTCGAGAAGCGTGCGAAGGGCGGGGCGGAGCCGCTGGTCGAAGTAGCCGGGCAAGCTGTCGAATGCCGGATCTCCCGAGTGCAGAGCCTTGGCGAGCCCGCGCTTGGCGCCGATGAAGGCCGCATAACGCTGCATCCATCGCGCCAGCGCCTCGGCCGGCGCGTGTCCGGCAGCAAAAGCCGGCGCGGCGTCGGCGCAGGCATCGATCTCACGACGGAAGACGGCCGCGACGAGGTCGGCGCGCTGCGGGAAGTGGCGGTAGACCGTCCCGACGCCGACGCCGGCCTTCTCGGCGATCTCGCGGACGGGAGCGTCCACTCCGGAGGTTGCGAACACCGCCATCGCCGTCTGGAGCAAAGTGTCGATGTTGCGCTGGGCGTCCGCGCGCACGGGCCGGTCCGTGCTCCCGCGAGGCTTCGCCCCCTCGTCCTGCTTCTTCGATCCGTCCTTCACCCGATCACAGCCCGCTTGCAAAACGGAACGTTGTTCCGTATAAAATCGGAACACGGTTCCACTTGGTTTCTATAGCGCGGCAGGGCGATCCTGGCCAGATCGACGCACAGGGAGACGGCAATGCGGTATCGTTCGTTGGGCCGAACCGGCATCAAGGTCAGTCCGTATTGCCTGGGCGCGATGATGTTCGGCGGTGGGGGCAATCCCGATCACGAGGATTGCGTCCGCATCATCCACAAGGCGTTGGACTTCGGCATCAATGTCATCGACACGGCCGATCGGTACAGCGCCGGCGAGTCCGAGGAGATCGTCGGCAAGGCCCTCAAGGGGCGGCGCGACAGGATCGTGCTTGCGACCAAGGTGTACGGGCCGATGGGCGACGATCCAAACCAGCAGGGCACGTCGCGGCGCTGGATCATGCAGGCGGTGGACAACTCGCTGCGTCGCCTGCAGACCGACCATATCGACCTCTACCAGATCCATCGGCCGGCGCCGGACACCGACATCGAAGAGACCTTGTCGGCGCTCACCGATCTCATGCGCGCTGGCAAGGTTCGCGCCATCGGCTCCTCGACCTTCCCGGTGTCGGAGATCGTCGAAGCGCAGTGGGTCGCCGAGCGGCGCGGGCTCGCCCGCTTCCGCACCGAGCAGCCGCCCTATTCGATCCTCGACCGCGGCATCGAGCGGGACATGCTGCCGACCTGCCAGCGCCATGGCATGGGCGTGATGGTCTGGAGCCCGCTGTCCAAAGGGATGCTGACGGGCCGGTATCGCAAGGGACAGCCATTGCCCGACAGCCTGCGGGTGAAATACTTCCCCAGGCAGATGTCCGACGAGCGCAGCCTGGACGCGGTCGAGCAGCTCATCCCGCTGGCGGAGGAGGCGGGGCTGTCGCTCACCCACATGGCGATGGCTTTCGTGATGGCCCATCCCGGCGTGACGTCGGCCATTCTCGGGCCGCGCACGATGCAGCATCTCGACGATCTGCTCGCCGGTGCCGAGGTTCGCCTCGGCGACGACGTTCTCGACGGGATCGATCGGATCGCCCGGCCCGGAACCGATATCGCGTTGAACGAGGCCGCCTACAATCCGCCGGCGATCCTGCAGGCCGATCTGCGCCGCCGGCCTGCCGCCGAACGTGCGGCCGCGTAGATCCGAAGATTCGCGCCGATAGCCCGCCAACCCGGGCGATCGCCGGACCGGACAGCACCCTTTCGAAGGAGATGACGATGCCGGACAAACCCGTCGCCCTGGTCACTGGGGCCAATCAGGGAATCGGCCTTCAGATCGCCAGGGATCTCGTCGCGCACGGCTTCACCGTGCTGGTCGGATCGCGCAACTTCGAGCGCGGCGTGGCCGCGGCCGAGGAGATCGGCCCGGGCGCCCACGCGCTCCGGCTCGACGTGACGGACCGGGCTTCGATCGCCGCCGCCGCCGAGCGGGTTCGCACCGAGTTCGGTCGCCTGGACGTGCTCGTCCAGAACGCGGCGATCTCCAACACGAACAGGCTGCCCGGCCAGTCCATCGAGGAGTACGCGAAGACGACGCGCCCGAGCACCGTGTCGCTCGATGAGATGCGTGCGGTGTGGGATACCAACGTGTTCGGCGTTCTCGCCGTCTACCAGGCGATGCTGCCGCTCCTGCGCGAAGCGCCGGAGGCCCGCATCGTCAACGTGTCGAGCGGCGTCGGGTCGCTGACGGCGAACTCGGATCCGGCCTTCGCCTACCGCTCGATCTTCGGCCCCGTCTACCCTGCGTCCAAGACGGCTCTCAACGCCCTGACGGTTGCCATGGCGATCGAGCTGGAGCCGGAGGGGATCAAGGTCAACGCCGTCTCCCCGGGCTTCACCAGGACGAACCTCAACGGATATGCGGGCACGGAGACCCTCGAGCAGGGCGCCCGCGAGGCGGTGCGGGTTGCGCTGCTCGGCGCGGATGGCCCGACGGGGACGTTCACGCGCTGGGAAAACGGCACGATCCCGTGGTGACAGGAAGGGCGCACCGACGTCCGCTTCGGCGACGCCGGCAGCCCGTCTCGAACATCGAGATGGCGGGGCTCTGGGCCGGGAACGCCAGCGTCATGGCCAGGCGCATCACCCCGCCGTGCGGCCGATGCTCATTCGTGCGCAGTCTTGTCCATATGAGCGCAGAGGGATTACAACGGGGTCGCCGCGGGCATGTCTTCGCGTCCGTGCCTCGTTCCCGCTCCCGAGCTTCACCATGCCCCGTCGCCCCCTGCAGCGTGTCCAGGCTGCGCTCGCCGCCCGCCGTTACTTCCTCGGGCAGCAGACGAAGTCGCAGATCGCCGACGAACTGGGCATTTCGCGCTTCAAGGTCGCCCGCCTGATCGACGCCGCCATCGAGCAGAAGATCATCGAATTCGTGATCACCGAGCCGGACGATCTCAACGCGGAGCTCGGCGAGGCCATCCGCACCAAATACGGGCTCAGGGCCGTGCTGGTCCTGGAGGGGCCGGATCTGTCCACCAGCGCCCTCACGGCACCGCTCGGCAATCTTGCCGCCTCCCTGCTCGACGAGACGCTGGAGGACGGTCAGACGCTCGGCGTCGCCTGGGGCCGCACGCTCGCGGCGATGGCCAAGGCACTCGTGCATCTGCCAAAGGTCGACGTCGTCCAGGTTGCCGGGGCCCCCGGCGGCCTTGAAATCGCGCAAAATCCGGTCGAGCTGGTGCATCGGCTGAGCAGTCTCGGCGGCGGAAAGGCCTACCCCATCTACGGGCCGATGTGGACCGAAGACCCGACGCTGGCGCAGCGTCTGCGGCAGGAATCCGCCGTGGCGGCCGCCATGCAGAAATACGGGAGCATCGATGTTCTCGTCGTCGGCATCGGCTCCTGGACCCCGGCCGAGTCGTGCCTCTGCTCGGGCTTTCCCGCCGCCTGGCGCCAGGAGGCCCTCGACGCCGGCGTCGTGGCGGATGTCTGCGGCACGCTCATCGATCGGGAGGGGCGGGAAACCCCGAGCAAGCTCGACGAGCAGGGCCTCAGCATCACGGCCGAGCAATTGCGGCGCATTCCGCAGGTCATCGGCATCGGCGGCGGGCTGGAGAAGGCCGGCGCCATCGCCGCCGTCCTGCGCGGCGACTGGATCGACGTCCTGGTCACCGATGCGGGCGTCGCCCGGCGCCTGCTGACCTGAGCTTCCCGTTCAGCGGCGAGCGAAACCGGCGCCTCGGCTGCGGGCTTTGCTCGTCCCGATTATAACGCTCATTTGAGCGGATATACGCTCTCTTGACATGGGCACGCTCCCCGCTATCCTCCGACGGAGAACAACAAGTCCATCGGGAGGCAGCCGCGTGCCTGTGTTGCGCGACGATCAGCTGATCGAGCTGGCGAGGACGGTGATCGCGGCCGACGGCCGCGCCGTAAGCGCCGTCGCCAACGCCATCGATGCCGGCTTTGTCGGAGCCGCGCGTGCAATCGCCTCCGGCTCGGGCAAGGTCCTGATCACGGGCAGCGGCACATCGGGCACCGTGGCTGCCCGGGCGGCCCACCTGATGTCGGTCTGCGGCACGCCCGCCTTCTATCTCTCCCCGGCCGACGGCCTGCATGGCGGGCTCGGCGTGCTGCAGGCGCAGGATCTCGTGCTCGCCCTCTCGAAGGGCGGCGGCTCCCAGGAGCTCAACGAATTCTGCCTGCGGGCCAAGCCTCTGTGCGCCGGGGTGATCGCCGTCACCGCCGCGGCCGAGTCCCCGCTGGCGGCCATCGCCGATCACGTCATCTGCTTTGCGCTCGACGACGATGCCGATCTCGGCGCCGTCGTGGCGACCGGCAGCTCGCTCGCCATCTCGGCCCTGCTCGACGCTCTCGCCGAGATCGGCCGGGTCAGCCGCGACTATGACTGGGAGCGGCTGCTCTACACCCATCCCTCCGGCGCCGTCGGGCGCGACGCGGCGACGAGCCTGGAACGGCTCGCCGTCATCCAGCCGGACGATTGACCATGGCGCGGGATCTGGTCGCAGGCATCGATTCCTCAACGCAGTCCTGCACGGTGCAGCTTCGCCGGCTGGACGACGGCTCGGTCGTCGCCGAAGCGAGGGCGCCACATCCGCCCACCACGCCGCCGCTCAGCGAGCAGGTGCCGGAGGCCTGGCGGGAGGCGCTCGAGGCCTGCCTCTCGCAGCTGAAGCACCACCTGCCGCGCATCGCCGCCCTCTCCGTCGGCGGGCAGGGCCATGGCCTGGTGATGCTGGACGAAGCCGGGCGCTCGCTGCGGCCCGCCAAGCTCTGGAACGACACGCAATCCGCAGCGGATGCCGAGCGCCTGCTGACGGCATGGCCGGCGGCGGAATGGGCCCGGCGCACCGGGTCGGTGCCCGCTCCGGCGCTCACCGTCTCGAAGCTCGCCTGGACCGAGCGCAACCACCCCGGGCTGGTCGCCAAGGCCCGGCACATCATGCTGCCCTTCGACTACCTCGTCTTCCGCCTCGCCGGACACGCCGTCACCGAACGTGGCGGCTCCTCCGGCACCGGCTACTTCAACCCGTTCGACAACATTTGGGACTTCGAGCTGGCCGATCTCGCCGTCCCCGGCATCGATTGGCGGGCCAAGCTACCTGATATCGTGGCCTCGAACGCACGCGCCGGCATCGTGTGCGAGGATGCAGGCCTCGGCGCCCTCGCCGGCGCGGTGGTCGGAGCCGGAACCGGCGACAACATGACCGCGGCGCTCGGATTGAACGTGCGGGAGGGCGACACCGTCATCTCGCTCGGCACCAGCGGAACGATCTACGGCCGATGCCGCACCGGCGTGCAGGATGCGTCGGGCGCGATCAACGGCTATGCCGACGCCGCCAACGGCTTCCTGCCCATGGTGACGACGCTCAACGCCGCGAAGGTCACCGATGCCGTCCGCCGGCTACTCGACCTCTCCTTCGAGGCCTTCGACGAGCTGGCGCTGAGCGCCCCGCCCGGAGCCGAAGGACTGGTGCTCCTGCCCTATTTCGACGGGGAGCGCACCCCGAACCTGCCGGACGCCACCGGAACGCTTCTCGGCCTGCGGTCGAACCTGACGCGGGCGGGGATGGCGCGGGCAGCGGTCGAAGGCGTGCTCTGCGGCTTGCTGGAAGGCGGAGACATCCTGTCGCGCCACGGCGTGCCGCAGGACGGGCGCCTCATCCTGACGGGCGGCGCCGCCCGCTCGAAGGCCTATCGGCAAGTCCTGGCGGATCTGACGGGCCGCCCCGTCTGGATCGGCTCCCTCACCGAAGCCGCCGCGGCCGGTGCCGCCGTGCAGGCGGCCGCCGCCCTGTCCGCAGCCCCGACCGACCAGGTCGCCGCGGCCTGGGCGCCGCGCCTCGAGATCGCGGCCGAGCCTGCCGGCACGGATGGCGCCGCCGTCAGGCAGGCCTACCGGCAGGCCGCCGCCGCATTCGGCGCAACCCGATCACAGGGCTCGACTTGAGATGGCGTCTCCTCTTCCCCCCTCCGCCGCCACGCCCGCAGGACGGCGCCGTTCCCCCGAGGAAATCGGCATTTTTCTGGTCCTGCTGGCCGTCATCCTGGCCCTCAGCCTGATCTCGCCGTCATTCCGCACCGTCAGCAACGCCTTCGTGCTTCTGGTCAACGGCACGGTCATCGCCTTTCTCGCCCTCGGCCAGACCTTCGTCCTCCTCACCGGCGGCATCGATCTCTCGACCGGCGCGACCATCGGCATGACCGGCGTCCTCGCTGCCCTCTTGATGCAGCTCGGACTGCCCTGGCCGGTCGCGGTCCTGCTCGCCTTGACGGCCGCGACCTCCCTGGGGTTGATCAACGGCGCGCTGATCCATTTCCTGCGGATTCCCGCCTTCATCGCGACGTTCTCGACCCAGGGCGTCGCGCTCGCGATCCCGCTGATCATCACCGGTGCCCAGTCCATCTCGGTGCGCCAGATCGGCTTCGCCCTGATCGGTCAGGGGCGGGTGTTCGGCGTGCCGATGCCGGTGGTGCTCATCGCCGTCGCCGCGATCATTGCCGGCATCTTCCTCAGGATGACCCGGCGCGGCGTCCATATCTATGCGCTGGGCGGAAACCGCGCGGCGGCGCGGCTCGCCGGCGTCAATGTCGCCCGCACCACGCTTTGCGCCTACGGCATCAGCGGCTTCTGCGCCGGCATGGGCGGGCTCGTCGCCACCTCCCGCCTGATGGTCGGCTTCCCCGCCACCGGCACGGGCAACGAGCTGTTCTATTCCATCGCGGCCGCGGTGGTCGGCGGAGTCTCCCTGTTCGGCGGCGTCGGCACGGTGCTCGGCGCCATGATCGGCGCGGTCCTCATCGCGGTCGTCAGCAACGGCATGAACGTCATCAACGTCCAGAGCTACTGGCAGTCCCTGGTCATCGGCCTGATCATCCTTCTCGGCGTCACCTTCGATACCTACCGGCGCGCCAGCAGCTCGAGGCGCCTGCTTCGAAAGGCACCGGCCGAGCGCGCCGCGCTGCCACGCCCCGCAACTGCCGCATCCGTCCCCGCAAGCCGGGCAGACCCGGGAAGTCCGGCCTAGCTCGTGGGCCCGATCGCTTCACACGAGCCCAAAAACCAAGGAGGAGAACGATGAGGACCTGCAAATTCATGCTGACGGGCGCCGGCGCGCTCGCCGCCGGCCTGCTGCTCCTGAATGGGGCCGCCATCGCCGCGCCGAAGCTGCCGGCGAATTGCGGCGAGGCGAAGCCGACCATCGGCGTGGCGCTGCCGAACACGGTCAACCCCTACTACATCGCGATGCAGGACAGCTTCAAGCAGCATGGCGCCGCGCTCGGCTACGGCATCAACGTCGCCATCGCGAACGACAGCGATTCCAACCAGCTCTCCCAGGTGGAAGCCTTCATCCAGCAGGGCGTCTGCGCCGTGGTGCTGAACGCCGTCAATTCCGGCCCGGGCGCCGCGAGCGTGAAGGCCCTGAACGAGGCCGGCATCCCGGTGTTCACGGTCAACGTCATCGTCTCGGCCGACGACCTCAAGGCGCAGGGCGCTTCCTTCGTCCAATATGTCGGCGCGGACCAGGTCGCGGGCGGCAAGCAGATCGGAGAGCAGGTCCTCAAGGACCTCGGCGACAAGGCCACCATCGTGGTGGGCATCGTCGGCGATCCCGATCAGATTCCGACCAACCAGCGCGACAAGGGCTTCTCGGACGTCGTCACCCGCAACCCGAACGCCAAGGTGGTGGCCACGGTCAACAGCAAGGTCGACCCGAATGTCAGCCTGCAGGTGACCGGCGACCTGCTGCAGGGCCATCCCGACATCAATGTCATCTGGGCCGACACCGGCCCCGGCGCCGTCGGTGCCCTCCAGGCCATCACGCAGCAGGGCAAGGCCGACAGCGTCAAGCTCTACGCCTTCTGCGCCGCCGACACGCCACTGACCGCGACCTATGCCGCCTGCGCCGCCCAGGAGCCGGCCGACTATGCGCGGATCGCGCTGGAGAACCTCAAGAAATATCTCGGCGGACAGGAGGTGGCGCCGGAGGTGCTGCAGCCGCTCAAGATCTTCCTGAACGGCCAGACGCCCGGCCCCGGCGAAGTCGGCTGATCTAGTGTTCCGACTCTGACGGTTCGTTCCGAACCGGCAGCCCGGAACACGAGCTGGTTCAATGCTTTGTGTTGTGCTTCCGACACAATGGTTGGGAATCAAGCGTCGGGAGCACAACACTGGCACGAACGAAGAGCAGGCCGATGAGCGCCCGTGGGACCCTGGCCGTGGTCGGCGCCTCCAAATGGTACGGCGCCACGAAAGCCCTGACGGATGTCAGCCTCGACATCCCGGCGGGCGAGGTCGTGGCGCTCGTCGGCCACAACGGCGCCGGCAAGTCGACGCTGCTGCGCCTGCTCTCCGGCGCGGAGACGCCGAACGCGGGCTCGATCAGCATCAACGGCCGGCCTGTCATCTTTGCGTCTCCGGCCGAGGCCGGCATGGCGGGCATCGCCTGCGTCTACCAGGAGCTCAGCCTGATCGGCGAGCTGACGGTGGCGGAAAACCTGTTTCTCGGCGTCGAGAAGGAAAACGGCCCGCTGCTCGACCGCCGGGCCATGAACCGGGCGGCCGACGCGCTCTGCCTCGAATATGGCATTCCTGCCACCGCCGGCGATCCGGTCGCCGGTCTTTCCGTCGCCCACAGGCAGCTCCTCGAGGTGGCGCGGGCCATTCATCGCGATGCCCGCTTCCTTCTGCTCGACGAGCCGACGACGGCGCTCGAGCAGAAGCAGATCGACGAATTGCTGGTCGTCATCCGGCGGCTGGCGCGAGAGCGCGGCATCGGCATTCTCTTCATCGACCACAAGCTCGACGAAGTCTTCGCCGTCGCCGACCGGATCGTCGGCCTGTCCAACGGTCAGGTCGTCCTTTCCGGCGACGCCGACAGGATCGGACGCGAGGATGTCGTCGAAGCGATCGTCGGCGCCGGCCAGGACGGGATGCCGTCGGCCGGGCAGGGGCACCGGCACTCCCGCGGGGCCGGGCTCGGCGGCAAGGACGCCGGCGATGTCGTCTTCGAGGCTCGCGGACTGGCCGGAAACGGCCTCCAGGGTGTGAGCCTGAAGGTCCGTGCCGGCGAGGTGCTCGGCATTTACGGCCTGATCGGCTCCGGCCGCTCGCGCTTCCTGCGCACGGTCTACGGCGTCGAGGCGGCGCCGGAGGGGACGATGGTCCTCGGCGGGAAGGCCTTTGCACCGGCCGATCCCGAGCGCGCCATCGCCGCCGGCGTCGCCTTCCTCTCGGAGGAGCGCAAGTCGGACGGCTTCATCCCGCAGATGACCTCCATCGACAATGTGCTGATGCCGGTGCTCGAACGCTACCTCTCCGCGGGGCTGTTGAACTGGAGCGCCCTGCGCAAGGCAGCCGCGGCGGCGCTCGGCCGCGTACCGATCCGCGGCGATGTCAGCCAGCCGATCACCGCGCTTTCGGGCGGCAATCAGCAGAAGGTCCTTTTCGCGCGCGCCCTCCTGCAGGCGCCGAGGCTGCTCCTGCTCGACGAGCCGACCAAGGGCGTCGATATCGGCGCCAAGGCGGAGATCTACGAGATCATCGCCGATTTCGCGCGGTCCGGCGGATCCGTGCTGGTCGTGTCGAGCGAGGAGGAGGAACTGCTCGACGTCGCCGACAGGGTCGTCGTCTTCCGCAAAGGCGCCTGCGACGGCGTGGCCATCCCGGAGGCCGAGCTTTCGGTCGCGGCGCTGCGGCGCCACGCCTGGTCGCAGGCGGCATGACGCTTGCGACCAGTCTCTAGAATGTCGTCGGGCGACAGCAGCTTCGCTCGGATTGCACGCTCGTCCGGCAGAGGCACGATGAGCTGATTGGCACGTCTGCCTTGGCCAGCGCCCTGGCAAGGCTTGCCTGCAGCGCCGGCAGGTCCTCGGTCTCGTTGCGCAGCCTCAAGCACTCCACCAGCCCATGCAGCGCCCAGACATTGCCGGGGTGCTGGGCGCAGCGCTGCACCGTGCCGCTCAGGCCGAGGTCGTCGCGATAGACCTGCTCGGCTTCCTCGCGATGGCCCTGGTCGAGCAGCAGCGCGGCCAGCGCATGGCGCGGCGGGTGCATCCACGCCCAGGGCTCGGTGTAGGACAGATTGTCGTCGAGCTCGACCGCTCGCCTGAGATGGGCATAGGCCTCGTCATGCCGGCCCTGGTGATAGGCGAGCTCGCCATCGAGAAGAGCTGCGCCGACGCCGAGCGAAGCCCGGGTCGGGTTGCTGAGGAAACGCCGTTCCGGCGCAATGCCTTCGAGATGGCGGTGGAACCGGTCGCGCTCGCGCTCCGCCTCGGCGAAATGGCCGAGCGTCGCGTGCGCGACACCCTTGGCGTAGTGCTGCATGGCCACCGTCAGCACATAGAGGTCCGGCTCCTCGACCATCGGCTCGTCGATGATGTCGTGCCAGCGGCCGAAGCGCACCAGCACATGCGATTTCATGGCGTGGTAGCCCTCCACCGTCTGGGTGAGCTTGGGCCGCCCGGGAAGGCTGACCACCTCGCGCGTCACCAGGCTGCGCACCTTGTCGGCGGCCCACAGCGCCGGCTTGCATTGGCCAAGGAACATGCAGGTGAACATCATCAGATGCAGGTCGTGGCAGCAGCCGAGCAGGTAATAGGTGGGCTCGTCGGCATAGGCGAGATAGAGGTCGTTGGCGCGAACCGCCTTTTCGCTGGCGAGCCTGGCCTTCTCGTATTCGCCGCACAGCACGTAGATATGGCCGGGCATATGGTTCATGTGCCCGGCATCCGGGCACATGTCGCCGAGCAGGTCCGCCGAGCGCATGCCGCGTTCCGGCATGGTCGACATTTCCAGGAGGTGGATGTGCAGATGGAGGATCGCCGGGTGCTGTGCGGTGCCGGCTGCGTCGGCGAGCCGGATCGACCGCTCGCAAACCTCCAGCGCCTCGACCACATCCGAATTCTCGGCCGGCGCACCGGTCTTGAGGTTCCACAGGCGCCGGACCGTGCGCATCATCAGCGCCTCGACCAGCAGCGCCGTCACGTCAGGATCATCGGGAAAGCTGGCATGGACCTGCCGCATCTCGGCGGCGTAGGCGTCGTCCCACCGCGCGAACTCCTGTGGCGTCACCCGGCGCGGCTTCTGGAAGCGGCAAGCCAGCGCCTCGATCAGCCGTCTTTCCACCGCGCTGGCGGACGCCGCGTTGGCGCGCGCCAGCCGGACATGCTCGAAGCAGCGCCTCGTCGCGCTGTCCGCCTCGGCCTCGCCGTGCTCCTTCCAGGTCAGGTTGTAGAAGGGGCCAGCCGCATAGGCGATGCCCCAGTGCACGAAGGCGCAGCCGGGGTCGGTGTCCAGCGCCTTCTCGAAGCACCGGATGCCTTCCTCGTGGTTGAAGCCGTAGCACCAGTTCAGGCCGATATCGAACCAGCGCTGGGTCTCGGCGGAGCGGGTGGAGATGGGACGCCGATAGGCGCCGAGGTTGAAGCGATCCATGCGGCCTTCGTCTCGAGCCATTCCCGGCGGCCTGCGCACAGGGCGAAGCCTGTCGCCCGGGCCATCCGTCGCAGCTGCCGCCCGGAGGGTCCGGTGCGGCTGGAATGCAGCCCATCGTTCACCCGTCCGGATCCTGTGCGCAAGGGCCTCAGCGCGCTGGCGGTGCCGCGAGAATCGAGGCGGGATGAACGGCGCTCACCGGGAAGCGCGCGAAATCACCCGTGTTGAAGGTGAGAATGCGATCGACGCCGTGGACGATCATGGTGGCGACGAGGCGGGCGTCGTGCACCTTGGCGCCTATCACGCCATGGGCGGCAACCAGGCGCTTCCACTCGGCATAGGCGGTGGGGAGGTCGGGCAGCAGGATCAGTGCCTGTTCGATCTTGGTGACTTCGGCGAGCGTCAGCACGGTGGAAAGGCCCAGCCCGTTGTTGATCGCGGGTCGCGTAGCGACGTTCCAGAACTCGGCAATGTTCTGTGGTGCAAAATGCACAGGCTCGCCGCTGGCGAGCAGCAAGGCGACGCTCTCGATTGCCGAGATATGGCTTTCGTGATCGGGCTGCGTTCGACGCAACAGAACGTTGGTGTCGACGAGGATTGCCATTCAACCGCGAGGTTCGTAGATGGCTTCGCGGCTGATGGCAGCATCCGGAAGGGGGCGCGTACGCGGCAGGTTCAGGGCGGATTGCCGCCACAGGGCGGCGCGCTCGGCCGGCGAAAGAGGGGCGTCCGGACGAACGGGCGCCTGCTCCTCCAGCAGGTGAAGCAGGTACTGGTGCAGCGACACCCCCGATGCTGCGGCGCGCGCCGCGAGGTTTGCCTCAATCTCGGGAGGAAGATCGATGGTGATCGCCATTTTCGAATGTCCTCGTCCACTCAAGATAGGGCATCCGGAGCCAGCTGTCCATCAGGGGGCAACCCAAGCTATTGCTGCAATTGACTTTTCGGAGTGATTCCCGCCTGGACGTCGCGAACTGCGACGGACACGCCGTCGATATCGCGAGGTCGGCATTCCACGCGCGCCTCAGCTCTTCAGCCGATACCCCGTCCTGAACATCCAGGTGACGATGGCCAGGCACAGGGCCAGGAACACCAGCGTCATGGCGAGGCTCAGCTCCACGCCGACGTCGGACTTGCCGTAGAAGCTCCAGCGAAAGCCGCTGACGAGATAGACCACCGGATTGAACAGCGTCACCGCGCGCCAGAACGGCGGCAGCATGTCGATGGAATAGAAGCTGCCGCCGAGGAAGGTCAGGGGCGTGACGATCAGCAGCGGCACCAGCTGCAGCTTCTCGAAATTGTCGGCCCAGATGCCGATGACGAAGCCGAACAGGCTGAAGGTCACGGCGGTGAGCAGGAGGAAGGCCAGCATCCAGACGGGGTGCTCGATGCGGATGTCGACGAACAGCGCCGCCGTCGCCAGCGTGATCAGGCCGAGCAGGACCGACTTGGTGGCGGCCGCGCCGACATAGGCGGCGACGATCTCGATGGCCGAGACCGGGGCGGACAGGAGCTCGTAGATCGTGCCGACGAAGCGCGGGAAATAGATGCCGAAGGAGGCGTTGGAGATGCTCTGGGTGAGCAGCCCCAGCATGATCAGCCCCGGCACGATGAAGGCGCCGTAGCTCACCCCGCCGATCTCGGTCATATGCGCGCCGATGGCCGAGCCGAAGACCACGAAATAAAGCGAGGTGGAGAGCACCGGCGAGACGATACTCTGCAGGAGCGTGCGCCCGGTGCGCGCCATCTCGAAGCGGTAGATGGCGCGGATCGCCTGGAAATTCATCGTGTCCCCCTCACCAGGCTGACGAAGATGTCCTCCAGCGAGGACTGCTCGGTGTGCAGGTCGCGGAAAGCGATGCCCGCGGCGGCGAGGTCCTGCAGGAGGGCGGGGATGCCGGTCTCGGCCGCCGACGTGTCGTAGCTGTAGACGAGCTCGGCGCCGCCGGCGGCGAGCTCGAGCCTGTGGGCGGCGAGGCCCGGCGGGATCGCCGCGAGCGGGGCGGCGAGGTGCAGCGTCAGCTGCTTGCGCCCGAGCTTGCGCATCAGCTCGTGCTTCTCCTCCACCAGGATCAGCTCGCCCTTGCGGATCACGCCGATCCGGTCGGCCATCTCCTCCGCCTCCTCGATATAATGGGTGGTGAGGATGATGGTGACGCCGGATTCGCGCAGGGCCCGCACCACGCCCCACATGTCGCGGCGCAGCTCGACGTCGACGCCGGCGGTGGGCTCGTCGAGGAACAGGATGCGCGGCTCGTGCGAGAGCGCCTTGGCGATCAGCACCCGGCGCTTCATGCCGCCGGACAGCGTCATGATCTTGGCGTCCTTCTTCTCCCACAGCGAGAGGTCGCGCAGCACCTTCTCGATATGGGCGGGGTTGGGGCGCTTGCCGAACAGGCCGCGGCTGAAGCTGACCGTGGCCCAGACCGTCTCGAAGGCGTCGGTGGTCAATTCCTGCGGCACCAGGCCGATATCGGCGCGGGCGGCGCGGTAATCCCTAGCGATGTCGTGGCCGTCGGCGGTGACCGTGCCCGAGGACGGGTTGACGATGCCGCAGACGATGCTGATCAGCGTCGTCTTGCCGGCGCCGTTCGGCCCCAGCAGGGCGAAGATCTCGCCGCGCCGGATGTCCAGCGTGATGTCCTTCAGCGCGGTCAGGCCGGAGGCGTAGGTCTTGGAGAGATGGCGGATGGAGAGAATCGGCTGCATGCGGGGACGCTTATACGGGATTCGGATGCCGGTTCCGCGACATTGCGGAATGCTCGGCACTGGCGCGGGGCGTCCGGCTGCCGGACAGAGCAGAGGTGGCGTGCCCGGGCCGGGAGCGCAACCCCCCGGGGCGGCGAAGACGCCCGCATCGTCCCGCGTCAGACCGGCTCCAGCGACATCAGCAGGGCCTGGAATCGCGCCAGGGGCCGGAGCGCGACCAGGTCTGGGTCGGTCCGCACCCAGTCCAGGGTGATGTAGCTTCCGATCATCGGGCGCGCCCGTTCGAGGGCGTCGAGCGCCCTGTCGGTCTCGCCGAGCAAGGCAAAGGCACAGCCGACATTGTAGAGATTGTAGAGGTCGTCCGGCTCGGCCGTCAGAGCCATGTCGAGCAGCTCCCTCGCCCGCCCCGTTTCGCCCATGCCGGCATATTTGCCGGCGGCCAGGGCCGCCGCGCGCGCGTTCTCGGGGTGCAGGCGCAGCTCCTGCTCGGCCCTGTCGATGGCGCGGCGCATGACGCCGGCGGCCTTGTCCGGATCCGCCAGCAATTGGCAGATGCCGGCCAGGGAGAAGAGCGAGTTGAAATCGTCGGGCTTCACCTCCGAGGCGCGCTCCAGCAAGTCCGCCGCCTGCTGATGGTGGCCCCGGGCCCGGCAATAGCGTCCGAAGAAGTAATTCGCCTCGTAGAGGTTGGGATCGAGAGCCAAGGCCTGCCGGAACTGGGTTTCGGCCTTGGCGTTCTCGCCGCTCAGCCACAATCCGAGACCATGGGACGCATGAGCCTGCGCCAGATTGGCGTCGAGCTCGATGGCCTTGGCGCTGTTGGCCAGGATGCTGTCGATGGAGACGTGCCGCTGTCCCAGGAGCCGCGACAGCGAATCGCAGTCGGCGATGCCGGCATAGGCGTCGGCATAGTCCGGATCGAGCTCCACGGCCTTGGCGAACATGGCGCGGGCCAGGCGATAATGGCGCATGAGATGGCGGTTGAAGCACTCGCGGCCGCGAAGATAGGCGGTGTAGGCCTCGACATTGCGGGTCGGCGTCGCCTTGAGGGCCCGGCTCTCGGCCGGCAGGAGCTCGACCTTCAGGGCCTCGACGATCTTGTGGGTGATCTCGTCCTGGAGGGCGAAGATGTCCTGCAGATCGCCGTCGTAGCGCTCGGCCCACAGGTGGCCGCCGGTCGAGCCATCGATCAGCTGCGCGTTGATCCTGACGCGCTGCTGCGCCTTCCGGACGCTGCCTTCCAGGAGATAGGCGACCCCGAGCTCCTTGGCCACCTGCCGCAGCACGACGGCCTTTCCCTTGTAGGTGAAGACCGTGTTCCGGCCGAGCACGAACAGGCGCGAGACTTTCGACAGGTCGGTGATGATGTCTTCGGTGATGCCGTCGGCGAAGAACTCCTGATCGGGGTCGCTGCTCATGTTGGTGAAGGGCAGGACCGCGATCGACGGCTTGTCCGGATGGGATGGCGGCGCAGCCGCGGTCGCAGCGGGGGCCTCCCCGGAAAAGGGGACCTGCGCCAGGTCGACGACATAGACGCGCACCGGCCGCTCGATGTTCTTGACCCTGTGCTCGCCCTTGTCGCGAAAATCCAGGCCGAGCTTGTTGCCGATCTGCTCGCGGACGATGGCCGAGCAGGCGATCTCCCCGGGGCGCGCCAACCCTTCCAGCCGCGACGCCAGGTTGACGCCTTCGCCGTTGAGGTCGTCGCCGTCCACGACGAAGTCGCCCAGGTTGATGCCGATGCGGAACTTGATCTGGCGGTCCTCGGGAATCCCGGCATTGCGCGCCGGCATGCCGCGCTGGATCTCGACGGCACAGCGGGCCGCGTGGAGGACGCTGTTGAACACCACCAGAAATCCGTCGCCCATGACTTTGAAGATGCGACCATGGAAGCGGGCGATGGTCGGATCGAAGAAGTCCTGGCGGTGCTGCTTGAGCGCATCCAGGGTGCGCTCCTCGTTGGATTCGATCAGACGGCTGTAGCCGACGACATCCGCCGCCATGATCGCCGCAAGCCTTCGATCGACGGTCTGCTCCACGGTTGACCTCGGACGACGTTCGCCGGACGCGTGACGTCGCGGGATGATAGTCGACGTGCGGCCCGAGCGCCACGGTTGCCGTGGGCGGCGAGCGGATTGGCGGGTGGACCGACGCCGCCCATGCCCATGGTTACCGGCGGCACAGCAGTGTGTTTGCCGCCGAGTTCCGTCTGGATTATCGCCTGGGCGCAGCGTAGAAAACACCTGCCGTTGTTTGCAGCGGTATCGCAATCCGAACGACATTGCGGAAGCTAACCTAGAGATCGGGGCTCCGGCCCGGATTGGTGCCAGACATGGCAGTCGATGCGAAAGACGTGATCGGCTGGGCGGTATCGATCGCCTCAACCGTGGTCGGCATTATTTTGCCGGCTTACATGGCCTGGGCGCCGCCCTGGCTGGTCGACGTCTATCTCTGGCTGACGTCGCTGGCCGTGCTGATCTGGGGAGGGTGGAACCTCAGACGATGGTGGAGCGCGCCGCCGCCTCGCTCGATGCTGAGCTGGCGGTTCGGCGGGATCGTGGCCGCGTTGGCCGCCATCGTGTTCGTCGTGCTGCCGGTGGCATGGTCGACGACGCACGCGACGATGGCCAACGGCACGCTCGCGATGCCGAAGGTGAAGATCCTCGCCAAGCCGGGCACCATCAGGACGACGGAGACGACACAGCTCGCCGTGGCCCTGGACGACAAGCCCGCGGACGGCGCGACCTGCGCATGGACCGTGGACGCCAGGCCGAGCAGCCCGGACTGCAAGCTTCCCTACCGGCCCGAGGCCGGTGCTCGCGGCCCGGTCCCCGTCACCGTGCAGGTGACGAATGCCGACGGCTGGGACCTCGGCACGGCGAGCCTCACCCTTCTGGTGACCTATGAGGGGGTGGCCGAGATCTCGCCCCTCGATGCGACGGGCTTCGTCGGCGACGAGGCACGTTGGAGCGCGGCGCTCGACGGTCACGCGATCGGCGCCGACCAGACCTGCCGATGGCAGATCGACGACGGAGACGTGATCCCGAGCGTCCTCTGCCAGGCGGCCTACACCGCGCAGGACAAGGATGTCGGCGCGCACCGCATCAACGTCACCGTCTCCGACAGCGCCGGAAAGGTGATCGCCCGGAGCGCGACGAACTTCACCGTCAAGGCGGCCGATCCGGTCTACAGCGAATATGTGATCGATGCCTCCGCGCGGATGGCCCGGAAGACCGGATCCGACACGCTGCTCCAGCGCGTCGTCGCGAACCTGTCCAGCAGCCTGGACGACATGGCGAGCGGGTATGTCGGCGTCGCCGTCGCGAGCGACGCCGCGGGGGCGGCCGCGGCTCCCTGCGACAATGCCCGGGAGCTCTGGCGGATGCAGCCGCTCATTCCCCTGCGCGAGGCGCTGCGCACCGCCCTCGGCGGCCTGACGACCGGCTCGTCCCAGGACGTTCCTCTGGCCAAGGCCATCAAGATCGCCTTCTTCACGCTCGCCGCCAGCGGACCGGCCGATGCCGATCGCATCCTCACGGTGTTCACGGCCGGCGCCGACACCTGCCGCCGGGATCGAGCCGACATCGGCACCATCCTGTCCGAGCTCGAGGCGGCCAATCCGGGAGTCAGGCTCACGTCGCTCCTCTCCGACTACCGCGCGCTGGCGCTGACGGTCGGCATCGCCTTCACCGAGGAGGACCGCCGCCAATGGCGGGCGCAGTCGGACCTGTTCCGGCTCGACGAAGCGGCGACCGTGGTCCTGACAGCCGGAAGCGAGGCCGATCTCAGGCTGATCCAGGATGCCCTGGCCCGATTCTCCGCACCGCGGCGCAAGGACAGGACCGCGGCGTGCCTGTCCTTGATCCGTCTGGGGGATGAGCGCGACCAGAAGGCCCTCCGGATCTATTGCCAGCGCCTGTGACGAGCGGCGGCGCCCGAGCGCAGCGCCCCGGCGGAGGCGGGTCGCTTTCGCCGGGCACCAGCTCCATCGGCCAAATCCTGCGGCGGATGCCGCCGGGATAGAGCCGATTGGCGGCGGACGCGCTGAAATGGCGGCGATTTCGCGCGCCGGTCGACAAGCGGGCCGCGACTCCCCATCTTGGCGGCATGGTGTTCATCCCGCGCCAGCCCCAGACGATCCGCGAACGCATCGGCGCGATGCGCCATCTGCCGCCCTTCGTGCGTCTGGTCTGGGAGTCGAGCCCGCCGCTCACCCTGGCGAGCCTGGTGCTGCGTCTCGTCCGTGCCATCGTGCCGGTGCTGGTGCTCTATGTCGGCAAGCTGATCGTCGACGAGGTCGTGGCCCAGACCCACCTGCCGCATGCCGGCTGGACCCTCGAGCAATGGCTGGCCAGCGGCCGGCTGGTGCGGGTGGGCGAGCTGGTGCTGGTGGAGTTCGGCCTCGCCGTCCTGGGCGACTTCGCCGGGCGGCTGAGCTCGCTCATCGACGGCCTGCTGGCCGAGACCTACAGCAACTTCGCCTCGATCCGCCTGATGGAGAAGGCCGCCACGCTCGACCTCGAGCAGTTCGAAAGCAGCGACCAGCAGGACCGGCTCGACCGGGCCCGCCGCCAGGTGACCGGGCGCACCGCGCTGCTCGGCCAGGTGTTCGGCCAGGTCCAGGACATCCTCACCGCCACCTCGTTCACCATCGGGCTGGCGATCTATTGGCCCTGGCTGATCGCGTTGATGGTCGTCGCGCTGGTCCCCTCGCTCGTCAACGAGCTCAGGTTCAACGCCGAGGTCTATCGCCTGGACTATTTCCGCACGCTCGAGCGGCGCCAGCTCGACTATGTCCGCTATCTCGGCTCGAGCATTGAGACCGCCAAGGAGGTCAAGCTCTTCAACCTCAACGGCTTCCTGATCGAGCGTTTCCGGCGCTTCGCGCAGGCGATGTTCGACGACAATCGCAGCCTCGCCACCCGTCGGGGGCTGTGGGGCGGCCTGTTCGCCGCCTTCGCCACGCTCGGCTACTACACCGCCTATGCCGCCATCATCTGGCGCACGGTGGACGGCAGCTTCAGCCTCGGCGACATGGCCTTCCTGGTCGGTGCCTTCCTGCGCCTGCGCGGCCTGCTCGGCGGCCTGCTGCTCGGCTTCGCCCAGGTGGCGGGGCAGGCGCTCTACCTGGAGGACCTGTTCTCCTTCTTCGAGACCGAGCCGCGCATCGTCTCGCCCACCGATCCCAGGCCGGTGCCGCGGCCGATCCGCAGCGGCTTCGTCTTCGAGGACGTGGGCTTCCGCTACGAGGGGGCCGAGCGCTGGGCGCTGCGCCATCTGAACCTCACCATCGGCGCCGGCGAGGTGCTGGCGCTGGTCGGCGAGAACGGCGCCGGCAAGACCACCATCGTCAAGCTGCTCGCCCGGCTCTACGACCCGACGGAAGGGCGCATCCTGCTCGACGGGCGCGACTTGCGCGAGCTCGATCTGGAGGAGCTGCGCAGCCGCATCGGCGTGGTGTTCCAGGACTTCGTGCGCTTCCACTTCACCGCCGCCGAGAACATCGCCGTCGGCCGGGTCGAGGCGGCGAACGATGCCGGCCGCATCCAGGAGGCGGCCGACCGGAGCCTGGCCGACACGGTGATCGCCCGCCTGCCGCAGGGCTACGAGCAGACGCTCGGCCGGCGCTTCGGCGGCGGCGTCGACCTGTCCGGCGGCGAATGGCAGAAGATCGCCATCGCCCGGGCCTATATGCGCGATGCCGACGTGCTGGTGCTGGACGAGCCGACCTCGGCGCTGGACGCCCGCTCGGAATACCAGGTGTTCCAGCGCTTCCGCGACCTCAGCGTCGGGCGCACCACGGTGCTGATCTCGCACCGCTTCTCCACCGTGCGCATGGCCGACCGCATCATCGTGCTGGAGGGCGGCGTGGCGATCGAAGCCGGCACCCATCAAGAGCTGCTCGCCCGGGGCGGGCTCTATGCGGAGATGTTCGAGCTGCAGGCGGCGGGCTATCGCTGATCCCGCGCGCCTCTATGGCGCGTCACGTGCCTCCGTGGGGCGTCGTGCGCCTCTGCGGCGCGTCACACGCGCCCCTGCGGGCCACCCAGCGACAGGCCGGCATCGGCGATCGCCTCGAAGCTCGCCGACGCGGGCTGGAGACGGGGCGGGGCCGCGTCCATGACGCCGCGCTGATAGGCGTCGCCGACGATGCGCAGCATGCGCTTGCGTTCCTCCAGCTCCTCGCGAAGCCGCCGGTTCTCGACCAGCAGGCCGGCGATCGTCCCGACCACGGCCACCGATCCCACCACCCGCAACAGCATCGTCGCCTCCAAGCGCGCTTCACCACTCTCGACATCAACGGCGCCGGCCGCGCATGGTTCCGCCAGTGCCCGGTGTCGAGGGCTGTCTCCTGCGGAACTTGCCCCGCGGAGCCTCACTCAAGTACTTCCCTTAGGGAATGCCATCGGCACTATCGGGAGAAACCCATGGGACGCAGATTTCAATCGATCCTGGAGACGGTGGGCGGCACGCCCGTGGTCCGCATCAACCGCCTGGCGCCGGCGGGCGTCGACCTCTACGTCAAGATCGAGGCCTTCAATCCGCTCGGCTCGGTCAAGGATCGGCTCGCTCTCGGCGTGATCGAGGCCGCGGAGCGGTCCGGGGAGCTCAAGCCCGGCCAGACCGTGATCGAGGCGACGAGCGGCAATACCGGCATCGGCCTCGCCATGGTCTGCGCCGCCAAGGGCTATCCGCTGGTGCTGACCATGGCCGAGCCCTTCAGCGTCGAGCGACGGCGGCTGATGCGCTTCCTCGGCGCCAAGGTGGTGATCACCCCGGCGGCGGAGCGTGCGGTCGGCATGATCCGCAAGACCATCGAGCTTGCGCAGGCGCATGGCTGGTTCATGACCCGCCAGTTCGAGAACGAGGCCAATCCGGACTTCCATTCGCGCACCACGGCGCGCGAGATCCTCGACGACTTCGCCGGCGAGCGGCTGGACTATTGGGTCACCGGCTACGGCACCGGCGGCACGCTCAAGGGCGTGGCCCGGGTGCTGGCGAAGGAGCGGCCGGACACGAGGATCATCGTCTGCGAGCCGGCGGATGCCCAGCTCCTCGGCTCCGGCGTCGAGCAGGCCCGCAACGCCGACGGCACGCCGGCGGCGCCGCATCCCGGCTTCAAGCCCCATCCCATGCAGGGCTGGACGCCTGACTTCATCCCCAAGCTGACCGGCGACGCGGTGACCATGGACCTGATCGACCGCATCCTGCCGGTCGGCGGCGCCGAGGCCCTGCAATGCAGCAAGGACCTGGCGACGAAGGAGGGCATCTTCGTCGGCATCACGTCTGGCGCCACCTTCGCCGGGGCGCTCAAGGTCGCCGCCGAGGCGGAGAAAGGCTCGACCATCCTGTGCATGCTGCCGGATACCGGCGAGCGCTATCTCAGCACGCCGCTCTTCGCCGACGTGCCGGCCGACATGACCGCGGAGGAGCTGGCGATCTCGCGCTCCACCCCCGGTGCCCAGCTCGCCGGCTGAGGCGTGGAAGCGCTGGCGGGGTAGGAGCCCCGAGCGCGTCGCCGTTGCGGCGATGGGGAGCGCAGGCCTATGACTGGTGCCGGCGTAGGGGTGTTCGGGAGGCGTCGTGCCTGATGTCCTGTCGGCGCTGGTCTATGGCGGGCTGCTGAGCGTCAGCGCGCTCGGCGGCGTGATGCTGCGCGGGTGGCTGCGCGAGGAGCATCTCTCCGATCGCAACCTGGAGGCGGTCCGGCTCGTGACCCAGCTCCTGGTGACGTTCGTCGCGCTGGTGCTCAGCCTGCAGCTCACCTCGGTCAAGGCGTCCTTCGACATCGCCTATCGCGATCGCGGCCTCGACGCGGCGGCCCTGGCCCAGCTCGACCGATGTCTCAGGGACTATGGGCCCGAGACGGCGCCCGCCCGCGCCCTGCTGCGTGACTACACCGCCGGTGTGATCGCCAGCACATGGCCGGGCGAGTCGCTGCCGGCCGCGGCGCCGCATCCCGATCCGGCCGGCATGGCGCGAGTCGGCGAGGATCCGCGGCTGGCTGCCCTGCTCAACCGGCTGGGCCTGGAGGTGCGCGCGCTGGTGCCGGCCGAGGCCGCGCGCCAGAACATCGCGGCAGCCTGCCGCGCCGGCTACGACCGGGTGCAGGAGCGGCGTTGGATGGTGATCGAGGATGCGCACGGCTCGCTTTCGTCGGTCTTCACCGGCGTCCTGATGTTCTGGCTCATGCTGGTCTTCCTCAGCCTCGGCCTGCAGGCGCCGCGCAAGCCGCTGGCCGGCGTGGCGATCGGCATCGGCGTGGTGGCCGTCGCCAGCGTGATATGGGTGATCGCCGACCTCGACCTGCCCTATGGCGGTCTCTTCGGCATTCCCAGCACGGCGATGCTCCGCGCCCTGGACGACATGCTGCGATAGGTGCGCGGCGCCCCGACGGATCACCCGACAGGCAAAGGCCGCCGGGGGAGCCGGCGGCCTGGCCTTGCGCCAAGGGGAGAAGATCAGTCGCAGATTTCCTTGGTGCGATAGACGTATTCGCAGGAATAGTCGTCCCAGACGCGGAAGGAGACGGTGCGGCAGTAGCGGGGCTGGTAGTAGGTCTGCTGGTAGCCGTAGTTGTATCCACCGTAGCCGTAGCCGCCGTAGCTGCGATAGTGGGCTTCCGAGGCGGTGGTGGCGGCGCCCAGGGCGCCGGCGGCCAGAACGAGGGCGAGAATGGTCTTGCGCATTGTCGTGGGTCCTTGCCTTGAGCGCCCTTGCGGTGTTGCCGGGCTTCGATGCAAGGACCCTACCCCCGGCCCGCCCCGGCCACTGTGCGCGTGTGCACAGGCAGCACGCGGCCGGTGGCCGGGTCCTACGGAATGATGCGCTCGCGCCGCAGGCGGTCGAACACGTCGATGAAGGTCTGTTCGCCGCGTCCCCGGCGCTCAACGGGCTCGCCATGCGCATCGACGGCGGCATCATCCGGTCCGTGATCTGAAGCCTCAGCCGGCGGAAGCCTTCGACGTCTTCTCCGCGATCAGGCGGCGCAGCTCGGACGCCGGCAGGGCGGGAGCGTAGAGGAAGCCCTGGCCCTGGTCGCAGCCCTGGCCGATCAGGAAGTCGCGCTGCCGGGCGCTCTCGATGCCCTCGGCGGTGACGGCGATGCCGAGGCCGTGGCCGAGGCCGAGCAGCGCACGCACGATGGCGGCGCTCTCGTTCTCGGCATCGATGCTGTCGACGAAGCTGCGATCGACCTTGATCCGATCGACCGGGAAGTTGCGCAGGTGGTAGAGGCTGGAATAGCCCGTGCCGAAATCGTCGAGCGCGATGCGCACGCCCGCGGCCCTGAGCGCGCCGAGCGCCGCCTGGGACGCCTTCAGGTCGCGGACGAGGGTGTTCTCGGTGATCTCCAGCTCCAGGCGCGTCGGCGACAGGCCGACCTCGCCGAGGATCGCCAGCACGCGCAGGCCGAAACCGGGCTCGCGCAGCTGCACCGGCGAGACGTTGATCGAAAGCGTCATCGCCGGCGGCCAGTCCAGCGCGTCGCGGCAGGCGACGCGCAGTAGGTGGTCGCCCAGTGCGGCGATCAGCCCGCATTCCTCCGCCACCGGGATGAAGCGCTCGGGGGCGATGCTGCCGAGCTCGCGGTGATGCCAGCGGGCCAGCGCCTCGGCGCCGCTGATGGCGCCCGTGCCGAGATCGACGACCGGCTGGTAGCAGGGATGGATGTCGCCGTCCGCCAGCGCCCGCCGCAGCTCCCGCTCGATGACCGAACGCTCGCGCACGCGGGCGTCCATGTCCTTCTCGAAGAAACGGACCACGGAGCCGCTCTCGGCCTTGGCGCGATAGAGCGCGATGTCCGCCCGGCGGATGATCTCCTTGGCATCGTGCCCGTCCCGCGGGAACAGGGCGATGCCGATGCCGACGCCGACGGTGTGCTCGGCCGGGCCGGCAATGATCGGCTCCTCGACGGCGCGGATGATCCTGAGGGCGATGCCGCCGGCATCCTCGGCGCTGCGCAGATGGGTCGCGACGACGCCGAACTCGTCGCCGCCGAGGCGGGCGACCTCGTCGCCACTCTCGCGCATGACGGCGAGCAGCCGAAAGCCGATCTCGGCCAGGACGGCGTCGCCGACGGGATGGCCGTAGACGTCGTTGATCGATTTGAAGCCGTTGAGGTCCATGAGCAGCACCGCGTGGGTGCGCTCGGCGCCCGGCGGGGACACGGTCGCCTCGGCGACGATCTGATCGAACTGGCGCCGGTTCGCCAGGCCGGTGAGCGGGTCCTGAAAGGCGAGCTCCCGGGCGTGCTGCTCGGCGGCGATGCGCCGCGCCACCTCCCGGTTCTGCGCGCGCATGCGGCGCAGGGCGAGGATGAGCAGCAGGCCCAGCACGACCGCGATCGCGGCGATCTCGGCAAGCTCCAGGCGCGCCGCATCGCTCCGCCGCGGTCCGGCCGGTCCGAAGAGGTCGTAATCGAGCGCGATGATGACGAGCAGCGCGCCCGCCCCGGCCATGACGACGCCGTCGAGGATCGTGAACCTGTGCCGCACAGTGAATGCCCCGATCTTCCGGATAACTCTCACGATCGATATCCGCACTCTCGGTCAGGGGCGGCTGGATGCGGTGGAGCCGCAGCCCGACGATCATGGCCGTGAGTTCACAACGTTCCTTTAAGCGGTGCGGTTAACGGGGCGGGGTGAGCCGGTCCGGCATGCGGTTATGGATCTCGGCCTCGTTCCGGTGGCGCGCTTCGGTGCGCCGCGTCGGCGATGTCGGGACGTCTCGCTGCACGGCCAGGGCGCCGTCCGAGGACACGTGAATCGAAGTCGATCGGACCCCCTCTCCCGAACGGGCGGGGGGCCGTGTCTTGACGTGTTCGTTCGCGCACGCGTCCTCAGGATGCGTCGCGGTCCACGGCCAGGGAGGCCGGCGTCCAGGCGCCGCCGGCGGCATCGGATTCGACCGCGGCGGCGACGAACCTGACGCCGCGCGCGCCCTGCACCACGTCGGGCACCAGGCTCTCCTGCGCCGCGTCCGCCGCGGCGCCGGCGCGGTGGGCCTGGATGATGTCGGCGGCATCGCGGTAGAGATTGGCGAAGGCCTCGATATAGCCTTCGGGGTGCGCCGCCGGCATGCGCGACACGCGCCTGCTCGCCTCCGTCGAGCCGTGGCCGCCGCGGATCAGCGTCCGGGCCTCCTCGCCATAGGGGGCGAAGCGCAGCTCCTCGGGCCGGGTGGCGTGCCATTCCAGGCCGGCCTTCTCGCCGTAGACCCGCACCGAGAGGTCGTTGTAGTGGCCGGGCGAGGTCTGGCTGGCGAGGATGGTGCCGCGCGCGCCGCCGGACCAGCGCACCAGAACATGGGCATTGTCGTCGAGCCGGCGCCCGGGAACCGCCGTGAAGAGGTCGGCGGCGACCGCCTCGGCCTCACGTCCCGAGACGAAGCAGGCAAGGTTGTAGGCGTGGACGCCGATGTCGGCGAGCACCGCCGACTGGCCCGCCCGTGTCGGATCGGTGCGCCATTCCGCCTGCTTGTGGCCCTCCGCATCGATCGGCCGCGTCAGCCAGTCCTGGATATAGGAGCCGTGCACCGCCACGAGGCGGCCGAGCGCCCCGTCGGCGACCATTTCGCGGGCCTGGCGCACCATGGCGTAGCCGGTGTTGTTGAGGGTGACGACGAACTTGCGCCGGCGCGCCCGCGCCAGGGCGACCAGATCCTCGGCCTCGGCCAGCGTGGTGGAGAGCGGCTTGTCGCAGATCACGTCGATGCCCGCTTCGAGGAAGGCGGTGGCGACCGGCGCGTGCAGGTGGTTCGGCGTCACGATCACCACGGCCTCGATGCCGTCGGGCCGTGCCGCCTCGGCGCGCGCCATGGCGTGATAGTCGCCATAGCTGCGCTCGGCGGCGATGCCGAGCTCGGCCGCGGAGGCCGCGGCGTTGGCGGGATCGGCGGAGAGCGCGCCGGCCACCAGGGCGATCCGGTCGTCGAGGCGCATGGCGAGGCGATGCACGGCGCCGATGAAGGCGCCGCGTCCGCCGCCCACCATGCCGACCCGCAGCTTCTCCCGCGCCGTCGCGTCGGCGGTCGCATACACCATGGCTCGCTCTCCTCCCGGCATCGTCCGTGCCCTGGCTCGAGCTTATCCCGTCGCTCGGCGATTTCGAAGGCTTTTTCTATTTTTCCGATTGTGAAATTTTCGTGCTGCGATACCCTGCTGTTCCTCCATGGGCGGCGGACGATCCGGGCATGCCGGCGGACAGGCACGAACAGCGGGAGGCCGGCGAGTCCCGGCCGGCCGGCAAGCCGGGCGCCGCGGTTCCCCGGCCGGCGGCAGAGCCGCGCGGCGGCCGCGCCGGCCTCGGCTACGCCAAGCCGAGCACCTATGAGGAATTGCGGGCTGTGCTGTCCTCGGGCACGGTCCATTTCCCCAAGCGCCTGCGCCAGGTCGCGATCTTCCTGTGGCAGCATCCCGGCGAGGTCGCGCTCGGCACCATCGTGCAGGTGGCGGAGCAGGCGGGGGTCCAGCCCTCCACCCTGGTGCGGTTCGCCCAGATGTTCGGCTATGCCGGGTTCTCGGAGTTCCAGGGGCTCTTCAAGGACCATATCAAGGGCGGGCGGACGGGGGACGGACCGGAGCGCGCCGATGCGGGCGCACAGGTGCCCTTCGTCAAGGGGATGGTCGACGCGTCTCGCGCCTCGCTCGACCGGGTCGGCGACAGCTTCGACGCCGGGAGCTTCGAGGCCATGGTCGGGCTGCTCGCCGCAGCCGACCTCATCTATGTCATCGGCAGCAAGCGCGCCTTCCCGGTGACGGCCTACATCTCGCTCAGCCTGTCGCAGCAGGGCATCCGCAACGTGCTGGTCGACAATGTCGGCTCGACCGCCTTCGACCAGGTCGGCTGCGTCGGCCGGGGCGACGTGGTGCTGGCGGTGAGCTTCAGCCCCTACAACTCGATCACGCCGGATCTCGTCGCCATGGCGAGCCAGCGCGGCGCCCGCATCGTCGCCATCACCGACAGCACCTTCAGCCCGCTGGTCCGGCTGTCGGACCGGTGGGTGGAGGTGGTCGAATCCGAATTCGCCGGGTTCCGCTCGCTCGCGGCATCGCTGGCGATCGGCATGGCCCTGGTGCACGGCGTCGCCGCCCGGCGCGCGACGGCCGGTTGACGAATGGGAAGATTCATTCCATATTCTGGAAAATAGAAATATCGTTCTGGGAGGAGCCGTGATGGCTCGGGTCGACGGAAAGGTCGTGCTGGTGACCGGCGCGACGCAGGGTATCGGCCGGGCGATCGCCGAGGCGCTGGCCGGCGCCGGGGCCGACGGCCTGCTGCTCACCGGCCGGGATGCCGGGCGCGGAGAGGCCTTGGCGGCGCAGCTCGGCTCGTCCGGGGTGAAGGCCGCCTTCGTCGTGGCCGAGCTCGGGGACATCGACGCGCCGCGCATGCTGGTGGCGGAGTGCCTCGCCCGCTTCGGCCGGATCGACATCCTGGTCAACGCCGCCGGCCTGACCGACCGCGCTTCCGTCCTCGATGCCGATCCCGTTCTCTGGTCGAAGCTCTTCGACGTCAACGCCCGGGCGCCGTTCTTCCTGATGCAGGCGGCGATCGCGGCCATGCGCGAGCGCGGGCAGGGCGGAGCGATCGTCAACATCCTCTCCATGAACGCCCATTGCGGCGGGCCCGACCTCGCCGTCTATGCCGCCACCAAGGGCGCGCTGGCGACGCTGACCCGCAACGCCGCGAATGCCCACCGCTTCGACCGCATCCGCGTCAACGGCATCAATGTCGGCTGGACGGACACGCCGGCCGAGCGGGTGATGCAGGCCGAGACGCTCGGGCAGGGCGAGGGCTGGATCGCGGCGGCGAACGCCGCCCTGCCGTTCGGCCGGCTGCTCGCCGCCTCCGAGGTCGCCAATCTCGCGCTGTTCCTGGCGAGCGATGCCGCCGGCCCGATGACGGGGGCCCTGATCGACCAGGAGCAATGGGTCGTCGGAGCCAAGGGATGAGCGCCGCGCCGATATCCGCCGAGACGCTCGGGCCATCCTTGCTCGACCGCCTCCCGCAGGGCGTGCAGGGGCCCGCCTATGCCCGCTCGCCCCTCGTGGCCGGCATGGCGCATCTCGGCGTCGGCGCCTTCCACCGCTGCCACCAGGCCGAGTACACCGACGACCTGCTGGGGTGCGGCCTCACGCGCTCCGGCATCGTCGGCATCAACATCCGCCCGCCCGGGCTCGCCGAGACGCTCGGACGCCAGGGCGGCCTCTACACGCGCCTCGTGCGGGACGGCGACAGGACGACGGCGCGCGTCATCGGCAGCATCGTCCGCGTCGTCGACAGCCAGGACGGCCCGGCGCCGGCGCTCACGGCGCTGGCCGATCCGGCCATCGACATCGTGACGCTCACCGTCACGGAGAAGGGCTATTGCCACCGGCCCGCCGGCGGCGCGCTCGACTGGGATCATCCCGACATCGTGCACGACCTCGCCGAGCCGCTGGCCCCGCGCAGCGTTCCCGGCCTGCTGGCGCAGGCGCTGGAGCTGCGCCGGACCTCGCACGGCCGGCCGCTGACGCTGATGAGCTGCGACAACATCCCGGCCAACGGCGCCCTGCTCGAACGGGTGGTCGCGGCCCTCGCCGAGCGCCGCAGGGACGGCCTCGCCGAATGGATCGCGGCCAACGCCACCTTCCCCTCCACCATGGTCGATCGCATCGCCCCGGCGCCGACCGGGGCGGATGCCGCCTTCGTGGCGCAGAGCCTGGGCTATCGCGACGCAGCGGTCGTGGTCGCCGAGCCCTTCCGCCAATGGGTGATCGAGGCGCGGTTCGCCGGCCCGGTCCCGCCCTGGGACCGCGCCGGCGCGAGCGTCGTCGACGATGTCGAGCCGTTCGAGCATCTCAAGATGCGCGTCCTCAATGCCGCCCAGTCGACGCTCGCCTATCTCGGCGTGCTCGCCGGCCATGAGCATACGTTCGAAGGCATCGCCGATCCCCTGCTCGCCGCCTTCGTGCGCCGCATGCTGGTCGAGGAGAGCGTGCCGACCCTGCGGCCGGTGCCCGGCATCGAGCCGGCGGCCTATGTCAAGCAGAGCCTGGCGCGCCTCGCCAACACCGCCATCCGCCATCGCAACCACCAGATCGCCACCGACGGCTCGCAGAAGATCGTGCAGCGCCTGCTCGATCCGGTCCGCGAGAGGCTGGGACGCGGCCAGGGCATCGCGCTGCTCGCCGTGCCGGTCGCCGCCTGGATGGCCTATCTGGTGCTGGCCTCGGAGCGGTTCGGCCGGCGCTGGGCGGTGCAGGATCCGCTGGCGCCGCGCGTCGCCGGGATCGCCGACCGGATCGGCCGCGATCCACCGGCCCTTGCGGCCGCCATCCTCGGCATCGACACGGTGTTCGACCGGGCTCTCGCCGCCGACGCGACGTTCGCCGGCACCGTGACGCGGACGCTGGACGGCCTGCTGGGCGGGGACCCGCTCGCGGTCATCCGGCGCCTGTGCGACGCGGCCGATGTGGGGCAGCGGACCTGAACCGCAATGCAGCAAGAGGGAGGGAGGAGATGAAACTCGGGATCCTGACCGCGCCGTTCCCGGACACGCCGCTCGCCGCGGTGGCGGACTGGGCGGCCTCGGCCGGCTTCGAGACGCTGGAGATCGCCTGCTGGCCGAGATCGTCCGGTCCGAGCCGCCGCTATGCCGGGACCAGCCATATCGACGTCGCCGGCCTCTCGGCCGCGGAGGGCAGGGACATCGTCGCCATGCTCGGCGGCAAGGGGCTGTCGATCTCGGCGCTCGGCTATTATCCCAACCCGCTCCATCCCGATGCCGCGCATCGCAGCACGGTGATCGAGCATCTCAGGCAGGTGATCGCCGCCGCAGGGCGCATGGGCGTCGGCGTGGTCAACACCTTCTGCGGCGGCGACGCGGCGCAGGCCGTCGACGCCAACTGGCAGGAGGCGCTGAAGGTCTGGCCCGACATCATCGCCCATGCCCGCGACAACGGCGTCCGGCTCGCCTTCGAGAACTGCCCGATGATCTTCTCCCCCGACGAGTGGCCGGGCGGGCACAACATCGCCTATGCGCCCCAGGTCTGGCGCCGCATCCTCGAGGCCTGGGACGGGGCGGTGGGCATGAACTTCGATCCCTCGCACCTGGTCTGGCAGATGATCGACCAGGCCCGCTTCATCCGCGAATTCGGCCCGCACATGCTGCACGTGCACGCCAAGGACCTGATGATCGACCGCGACGGCCTCTACGAGCGCGGCATCCTCTCGGCCGGCATGGGCTGGCAGATCCCGCGCATGCCGGGGCTCGGCGAGGTCGACTGGCGAACCATCTTCTCCGGGCTCTATCGGACGGGCTACGATGGCCCGGTCGTCATCGAGCACGAGGACCGGCGCTTCGAAGGAAGCGACGAAGCGTTGAAGCGCGGCTTTCTCTTGGCCAGGGACGTGTTGCGGCCCCTGGTCAAGTGACGGCGGAGGCGGGACAATCGTCTCCACAACAACAACGGGAGGAAACATGCACAGATTCGGACATTCGGCGGTGCTGCCGCTGCTCGCCGGCGCGGCGCTGGTTGCATCCATCGCCGGCGCGGCGGCGAAGGACAGCTACACCATCGGCGTCTCCAACACGGTGCAGGGCAATGGCTGGCGCGAGGAGATGGTCTGCGCCATGAAGGCCCAGGCGCTCGCCTCGGGCAAGGTGGCCAAGCTCAACATCGCCCATCGCAACACCGATGCCGCCGGCCAGCTGGAGGACATCCGCAACCTGATCAGTGCCCATGTCGACGCGATCGTCGTCAACCCGGCCGATCCCGCCGGCGTCAACGCCGCCATCGCCGAGGCGACCAAGGCCGGCATCGTGGTGGTCGCGGTCGACCAGGCGGTCACCGAGCCGTCGGCCTATGTCATCTCCAACAACCAGCAGGAATATGCCTATCTCGGCGCCAAATGGCTGTTCCAGCGGATGGGCGGCAAGGGCGGCGTCGTCTACATGCGCGGCGCCGCCGGCGCCTCCGCCGATACCGATCGCGACAAGGGGTTCAAGAAGGCGCTGGCCGAGTTCCCCGGCGTGAAGGTGGTGCACGAGACGTTCACCGGCTGGCAGCAGGACCAGGCCAAGCAGCAGATCCTCGACTTCCTGGCGACGGGCACGCCGTTCGAGGGCATCTGGACCTCCGGCATCGACAACGTCATCGTCGACGCGCTGGTCGAATCCCAGGCGACGATGGTGCCGGTCGTCGGCGCCGACAATGCCGGCTTCGTCGGCCAGCTCAGCTCGGTCAAGGGCCTCACCGGCGCGGCGGTGACCAATCCCGGCTCGATCGGCGGCGCCGGCGTGACGCTGGCGTTGCAGATTCTCGACGGCAAGAAGCCGGCCGAGAAGACGGTGCTGGTCGAGCCGCAGATCTGGGACAATGCCGACGAGGCGGGCAAGGAGAAGCTCAAGGCCGCGGCCGACCCGTCGCTCAATCCGGAATGGCCGGTGAGCATCTCGATCCCGGACTGGACCACCTACACCAAGCAGCAGATCATCGCCTGCAAGGGCCCGGGCGAGTGATCGCCGGATCATGATCGCCGCCGGAGCGCGGGACCCTCCCGCGCTCCGGCGCCTTCTCTTCGAACCGGCAGGAACGCCGTGGCCTCCCAACCCCTCCTGGACGCGTCCGGCGTGGCGAAGCGCTACGGCGCCGTCGCGGCGCTGCGCAACGCCTCGCTCTCGATCGAGCCCGGCGAGGTCCACGCCCTGATGGGCGCCAACGGCGCCGGCAAGTCGACGCTCGTCAAGATCCTGACCGGGGCGGTGCGCCCGGACGCCGGCCGCATCCTGATCCGCGGCGAGGCCCGCGCGCTCGGCTCGCCGGCGGCGGCGCGGCGCGCCGGGCTGGTCCCGGTCTACCAGGAGCCCTCGCTTGTTCCCGATCTCGACGTCGCCGACAACCTGCGCCTGACCGGCACGCCCGTCGAACCCTTCCGCGCCTGGGTGCGCGAACTCGGCGTGCCCGACCTCGACCTCGGCGAGCGCGCGCGCGACATTCCGCTCGCGGTGCTGCGGGTGCTCGATCTCGCCCGGGCGCTCGCCGCCGAGCCGGACGTGCTGCTGCTCGACGAGATGACGGCGGCGCTGCCGGCAGACCTCGCCGAGCGCGTCATGGCGGTGGTGCGCGGCCAGAGCCGCACCGGGCGCTCAGTGATCTTCATCTCGCACCGCTTCGTCGAGATCTCGGCCCTGTGCGACCGCGCCACCGTGCTGCGCGACGGCGAGACCGTCGGCGTGGTCGCCATGGCCCCCGGCGCGGAGGAGCGGATCGTCGAGCTGATGCTGGGCAGCCGCATCGTCAAGACGCGCGGCGCGGCCGCCGGCGGCGGGGGTGGACGGGCCGCCGGGTCCGCGCCCCGCCTCAGCGTGCGCAACCTTCAGGTCGGCACCAAGCTCGCCGACGTCTCGCTCGACCTCGGCGACGGCGAGGTCGCCGGCGTGGTCGCGCTCGAGGGGCAGGGGCAGGACGAATTGTTCGGTGCCCTCGCGGGCTCGATCCAGCCCTCCGGCGGCACGATCGAGGTCGATGGCCGGCCGGTCCGGTTCGGCCATCCCGCGGACGCGATCCGCGCCGGCATCGCCTATGTCCCGGGCGACCGCTCCGACGCCCTCTTGATGCACCGGTCCGTCCGCGAGAACATCGCGCTGCCGTTCAGCGCCCGGTTGCGGCGCTGGGGGCCGATCGCCATGGGGCGCGAGCAGGCCGCGGTGGCCGAGGCGATCCGCCGGCTGCAGATCGACACCCGAGCCCAGCGCGAGGTGCAGCGCCTCTCCGGCGGCAACCAGCAGAAGGTGACGATCGCCCGCTGGATCGCGGCGGAGGCGCGCACCATCCTGTGCTTCGACCCGACGCGCGGCATCGACGTCGGCACCAAGCAGGAGATCTACCGGCTGCTGCGCGACCTCGCCGGGCAGGGCCGGTCCGTGCTGTTCTACACCTCGGAGCTGGAGGAGGTGCAGCGCGTCTGCGATCGCGCCATCGTCATCTTCGGCGGCCGGGTGGTCGACATCCTGCCTGCCGAGATCGCCGACGAGGCGGCGCTGACGCGCGCCGCCTACGGGCTGCGGCGCGAGGCGACGGAGGAGCCGGACCTCCCGGCCGCGGTTGCCGATCCGTCGGGAGGGCCGCGATGAGCCTGCTGCGCCGCCAGGGCTGGGTCGCCGGCCTGCTCGTCCTGTTCGCCGCCCTGATGGTCGCGACCAAGCTGATCCAGCCCGGCTACGGGGCGGAGGATTTCGGCTCGCTGGTCCGCGCGGCGCTGCCCTATGCCTTCGCCGTCGCGGCCCAGGCGATCGTCGTCATCGCCGGCGGCGTCGACCTGTCGGTGGCGGCGATGATGGCGCTCGCCAGCGTCACCGCCGCCGTGCTGATGGACGGGGCCAGCGAGCAGCAGGCCCTTCTGGTGGTGCCCTTCGTGCTGGCGCTGGGATGCGGCCTCGGCGCACTCAACGGCGCCCTGATCGTGCTGACGCGGGTGCCCGACATCGTGGTGACCCTGGCGATGCTGTTCGTGCTGCAGGGCGTGGCGCTGCTCGTCCTCGCCGCGCCGGGCGGCGGCGCGGCGCAATGGCTGCGGGCGGCGATCGTCGGCACCGTGCCGCTCCCGGGGGTGCCCGAGGACGTCACCGCCTGGATCCCGAAGGCGCTGGTGCTCCTGCTCGCCTGCCTCGGCCTCGTCTGGATCCCGCTGCGGCGCTCGCGGCTCGGCCTGTCGATCTACGCCATCGGCAGCAGCGAGCTGGCGGCCTTCCGCAGCGGCGTGCCGGTGGCCTGGACCAGGATCGCCGCCTATGCCGGCGCCGGGCTGTTCTCGGCCATGGGCGGCCTCGCCCTGACCATGAGCACGGGCATCGGCGCGCCCATCCCCGGCCCCTATCTCCTGGCCAGCGTCGCGGCGGTGGTGCTCGGCGGCGTGGCGCTGGGCGGCGGGCGCGGCGGCCTGCTCGGGCCGATCATCGCCGTCTTCGTGCTGCGGCTGGTGCGCACCGACCTCACCCTGCTCGCGGTGGATCCCAACATCGCCTCGATCATCGAAGGAGCGATCATGGTCGTCGTCGTGATGTTCGGCGCCTTCCTCGCCATCGGAGGGCGGGCTCGATGAGCGACAGCGTCACGGCATCGCCACCGATCGGCCGGCGCGTCCGGCGGTTCATGGCCGACCATCCGCTGGTGCCGCTGGTCGTGCTCCTGATCGTGCTGGTCGCGGTGCTGCAGGGGCTGCGGCCCGGCATCGTCAACGAGCGCTGGCTCGCCAACACCGTGAAGTTCGCCATCCCGCTCGCCCTGCTGGCGGGCTGCCAGACCATCACCATGCTGACGGGCGGCATCGACCTCTCCGCCGCCACGGTGGCGACCATGGCCGCCTTCATCACCGCCTCGCTGGCCGTGGACCACGACCCGGCGGTGGCGATGGCCGTCGCCCTGGTCCCGGCCGTGCTGATCGGCCTGCTCAACGGCATCGGCGCCGGCATCTTCCGCGTCCATCCGCTGATCATGACGCTGGGCACCAGCCTGGTCGGCGCCGGCTGCCTGCAGGTCTACCAGCGCATGGTCATCGCCTCGGGCACGAAGATCCCGGACGTGCTGGCCTGGCTCGGCACCGGCCTGACCTACGGCATCCCGAACGCGCTGGCGCTGTTCGTGCCCGTCGCCGCGCTCCTCGTCCTGATGCTCGGCCGCACCGGCTTCGGCCGCCTGCTCTATGCCGTCGGCGACAACGAGCGGGCGGCCCGGCTCTCCGGCGTGCGGTACTGGCAGGTGATCATCGCGCTCTACGTCCTGTCCTCGCTGCTCGCGGCCGTCACCGGCTTCCTCTATCTCGGCCTGGTCAAGGCGCCGTCCTCGCTGTCGCTGGCCGATCCGCTGCTGCTGCCCTCCGTCGCCGCGGCCGTCATCGGCGGCACCTCGATCTTCGGCGGCCGCGGCGGCTATGCCGGCACGATCGTCGGCGCCCTGATCCTGACCGTGCTGACGACGCTCCTGACCATCCTGCAGATGCCCGAAGGCGCCCGCCGCATCCTGTTCGGCCTCATCATCCTGTTCGTCACCGCGGCCTATCTGCGCATCATCGAGGATCGCTGACCGGCCGGCGCATCCGCTCATGCGGCCGGGCGCCGCTCGGCGAGCAGCACGTGGTCGCAGGCCAGCACCGTCTCGCCGCGCTGGTTGACGACCCGGCAGCTCTCCACCACGCGGCCCTTGTCCGGGCGCCTGGGGTCGGGCTCCAGGGCCGAGACCGTCAGCACGGTGTGGATGGTGTCGCCGATGAACACCGGCCGGGGAAAGCGCAGCCGGTCATAGCCGTAGGTGAAGGCGAGCGGGTTGATCTCGCTGGCGGTGAGGCCGATGCCGATGGCGAAGGTCATGGTGCCGTGGGCGATGCGCTGGCCGAACGGGCTCGCCTTCATGTGCTCGGCGTCCATGTGGTGCGGGAAGAAGTCGCCGGTGTGCCCGGCATGGACGACGAAGTCGGTCTCGGTGATGGTGCGCCCGTGGCTGCGGCGCTCCTCGCCGAGCACATAGTCCTCGAAATAGCGCGGACGTTCCATGGCAGCCCCTAGTGTTCCGACTCTAACGGTTCGTTCCGAACCGTCAGCCCGGAACCCTAGTTGGTTCAATGCATTGTGTTGTGCTTCCAACGCAATGGTCGGGGATCAAGCGTCGGAAGCACAACACTAGATCGTGGTGCGGATGTGCGGCTCGCGCCCGTAGAGCGAGACCAGCGCGATGATGACGAGGCCGAGCGCCGCCTGCACGCTGGCAGGCTGCAGGCCGAGGCCGATGAGCAGCGTGTTGATCTCGGTCAGCACCAGCGCGCCGGCGACGGTGCCGGCATAGGAGCCGCGCCCGCCGGTCAGCGCCGTGCCGCCGACCACCACGGCGGCGATGGTCTGGAAGAGATAGGGCTGGCCGACCGCACCATAGGCCGAGCCGGTGAAGCCGAGCAGCAGCACGCCGGCGAGCGCCGCGAACAGGGCCGAGAGCGCGAAGGCGGCGGCCCAGAGCGCCACCGGCCGGATCAGGGCGAGCGGCGCCGCGCCGGGATTGCTGCCGAGGGCGTAGAGGCGCCGGCCGAACGGCGTGCGCGCCAGGACGAGGGCCACCAGCACGGCGAGGACGAGGCAGCACGGCACCAGCGGCGGCACCGGCAGCGGCCCGGTGGTGCCGCCGATCGAGACGAAGGCGGAGACCGCGGCGGGCGCCGAGCCCGAGGGAAAGCCGCCGGTCCACAGCAGGACCAGGCCCTGTACCACCGTGCCGATGCCGAGGGTGACGATCAGGGGATGCACGCCGAGCGCAGCCGAGACCGCGCCGTTGCAGGCGCCGACGGCGAGCGCCAGGGCGGCGACGAGCAGGCAGACCAGCGCGAAGGGCCAGCCCCGGCCGGTGAGCTCCGCGGCCACGACATTGGCGAAGCCGATCAGGAAGGGGATGGAGAGGTCGATGCCGCCGACGATGACGACGATGGTCTGGCCGATCGAGGCGACGGCCAGCAGCGAGGCCAGCACCAGCATGGCCCGGATGGCGAAGGGCGCGGAATAGCCCGGGATCAGCGCCGTGCCGACGGCATGCAGCGCGGCGGCGATCAGGAAGGCGCCGGCGACGCGGCGATCGACGTGCAGGCGTTCACGCATGGGACCGGGCTCCGGCGCGGGTCTGCAGGGCGGTGAGCACGACGGCGGCGACCAGGATCGCGCCATAGGCGATCTGCAGCACGAAGGTCGAGACGTTGAAGAAGGTGAGGGCGTTCTGCAGGAGGAAGATGTCGAGCGCGCCGATCGCCGCGCCGATGAGGCCGCCGCGCCCGCCGCCGAGGCTGACCCCGCCGAGCGCCACCGCGGAAATGGCGATCAGCGTGTAGGCCGGGCCGATATTGGGATCGGCCGAGCCGATCAGCGCCGTCAGCATCAGCCCGGCCGCGCCGGCATAGAGGCCGGTCAGGCCATAGGCGAGGAAGCGCACGGCCGTGATCGGCACGCCGGCGGTATAGGCGGCGCGGTCGTCGCTGCCCACCGCCATCAGGTGCTCGTACCAGGGCGTCCGGCGCAGCAGGGCCCAGGAGAGGAACACCAGGCCGAGCGGCAGGAACGACCAGGTGCCGGCCAGCGCCTTGAGCCAAGCGGGCGCCGGCCCGACCGGGGCGGGCAGCACGACCAGGGTGACGCCGGACAGCACGAGATAGGTGCCGAGCGTGCCGACGATCGGCTGGATGCGCAGCACCGTGGCGAGCACGCCGTTGGCGGCCCCCATGAGCGCACCGAGGGCGAGCGCCGCCGGCACCAGCAGCCAGGGCGATGAGACACCGCAGCGCAGCACCAGCACCTGGATCAGCACGGCGTTGACGAAGCCCATCTGCGGCCCCACCGAGACGTCGATGCCGCCCCGGCCGGACAGGATCGCCGGCGTCGAGGCGACGGCGGCGCCGATCAGCGGCGCGGCGAGGCCGAGGAGCAGCCCCCAGCCCTCCGGCCGGAACCGGCCGGGCGCCAGCCAGAGATTGACGGCGAGCAGGATCACCAGCAGCACGGCGGCAAAGCCGATGCCGCCGAGCCGGCGCAGCAGCGTCGCCCCGGTCACGCCGCCCTCCCGAACATCGCCGCGATCACCGCCGCGCCGGTCATATCGGCGCCGCCGAGGCGCGCCGCCAGCGCCTGCTCGCGGAAGACCAGCACGCGGCCGCACAGGGCCAGGATTTCTTCGATCTTGCTCGAGAGGATCACCAGTGCCAGGCCCTCCTCGGCCGCCAGGCCGCGGAAGACGTCGTAGAGCACGTGGCGCGTGGCGACGTCGACGCCGCGGGTGGGATCGTTGAGCAGCAGCGCGCGGGGCTGCAGCGCCAGGGCGCGCGCCAGCAGCACCTTCTGCTGGTTGCCGCCGGACAGGGTCGTGATCGGCGCGCGCCAGTCCGGCGCGTTGATCGAGAGGCGGCGGACATGGGCTTCGAAGCGGCTGCGGCGGCGACGCGGCGCGATGAAGCCGAGGCGGGTGTCGGCGCCGGCGGTGGCGATGGCGAAATTGTCGAGCACGGAGAGGGTCGGGAAGATGCCGGTCGCCCGCCGGTCGCGCGGGACATAGGCGAGGCCCCGCGCCACGGCCTGGCGGAAGCCGGCGAGCGGCCGCCCGTCGAGGCGCACCTCGCCCGCCGCCGGGCGCGCGAGGCCCGCCAGCGTCTTCAGGAAAGCCTCCTGGCCATGGCCGTCGAGGCCGGCGAGCCCGACGATCTCGCCGGGCGCGACGCGCTCGTCGAAGGGCTCGGCCTCGGGTCGCAGGCGCAAGTCCCGGGCCTCCAGGAGGGTGTCAGAGGGCATGGGCGAGCTCTGCCGCCGTCTGCGGCGCCATGAGCCTGAGCAGGCTTTCCGGATCGCAGCCGGCCACCGGCAGCGTCGCCACCGAGCGTCCGGCGCGCAGCACTGAGACGTCGTCGGACAGGGCCATGACCTCATCCATGCGATGGGTGATGAACAGGATCAGCGTGCCCTCCCGCGCCAGGCGCCGCATCGTGGCGAACACCGCCTCGCGGTCGCCGAAGTCGAGCGCCGCCGTCACCTCGTCGAGGACGAGCAGCCGCGGCCGGCGGTAGAGGGCGCGGGCGAGCACGACGAGCTGCTGCATGGCGAGCGGCAGACGGCCCGCCTCCGCCTCCAGCGGCATGGGATCGCGCGTCAGCGGCTGCAGCACCGCCTCGACCGCGGCACGGCGCCGGCTGCGCGCCAGGCGGCGGCGGAACAGGCCGTCGACGCCGAGCAGCACGTTGTCGACCACCGAGCGGTCGGGCGCGATCAGCACCTCCTGGAACACGGTCGCGACGCCCGCCGCCTGCAGCTCCGCCGGGTGGCGCCCGGCAAGCGGCCGGCCGTCGAGCACGACGCTGCCGCCGTCCGGGCGCACCACGCCGGAGAGGACCTTGACCAGCGTCGACTTGCCCGAGCCGTTCTCGCCGAGGATGGTGTGGACGGTGCCGGGCCGCACGGCGATCGTCGCGTCTGCGAGCGCGATGGTCTCGCCGTAGCGCTTCCTGAGGTGTTCGATCGCGAGCATGCGGCTCCGTCACTTCGGGCAGGCGGGCGGGACCTTGGCATAGTCCCAGCCGGGGCTCGCCGCGGGCCTGGCGAAATAGGCGTTCAGCATCTCCTCCGGCATCGGATCGGCCGGCGGCACCGGGAAGACCGAGACCGCGTCCGGCGTCATGCAGGGCTGGTACCATTCGCCGAGGTCCTTGCCGTGCACGGCCGGTATCGGGATCAGCAGCGTGTTGAGCCTGGGCTGCTGGCCCTCCAGCAGGCGCGCGGCGACGCGGAACAGGGTCTGCGCCGTCCAGCCCGGCAGGACCGCATTGCCCTCGAAGCGGTACTTGTCGGGATTGGCCTTCCAGTAGCCGAGCGCGTCGCCGGTGATCGAGCCGGTGATCAGCGGCGCCGGGCGGCCGGCCTCGGCGAAGGCCTCGGCCACGACGCGGCTCTCGCTGCCGGTGGTCCAGACCGCATCGACCGGGGCGGGGTTGGTGGCGAGCGCCTGCAGCACCACGGTCTTGGTGACGTTGGCCGTCCAGTTGCCGTTGACGGAGCGCGGCGCCTTCAGCCCCGGATTCTCGGCCAGCGCCTTGTCGGCACCCTGCCGCTCCTGCACCACGATGGGATGGCCGGCAATGCCCTCGACCAGGAGGACGTTGGCCGTGCCGCCGGTCTGTCCGGCGATCGCCGTCATCATGTCGTAGCCCCAGCGGGCATAGTTGGAATCGACGTTGACGGCATAGGGGCTGGTGACCGAGCCGGCGGCGGTGACGAAGGGGATGCCCTTGTCGTGCGCGGCGGCGATGGCATCGTCGAGCGCCGTGGCCGAGCCCGGGATCGAGGTGATCACCGTGCAGCCCTTGTCGATGAAGCCGCGGATCTGGTTGATCTGCTGGCTGGCGTCGTTGTTGGAATCGGCCACCTCGAAGCTCGACACCTTGCCCTCGGCGATCAGGCCGTCGACCAGGCGCTTCAATTCGTTGGTCACCGCCACGCGCCAGGGGTTGCCCTGGTAGGATTCCGAATGGCACCATTTCCACGGGCCCTTCGGCGCCGCCCAGCCGTCCCAGGCCGAGGGCAGCACCTTTTGCGGCGCCCCGTCATATTGCGCCTTGAGCTCGGGCGGCAGCTTGGCGATCGTGCCCGCGACGTCGGTCTGAGCCGCGGCCGGCAGGACCTGCGCCGCGAGCGCCGCCACGACCAGCGCGGCCGCCCTGGATGTCGTCCTCATCGTCCTCTCCTCCCTGCCGGTCTGCGCCGGCGTTGCTATCGTGGCTCGAAACTCCCCGCGAACAGGCGGTCGAGGTCGTCCAGGACTAGGCCCGCCGCCTCGCCGTCGCCAAGGCCGGTCGAGATGCGTTCCGAGGCGGCGCCCTGGAAGGCCATGTAGCCGTCGTGCCGCGGCCTGAGATAGGAGCCTTCCAGCGTCGCGCGCGTGCTGCGGTAGAAGCCGAGCACCGGCGCATTCACCGCCTCGTCCTCCCAGGCCTCGGCATGGCCGGGCTGGCCGCCGGCCTCGGCATAAGGTCCGCGCTGCGCCGGGCCGCCGGCGATCCAGTAGGCGAAATCCACGGCCTCGCCGGGATGGCGGCTCAAGGCCGAGACGGCGATGCCGGTGCCGCCGAGCGCCGCGCCGACCGGGCCGCGGGCGCCGGCCCGGGGGATGTCGGCGAAGGCGATGCGATGCGGGCGGAAGCCTGCAAGGGCATAGGGGACATAGCCGTAGACGAAGGGTGCGCAGTCGATCGCCGACCCTGCGGCGGCCATGCGCTCGAACACGGCGATGGGATCGCGCTCGAAGTCGCCGGCATCGAGATCGGATGCGAGCTCGCGCATCAGGCTCCAGACGTCGCCGGCGACGCCGCGCTCGACGAAGGGCCCTTTCTCCACCGAGCAGGGCGCGCCGAGATGGGCGTTGAGCGTCATGAACAGCATCAGCGCATGGGGGGCGCGCAGCGGCACGGCGACCCGCCCGCGGCGCGCCAGCGCCATCACCTCGCTGAGCAGGACGGGCGCTGCGGCCAGGCGGTCCGGCCGGAAGGCCTGGACCTGCGTGGCGGCGTCGATGGGGAAGGCCCATTGCCGGCCGGCATAGGTATAGGAGCGGTAGGAGGGGCCGACCGAGCCGGCGGCCAGCGCCTGACGCTCGGCCTCGCGGCCCACGACGTCGAGCGGCAGCAGGCAGTCCTCCGCCGTCACCTGCCCGACATGGGGGTGGTCGATCACCAGGAGGTCGTAGGCCCGGGCGAGCTCGTCCACCGGAAAGGTCTCGAAGTCCTGCAGCGAGCGCTTGTCCCAGGTGACGGCGACGCCGGTCCGCTCCGCCCACAGGGCCGAGCAGGCGACCATCGGGTCGTAGCCGCGCGGGTGGTTCCAGGTCATGCCCTTGAGGGTGACGATCACAGCCCGAACTCCGCCCGGATCGCGGCCGAATGCTCGCCGACGCGCGGCGCTGCGTCCGCCACCCCGGCGCGCGCGCCGTCGAAGCGCAGGGGCGAGCGGGTGGTCAGGATCGAGACGGCGTCTTCGCGGGTCACGGTCTGCAGCATGTCGAGCGCCTTGAAGCCCTCGCTCTCCATCAGCTCCGGCCAGTCCAGCACCTTGGCGCACCAGATGTCGGCGGGCTCGAGGATGGCGAGCCAGTGGTCGGTCGTCTCGCCGGCCAGCACCTCGGCCAGGATCGCCTTGATCTCGTCGCGGGCGGTGAACCAGGTGGCCGGCCGGTCGCGATAGGGTGCGAGCGCCTCGGCGCCGAGGAGGTCGGCCAGCCTGGCGATCGGCGTCATGGCGATGGCAAGGAAGCCGTCGGCCGTCGGATAGACGCCATAGGGCGCGGCGAGATAGGCGTGGGCCGAGCGGAAGCCCGAGCGGCGCGGCGGGCGGCGCCCGTCGTTGAGATGGGTGGTCAGCACCTCGAACTGGAAGTCGACCAGGGCTTCGAGCAGGCTGGTCTCGACATGGCGGCCGCGCCCGGAGACGCCGCGGGCGACCAGCGCGGCGAGGATGCCCTGGCAGAGCGCGGCGCCTGCCAGCATGTCGGCGATGGCGAGGCCGAAGGGCACCGGGCCCTGGCCTTCGTCGCCGTTGAGCCACATCACGCCCGAGCGCGACTGGGCGAGGAGGTCCTGCCCCGGCCGCTTCACCCAGGGGCCTTCGCTGCCGTAGCCCGTGATCGAGCCGTAGACGATGCGCGGGTTGATCGCCTGCACCGCGGCCCAGTCGAGGCCGAGCCGCTCGATCACGCCGGGGCGGAAGTTCTGGATCACCACGTCGGCGCGGGCCAGCAGCGCCTTCAGCGCGGCGAGGTCGGCCTCGCTCTTCAGGTCGACCGCGAAGCTCTCCTTGGCGCGGTTGATGGCGTGGAAGATGGTGGAATCGCCGCCGATCTCGGTGTCGCTGAGATAGAGGCGGCGCGAGAGGTCGCCGCCGTCGGGGCGCTCGATCTTGATGACGCGCGCGCCCATGTCGAGCAGGCGCAGCGAGCAATAGGGCCCGGACAGGAACTGGCTCATGTCGACGACGACGAGCCCGTCGAGCGGCAGGCCGGCAGCGTCACGCGGCATTGCCGTCCGCCTCCGTCCTGTCGGCGAAATCGACCGGGTCGCGGTACTTCACGGTCTGGAGATGCTCGCAATAGAGCACCAGCTCGCCCTCGCCCTTGAACACTTCGTAGGAGGCGCGGATCAGGCCCATCTCCTGGTATTTGGGGCGTTTCTCCAGGTTGGTGCGGATGGTGTAGATGGTGTCGCCGACGAAGGTCGGGCCGATGAAGCGCAGGCGGTCATAGCCGTAGGAGAAGGCGTTGACGCAATTGGTCGCCACCAGCCCGAGCCCGGCCGAGAAGACGAAGGCGCCGGCCACGAGGCGCCGGCCGAACCGGCCCTCGGTGGTGGCGAAGATCTCGTCCTGGACATAGGGATGGATGTCGGTGACCAGCAGGTTGAAGGCGTGGCTGTCGCCCTCGGCGAGGGTGCGGCGCAGCGAGCGGATCTTCTGGCCCACCGGCCAGTCCTCGTAGAACCAGTTCTCCGCGTTCCAGACGGGCAGGGCGGCGTGGCTTTCCGGCATGGTCCTGGGATGGGTCGAGGACACGCCGACGGTGGGGGCGAAACCGGTCATCGGGCCTCCGGGAGCGGGGCGATCGGCGTCGCCGGCGCTGAGCTCGAGGTGAAGCAGGCCTCGACCAGGGCCATGGTCTTCCAGGCGTCCGCGACGGCGGTGACGAGCGTCTCGTCCTCGCCGGCGGCGAAGCGCTGCAGGTTCGACATCGGGCCGATGAAGGCGTGGGGGAACCAGGTACCCCGCAGCGGCACGCTTTCCCACTCTCCACCCGTCTCGCAGAGCCAGAGCTCGTCCGGCTCGCCACGGGGATAGTCGAGATTGACGCCGAGCCTGGCGACGGCGCAGCCCCGCGTGCCCTCCAGGCGCAGGCTGGAATCCTGGAACTTCCGGCCGAAATCGTGGTGGTGGTTGACGGAGAGGACGCAGCGCAGGCGCTCGCCATAGTCGAGGATGGCGCTGGTGCGGGTCTGGGCCAGCGTGCTGGCGGGATGGCCGATGGTCTTGGCGTGCACCCCGGCGGGATCGCCGAGCAGGCGGCGCATCAGGTCGAGATAATGGATCGAGTGCAGCGCGATCTCCATGCGCTCGAGGCCCTGGAGGAAGGGCCAGAGATGCCAGGGCGTCAGCACGTTGACGTGCATCTCCGCTTCGACGATCTCGCCGAGGCGGCCCTGCGCCACCCAATCGGCGAGGGCGAGCATCATCGGGGCGAAGCGCAGCTGGAAATTCACGGCGGCGAGGAGGCCGCGGCGGCGCGCCGCTGCCAAGATGGCGCTCGCCTCGGCGAGGTCGCGCCCCAGCGGCTTCTGGATCAGCACCGGGCTGCCCGCCGGCAGGCGCTCGATCACGCCGAGATGGGCGGCCGGCGGCAGGGCGAGGTCGAAGACGGCGCTGTCGACCGCCAGCGCCGCTTCGAGGCTCGGGAAGACGGAAAGGCCGAAGCGCGCGGCGGTGGCAGCGGCGCGCTCGCCGTCGATGTCGAAGAGGCCCGCCACCGGCAGGCCGGCGAGGCGATAGGCCGGCAGATGGGCGTCGGCGACGATGCCGCCCGCGCCGATGACGACGATAGGCCGCGGGGCCGACGGCCCGGGCCATGCCTGGGCGAGGGCTTCCCGCATCGCATCTCCCGCAGGTTGGTTCTTATGTGAATGATATTTTCATATACGGGTGGTCAATGCAAGCGGGCGACGAAGCGGGATTCCCCGACCTCCGCGAGGCGATCTCGACAATTCCGCTTGATTTCAAAGCTTTGCACCGGGCCGTGCTCTGAAACCGGTAACTTGGTTTGGAAGGGACTGCAGACAAGTACGCTGCGCTCTCCGCCATGACGGGTCGCTTTATTTTGTCCCGAATGAGGCCTTCGATCAGTCCTCGTGGAACACCGGCTCCATCGTGGCCCACCATTCGCCGGCGACGCGGCTTTCCAGCGGCCGCTGCATCGGCATGCAGACCTTCCACCAGTCCTGCGTCACCGGATCGGCCGCCATATCAGCCATGTCGGCGGCGAGATCCGTGCCGTGATACTCGAAATAGGCGAAGAGCAGGTTCTCCGGCTCGCGCAGGAAGATGGTGTAGTTGCGGATGTTGCTGGCGGCGATCTGCCGGAGCACATCCGGCCAGACGGCGGCATGGATGCGTTTGTATTCCGCGATATGGGCGGGATCGATGCCGATGACGCTGCCGATACGCTGCATGGGACGGTCCTCCTCGTTTTTCAGAGCTTGTAGATGCGGGTGGCGTTGCCGGAAAGGATCGCGGCCTTCTCCGTCTCGGGGAAGCCGGCCAGCAGGGCATGCGTCGCCTCCACCCAGCGGGTGAGGCTGGCGCCGAGGGTGCAGACCGGCGCGTCGCTGCCCCAGACGACGCGGTCGGCGCCAAAGCTGCCGATGGCGTGCTCGGCGTAGGGCCGCAGGGTCTCCACGGTCCAGTCCGGCCCGGCATAGGCGACGATGCCGGAGAGCTTCACGCTGACATTCGGCAGGCGGGCCATGGCCGCGATCTCGGCGCGCCAGGGATCGAGGCCGCCGGCGATGTCGGGCACGCCGCAATGGTCGAGCACGAAGGATACGTCCGGGCAGGCCTCGACCAGGGCGCGGCCGACAGCGAGCTGGCGGGCGAGGACGCAGAGGTCGAACGGCAGGCCGAGCGGGGCGAGGCGGCGCAGGTTGTGGACGAAGGTCGCGGAGCCGGAGAGGTCGTCCGGCGAGGTGTGGAGGATGCGCCTGAAGCCCTTCACGCCGGGAATGGCGACGACCCGTTCGAGGAAGGCCGGGAAGCCGGCGTGCTCCGGCCGGCAGCTGGCGATGGCGCCGACGATCGGCGGGCCGAGGCCGAGCACGAAGCGCGTCTCGGCCTCCATCTCGGCCTCGGCGACGTCGACCTCCATGTGGAGCGCCGCCTCGATGCCGAGCCCCGCCGCCTCACGCCGATAGTCCTCCAGCCGGTGCGGCTTGTTCAGCGCCGGCACCCCGTCGAGCCAGGGATAGGCGAAGCGCTCGGGATAGACGAGGTGCAGATGGGTGTCGACGATGCGCATCGCGGCGCCTCCTTGGCTTGCGGCCCCGTCAGGCCGGCTCGGGGTCATTCCGCGCCGCCGGCGCTGGCGGCGATCTCGCGGGCGCAGGCCTGAAGCAGCGCCAGCACCGCGTCCTGGTCCGGCATGTCGGCATTGTCGAGCCGCTGCAGATGCGGGCATGTCAGGGCGGCCAGCGCCTGGCCGCCCGGCCCCATCAGCGGGGTCGACAGGTTGGTGACGCCGGTGGTCTGCTGGCTCGGCATGCGCTCGTAGCCGCGGGCGCGCACCTGCTCGAGCCGCTGCTCCAGGTCCTCGGGCCAGATCTCGTGCGGCATCTGCTCGCGCTCCTCCAGCATGAGGCGCCGCTCCTCCGGCGTGGCATAGGCGAGCAGCACGTGGCCCGAGCCGGTGTTGAGCATGCTGATATGCGAGCCGACGCGGATGGCGATGCCCCAATAGCCCGGCGCGTCGACCTGGGCGATGACCATCAGGCTGCCGCGGTCATAGACCACGAGGTGGCAGGCCTGCCCGGCCTCGCGGGCGAACCGCCGCATCACCGGCAGCGACTGGCTGACGAGGCGGCGCATCGGCGGGTGGCGATGGGCGAGGCCGAACAGCTTGAGCGTCAGCTCGTAGCGGTCGGAGTTCGTGCGCAGGACATAGCCGCGGCGCACCAGCCGGTCGAGCATGCGGTAGATCTCGTTGGGCGAGCGATCGAGCGCCTTGGCGATCTCTGCCTGCGACATCGGCTCGTCGACGCCGGACAGGAGCTCCAGGATGTCGAGCCCCTTGTCGAGCGCGGGTGCGCGGTAGCGCTCGCCGTTCTCCTCCATCTCGGTCATGCCGCCCTCCCTCCGATCGGCCCGAGCCATTCCATGCCGGCCCCGGCCGACGCAATGGCGAATTGACCCGATCGGGCGCAGTGTGCTTACCTGCGAATTGATCCTTCAAATATGGATCATTGATTTGCAAGCAAATCTTTCTGGGAGGAAACGATGGCTGTGCGAGGGATGGCGGGCGCGTTGTCGGCCTGCGTGCTCCTGGTGCTGGCGGGCCCGGCGCTGGCGGCGTTCGACTACGGCAAGTTTCCGGGCACGACGGTCAAGGTCAAGCTGATCGGCGGCACGCAGTACGAGAAGCTCTACACCCGCATCCCGGAATGGGAGAAGCTGACTGGCGCAAAAATAGAGATCGTCTCCTCGAAGAACTATTTCGACCTCGATCGCGAGATCAAGCAGGACATAGCCGGTGGCACGATCAACTGGTGCGTCGCGTCCAATCATACCAGCTTCGCGCCGCAATATGGCGACATCTACATCGACCTGAAGGAGAAGATTCCGGCGGACGAGCTGGCGCTCTACGTGCCGGGCACGCTGCAGTCGTCCGAGATCGACGGCAGGCTGGTGCAGCTGCCGCGCGTCACCGACGTCTCCAACCTCTATTACAACAAGCGCGTCTACGACGATCCGAAGGTTCGGGACGCCTACAAGGCCAGATTCGGCAAGGCGCTGGCGCCGCCGGCCACCTATGACGAGTTCAAGCAGCAGGCGATCTTCCTGGCCAATCCGCCCAACCTCTACGGCACCGCCTTCGCCGGCAAGGACGAGGGCATGACCGGGCGCTTCATGGAGATCCTGCGCGCCAATGGTGGCGACATGTTCGACAAGGACTGGAACCCGACCTTCAATTCGCCGGAGGGCGTCGCCGCCCTGCAATGGTTCGTCGACCTCTACAACGCCAAGGCGGTGCCGGCCGGCACGGTGAACTACACCTGGGACGATATCGGCCAGGCCTTTGCCGCGGGCACCACGGCGGTCGACCTCGACTGGCCGGGCTTCGCCGCCTTCTACAACGACAAGTCGAAGTCGAAGATCGCCGGCGACGTCGGCTTCGCCGTGGCGCCGACCGGCTCGGCCGGCAAGCGCGGCGGCTGGTCCGGCTCGCACTCCTTCTCCGTGTCAAAGGCCTGCCCGACGCCGGACGCGGCCGTCAGCTTCGTGGTGTTCATGACCAACGACGAGTCGGAGATGATGGAGGCCGAGGCCGGCAACCTGCCGACCCGCACCAAGGTGTTCGCCGACGTCGTCGCCAAGTTCAAGGCCGACGGCAACGCCTACATGGCCGACATGTTCCAGACCTGGCAGACATCGCTCGCCGAGGCGCGCACGCCGCCGCTGGTGCCGCAATGGATCGAGGTCTCCAACGTGGTCTGGCCGCAGCTCCAGGCGGCGATCGTCGGCCAGAAGACGCCGAAGGAGGCGCTCGACAAGGCCGCCGCCGACGCCCGCGCCATCCTGCAGGACGCGGGGCTGCTGAAATAGGGCTGATGGAAGCCGGCGCTCGCCCGCGCGGGCCCGGCATCCCTACGAGACGAGCCCTCATGTCGCTTCTCAGTTCGCCCCGCGCGGCCCCCTACCTCCTGCTGCTGCCGGCGATCCTGGTGATCCTGGCGGTGGTGGCGGTGCCGCTCGGCGTCTCGCTGTGGTCGAGCTTCACGCCCTACAACCTGACGCGCCCGGCGACGCTCTACACCTTCATCGGCTGGCGCAACTATCAGCGCCTCATGCAGGAGCCCGACTTCTGGTGGGCGTTCGGGCGCACCTTGGTCTTCGTCACGGTGACGCTCAACCTGGAGCTGGTGCTCGGGCTCGGCCTGGCCCTGCTGGTCAACCGGATCACCGCGGGCCAGCGCGTGCTGCGCACCATCATGATGTTCCCGATGATGTTCTCGCCGATCCTGGTCGGCTTCCAGTTCAAGTACATCTTCAACGATGCGGTGGGCCTGGTGAACAATGCGCTGTTCGACCTCGGCCTGATCCGCGAGCCGATCCCCTGGCTGGTCGAGGGCACGCTCGCCAACATCGCCGTCATGACGGCAGAGGTGTGGATGTCGACCTCGGTGTTCGCGATCCTGCTGCTGGCCGGCCTGCTCGCCCTGCCGAAGGAGCCGATGGAGGCGGCCAAGGTCGACGGCTGCGGCCCGGTGCAGGTGTTCCGCCACATCACCCTGCCGTTCCTGATGCCGTTCATCTTCATCGCCATGACCATCCGCTCGCTCGACGTGGCGCGGGCCTATGACATGGTGCGGATCATGACCAATGGCGGGCCGGCCGGGCGCACCGAGCTTTTGTGGACGCTGATGGCGCGGATCGGCTACCAGAATTCGCAGATGGGCATGGCCAACGCCATGGGCTACGTCTCGATCCTCACCTCGATCCTGTTCACGGTCTATTTCTACCGCAGGCTGGTCGCCGCCCGCCGCTACATGGAGGGCGTGGAATGAGCGCGTCCTTCGCCATGGAGCGGCCCTGGCAGCGCTGGCTGATCCGGATCGGTGTGTTCCTGGCCATGGCGATCCTGTGCCTTCCCGGCCTGTGGGTGGTCCTGACCGCCTTCCGGCCGAACATCGAGGTGCTGGCGCGCCCGCCGGTCTGGATCCCGCAGGACCCGACGCTCGCCAATTTCTACGGCATCTTCGGCCTTCTGCCCGACCAGCAGCAGGGCCTGCCGGTGGCGGCCTATGTCCGCAACTCGCTCGTCATCTCGCTGACCTCGACGGCGGTCGCGGTGCTCATCGGAATGATGGGCGGCTATGCCTTCGCGCGCTATCGCTTCCGCGGCAAGGCCGGGCTGTTCGTCGCCTTCATGCTGTCGCGAACCGTGCCGGGCGTGGCGCTGTCGCTGCCGCTGTTCACGCTGTGGAGCCGTATCGGCATCCTCGACACCGCCTTCGGCCTCATCCTGGTCTATCTCGCCATCAACGTCCCGTTCACCATCTGGCTGACGGACGGCTTCTTCCGCCAGATCCCGGCCGACCTCTCCGAGGCCGCGCAGATCGACGGCTGCACGCGCTGGCAGGCCTTCTGGCGCATCGAGTTCCCGCTCGCCCGCTCGGGCCTGGCCTCGGCGGCGATCTTCGCCTTCCTGACCTCGTGGAACGAATATGCGCTGGCGAGCCAGCTCACCCGCACCACGGCGTCGAAGACCATGCCGGTCGGCCTGATGGACTTCACCGCCCAGTTCACCGTCGACTGGTCGGGCATGAGCGCCATGGCCGTGCTGATCATCGTGCCGGCCCTCGCCCTCACCTTCATGGTGCAGAAGCACCTGATCGCCGGCCTCACCTTCGGCGGCGTGAAATAGGAGGGACGCGATGGCGACCATCGACCTCGGCATCGCGCACCCGCGTCCGGGCGAGGCATCGCCCTTCGTGCTGGACCTCACGCCCGTCCGCGTGTTCGATCGGACGAGCGGCCACAGATTGGAGAGCTGAAGCCATGGCCAGGATCGCCCGCGTCGAATTCCTGATGATCGACCTCAAACCGAAGGTGAAGCGGGTCGATGCCATCCAGAGCTTCGTCAGCCAGGAGACGCCGATCGTGCGCATCACCGATGCGGACGGGGCGGTCGGCACCGGCTACAGCTACACCATCGGCACCGGCGGCCCCTCGGTGATGCAGCTGATCCAGCGGACGCTGGCCCCCGCGATCCTGAACCGCGAGGCCGAGGAGATCGAGCGCATCTGGCGCGACCTCCTGTTCCTCACCCACGCCACCACGGTGGGCGCGATCACCGCCATCGCCATGGCGGCGATCGACACCGCGCTCTGGGACCTGCGCTGCCGCCGGGCCGGCCTGCCGCTGCATCGTCTCGCCGGCGGGGCGCAGGCCTCGGTGCCGCTCTACACCACCGAGGGGGGCTGGCTGCACCTGCCCACCGAGGCGCTGGTCGAGGATGCCCTGCGCGCCAAGGCGGAGGGCTTCGGCGGCGCCAAGCTCAAGGTCGGCCGGCCGGTGCACGAGGATGTCGCCCGCATCGCCGCGGTGCGCGATGCCGTCGGCCCCGGCTTCGAGATCTTCACCGACGCCAACCAGGCCTTCGCCGTCGACCAGGCGATCCGCCGCGCCCGCCATTACGAGGCGCTCGACATCGGCTGGCTGGAGGAGCCGCTGCCGGCCGACGACATCGACGGGCATGTCAGGCTGTCCGAGGCGACGAGCCTGCCGATCGCGGTCGGCGAGAGCCTCTACAGCATCTCGCATTTCCGCGAATACCTGCAGCGCCGCGCCTGCTCGCTGGTGCAGGTCGACGTCGGGCGCATCGGCGGCATCACGCCCTGGCTGAAGGCGGCGCACATGGCCGAATGCTTCAACGTCGCGGTCTGTCCGCATTTCCTGATGGAGCTGCACGTCTCGCTCTGCGCCGCGGTGCCGAACGCCCGCTGGGTGGAATACATCCCCCAGCTCGACGCGATCACCACGTCAGGCATGCGCATCGAGGCGGGACGCGCCGTGCCGAGCGAGGAGCCCGGCCTCGGCATCGCCTGGGACTTCGCCGAGATCGAGCGGCGCAAGGTGGACGGCTCGGGCTTCGTCGCCGCCTGAGGCGCGGGGACGGCCGGGGAGGGCGGGCGCGACCGCGCGCTTGCCGTTTCGGCGCGATCGGGCGAGAAGCTGTCGGCCGCGACCGGCGCGCGGCGACAGCGTCCTCCGGGAGATCTGCCGAGTGCTCACATCGGTCAGGAAAGCAGCGGCCGTCATCGAGGCCTTCGCCGGCGAGCGGCGCGACTGGAGCATCCTCGAGCTCAGCCGGGCTCTCGGCATGCCCCAGCCGACCGTGCATCACTTCCTGGCCTCGTTCCGGGAGCTCGGCTGGGTCACGCAGGATCCGGCGACGAAGCGCTACCGCCTCGGCATCAGGATGTGGGAGATCGGCTGCGCCGCCGTGAACCTCGGCGAGGTGGCGGAAAGCGCCCGACCCTCGCTGCGCGAGCTGGTGGAAGCCTGCGGGGAAACCGCCCATCTCGGCATGGTGCCGCCGGAAGACCCGCGCACGGTCGTCTATGTCGACCGCGTCGACAGCTCGCAGCCGGTGCGCATCGTCACCATGCTCGGCAGCCGCGCCCCGTCGCATTCCTCGGCCATGGGCAAGGCCATCCTCGCCCATAATCGCGAGTTCGAGGCGCTCGTGCTGGCCGGGCCGCTGGCGGCGGTGACGGCGCACACCATCACCGATGCCGGCCTGCTGCGCGAGGACCTGCGGCAGACCCGCGAACGCGGCTATTCCATCGGCCGCGGCGAGTTCGCCGGCGAGATGATCGGCATCGCCGCGCCGATCCGTGACCGCACCGGCATCGTGACGCTCGGCGTCGGCATCTGGGCGCCGTCGGTGCGGATGACGCCGGGCTTCATCGAGACGGCCGCGCCGCAGGTGGTCGCGGCGGCGCGCAACATCTCGCGCGGCCTCGGCCATATCGGCGCCTGACCGCCCCGCGCGCATCTTCGACCCCACCGACGGCTTGACATCTTTAAGTCTATAGTTTTAGTGTCAATTATATCTGAAATGCGATTTCATATTATGAAATCGCCTGTGCTCATGCCCATCGAGACGCCCTCATGCCCGTCGAGATCATCGGCTATGTCCCCCATACGCGGCGGACCGAGACCACCGGCCTGTGGTGGTCCGACGACTTCGACCTGGCCTATGTCGAGGAGGCGGCGCTCTCGCATGAGGAGGCGGGCTTCGACCGGGTGCTGGTGGGGCAGGGCTCCTGGGGGCCGGACGCGCTGCTGATCGCCGCGCATGTGCTGCGGGTCACCCGCCGTCTGAAGGTCCTGGTCGCCCATCGTCCCGGCTTCGTGCAGCCGACCGTCGCGGCCCGGCAGGCCATCACCCTCGACCGGCTCAGCGGCGGCGGCCGGGTCGGCCTGCACATCATCACCGGCGCGGCGGGCGGCGAGCTGCAGCGGGACGGCGACACCCTGCCGGACGACGAGCGCTACCGGCGGACCGCGGACTATATCGACGTGCTGCGCCAGGCTTTCGCGGCCCCGGCGCCGTTCGATCATGACGGCCCCTACTACCGCGTGCGGCAGGGCTACAGCAGCGTGCGTCCGCTGGCGACGCCGGTGCTCAGCTTCGCCGGCTCCTCCGCCGGAGCGATGGCGGCGGGCCCCGGCCGGGTCGACACCTACATGATCTGGGGCGAGCCGCTGGCGCAGACCCGCGACGCCATCCGGGAAATCCTGGCGCTCGGCCGGGCCCGCGGCCGCGAGCCGGCGATCAGCGTCTCGCTGCGTGCGGTCGTCGGCGAGACGGAAGCGGCAGCCTGGGCGCGGACGCAGGCCATCTACGACGCCGCGGCGGCGGAGCTGGAGGCCGCGCGCCGCGCCCCGGCCGCGCTGCTGCAGGCCGCCGCCAAGGCCGACTCGGTCGGGGCGCGCAAGCTCGACGACATCGCCCGCAGCGCCGATGTCCATGACGGGCGGCTCTGGCTCGGCTTCACGCGCCTGGTCGGGCGCGGCGGCTCGACGGCCACGCTGGTCGGCACCCGCGAGCAGGTGGTGGGCGGCTATCTCGACTATTACCGGGCCGGAGCCCGCGCCTTCTACCTCAGGGGCTGGGACATCGCCGCCGATGCCCGTGCCTATGGCCGCGACCTCATCCCCCATCTGCGCGCCGCCGTTGCCGAAGCCGATCGAGCGGACCGGCGCATCACCGCCGCCTGACCCGGCAGCATCGTTCGAGAACCAGCATGAGCACGAAGCGAACCGGCCTCATCCTCGGCCTCAGCGTCACCGCCAACGGCTCCCACTCCGCCGGCTGGCGCTATCCCGGCGCTCCGGCGGATACGTCGCTGGATTTTGCCTTCTGGCGCGACCTGGCGCTGACGGCCGAAGCCGCGAAGATCCATTTTATCTTCTTCGCCGACGGGGCCGCCGTCCGGCAGGGGGCGGACGACCCGGAGGCGCTGCGCTACATCGGCAAGATCGACCAGTTCGAGCCGCTCACGCTGATCTCCGCCCTGGCGGCGGCGACCACGCGGATCGGCTTCGTCGCGACCGCCTCGACCACCTACAACGAACCCTATGCGATCGCCCGCAAATACGCCTCCATCGACCATATCAGCGGCGGACGGGTCGGCTGGAACGTCGTGACCTCCTGGAGCGAGGCGGAGGCGAAGAACTTCAACCTCGAAGCCTCGCTCCGGCACGACCTGCGCTACCGGCGCGCGCAGGAATTCGTCCGGGTCGTCACCGGCCTGTGGGACAGCTGGGAGGACGACGCCTTCCGCCGCGACCAGCGCAGCGGCGAATATGTCGATCCGGCCAAGCTGCACGTGCTCGACCACAGTGGGGAGTTCTTCTCGGTGAAGGGGCCGCTCAACGTCGCCCGCCCGGTGCAGGGCCATCCCGTCATCGCCCAGGCCGGCGCCTCGGAGCCCGGCCAGCAGCTCGCGGCCCGCACCGCCGACCTCGTCTACACCGCCCAGCAGGACAAGGCGGCCGCGCAGGCCTTCCGGGCCGGGCTGAAGGCGCGCGCGGCGGCCGAGGGCCGGGATCCCGAGGCCGTGAAGGTCCTGCCGGGGATCCTGCCGATCATCGGCCGCACCGCCGCGGAGGCGCGGGCCCGCCACCGCACGCTGCGCGAGCTCGTCCATCCCAAGGTCATCTACGCGATGCTGGAGCCGAAGTTCGGCGACATGTCGGCCCATGCGCTCGACGGCCCGATCCCGGACCTGCCGGAGACCAACGGCATCAAGAGCATCAAGGGCCAGCTCGACGCCGCGCGGGCGCGGGGCCTCACCATCCGCGAGCTCTACGAAACCTCGGGCGCCGGCGGGCATCGCCAGATCGTCGGCACGGCCGACGATATCGCCGACCTGATCGAGGACTGGTTCGTCGACGGGGCCTGCGACGGCTTCAACCTCATGCCTCCCTATTTCCGCGCGGGGCTGACCGATCTGCTCGATCTCCTCGTGCCCGAGCTCCGGCGCCGTGGCCTGTTCCACGCCGACTATGCCGGCACCACCCTGCGCCGGAATCTCGGCCTCACCCGTCCGCCGCATCCGGCCGCCCGGCTCGCCGGGTGAAGCCTCCCCCCATCAGAAAGGCATCGTCCATCATGTCCACGATCACACGGCGGACAGCGCTCGCCCTGCCGATCCTCGCCGCCGGGATCGCCGCTCTCCCCCGGTCCGCCCGGGCGGAGGAAAGCCTGGTCGTCGTCGGCCAGGGCGGCTCCTACCAAGCCGCCCAGCGCCAGGCCTTCTTCGAGCCCTTCGCCCAGGCGACCGGCATCCGGATCATCGAGCAGTCGCCGGCCGATATCGGCAAGTTCCAGGCCATGGTCGAGAGCGGCAATGTCGAGTGGGACGTGGTCGATGTCGGGCAGGACTTCGTGCTGCGCGGCACCAGGCTCGGCCTGCTGGAGCCGGTGGACTATGCGGCGGCGGGCATTGCCGGGGCCGACTTTCCCGCCGCCCTGGTCACCGATCACAGCGTGCCGAGCATCGTCTGGTCGACGACGCTGAACACCAACACCGAGCAGGTGAAGCCCGAGGCGCAGGCCCGCGGCTGGGCCCAGTTCTGGGACGTGGCGAGGTTTCCCGGCGAGCGTGCCCTGCCGAAGAACCCGGTCAACCTGCTCGAGATCGCGCTGCTGGCCGACGGCGTCGAGCCGGTGAAGCTCTATCCGATCGACATCGACCGCGCCTTCCGCAGCCTCGACCGGATCAAGCCCCATGTCCATGTCTGGTGGGAGACGGCGGGCAAGGCCGAGCAGCTCCTCGTCGACGGCGAGGTCGCCTATTCCGCTGCCGGCAATGCCCGCATCCAGAAGGCGCGGCGCGACGGCGCGCCGGTGGCGGTGGACTGGGAGCAGGCGATCCAGACCTCGCAGTCCTGGGTCATCCCCCGCGGCTCCCGGAACAGGCCGGCCGCGCTCCGGTTCCTCGCCTTCGTCTCCACCCCCGAGCGGCAGGCCGACCTCGCCAAGCTGATCGACTACGGCCCAAGCAACACCCGGGCCTTCCAGTTCATCCCGGCCGGCACCGAGCTGCCAACCGCGCCTGAGCTCAGGGGCCGGCAGGTGCAGACCGATCCGCAATGGTGGGCCGAGAACTTCGCGGCCGTGAACGAGCGTTTCAACCAGTGGCTGCTCCAGTAGAGACCGGTCGCCTGCCCCTGGCGGGCCTGCAGGATCCGCCCGCCCCGGCGGCCGCCGAGCCGGTCATCGCGGCGCGCGGCCTCGCCAAGTCCTATCGAGGAGCGGTCGCGCTCGACCATGTCGATCTCGACGTGCAGCGCGGCGAGTTCCTCACCCTGCTCGGACCGAGCGGCTCGGGCAAGACGACGCTGCTCGGCCTGATCGCCGGCATCATCCTGCCGACCGCGGGGCGTATCGCGCTCGCCGGGCGCGACATCAGCCGTGTCCCGCCCGAGCACCGCGATATCGGCGTGGTGTTCCAGAACTACGCCCTGTTCCCGCATCTCAGCGTCCGCGACAACATCGCCTTCCCCCTGCGCATGCGGCGCGTGCCGCGCGCCGGGCGGGATGCCAAGGTCGCCGCGGCGCTGGAGCTGGTGCGGCTCGGCGACCTCGCCGGGCGCCGTCCCGCCGAGCTCTCCGGCGGCCAGCAGCAGCGCGTGGCGCTGGCGCGCGCCCTGGTGTTCGATCCCGCCATCCTGCTCATGGACGAGCCGCTCAGCGCGCTCGACAAGAAGCTGCGCGACCATATGAAGGCGGAGCTCCGCCAGATCCAGCAGGCGCTCGGCCTCACCATCGTCTATGTCACGCACGACCAGGGCGAGGCGCTGGCGCTGTCGAGCCGCATCGCGCTGATGAACGGCGGACGCATCCTGCAGATCGGCACGCCGCAGGAGATCTACGAGCGGCCGCGCTCGCGCTTCGTCGCGGATTTCGTCGGCGAGGCGAACCTGTTCAGCGCGCCCGTCCTCGGCACCGAGGCCGACCGGCTCGTCCTGCGCCTCGGCGAGCAGACGATGCGGGTGGCGCTGCGGCCGCACGAGCCGGTGCCGCTCGCCCGCCGGAGCGCGCTCGTCCTGGTGCGGCCGGAGCACGTGGCGATCGGCGCGGCGGCCCGCGCGCTGGAGAACCGGTTCACCGGGCGGGTGGTGTCGTCACTCTACGAGGGCGCTGCCCGGCTCGTCACCGTCGAGCTCGGGGGCGAGCTGGTGCGGGCGCGGGCGGCGGGCCGCCACGACGGGCCGGATCCGCGGCCGGGCGAGACGATCGAGATCGGCTGGTCTGCCGCCGATCCGCACGTGGTGGAGCTCGATGCCCGCTGACCCCGCCCATGCCGCCGTGCTGCCGCGCCCGGTCCTCGCGGCGGCGGTGGCGGCGCTGCATGCCCGGCCGCGGGCGGCGGCGCTGCTCCTGTGCCTGCCGGCCGTCGCCTTCCTCGTCCTGCTCTATGTCGCGCCGCTGGCGCAGATCCTGCTGCGCAGCCTGTTCACGCCCGGCTTCGGGCTCGGCAACTATCTGCGCCTTGCCGGCAACGACATCTACTGGGGCGCCTTCGTCGTCACCTTCCGCATCTCCGCGATCGTGACGCTCGCCTGCCTCGCCCTCGGCTATCCCGTGGCGGCCGTGCTGGTGCGGCTCACGCCCGGCTGGCGCGCCGTCGCCTTCGCCATGGTCCTGGTGCCGTTCTGGACCAGCGCCCTGGTGCGCACCTATGCCTGGACGGTGATCCTGCAGCGGCGCGGCATCCTCAATGCGCTCCTGATGCAGGCCGGGCTGATCGATGCGCCGCTGCCGCTCGCCTATTCCACGGCCGGCACCATCATCGGCAATGTCCATATCCTGCTGCCGGCCATGATCCTGACGCTCTATGCCGGGCTCCACCGCATCGACGCGTCGCTGGTCACGGCGGCGCGCACCATGGGCGCGAGTCCGCTCAGGTCCTTCCTCCACGTCCAGCTGCCGCTCTCCGTGCCGGCGATCACGGCCGGCTCGACGCTGACCTTCGTGGCCTCGCTCGGCTCCTACATCATCCCGGCGCTGCTCGGCGGGCGGCAGGACATGTTCGTCGCCCAGCTCGTCGACCAGCAGGTCAACCGCCTGCTCGACGTCGGCTTCGCCTCGGCCATCGCCACGGCGCTGCTCGCCGCCTGCCTGGTGCTGTGCGCCGTCTATATCCGGATCAGCCATGGCGGGGCCGACGGGACGAGGCGGTCCGAGGCCGAGCGGCCAGCCGGCGGTCGCGGACGCCTCGCCGCTGCGTTCGCCGCCCTGGTCATCCTTTTCCTGGTGCTGCCCACCTTCGTGCTCGTGCCGCTGTCCTTCAGCTCGGCGCGCTACCTCACCTTCCCGCCGCCGGGCTATTCGCTGCAATGGTACGCCGCCTATTGGCAGAGCCCGGCCTGGATCGAGGCGACCTGGCGCAGCCTGCGCGTCGCGGTCGCCGCCGCGGCGCTGGCGGCGGGGTTCGGCACGCTCGCCGCCATCGGCGCGGCGCGGCTCGGCGGCCTTGCCCGCTACGCGCTGTCCGCGCTCCTGCTGTCGCCGCTGCTGGTCCCCAACATCATCTATGCCCTGGCGATCTATCAGCTCTATTCGGCGCTCGGCCTGATCGGCACCGAAACCGGCCTGGCGCTGGCGCATGCCGTGCTCGGCATGCCCTATGTCGTGATCACGGTGAGCGCGGCGCTGTCGGGGCGCGACGGCCAGCTCGCCGTCGCCGCGCGCACGCTCGGGGCCGGCCCGCTGCCCGCCTTCGCCTTCGTGCTGTTCCCGCTCCTGCGCAACAGCGTGCTCGTCGGCGCGCTGCTCGCCTTCATCACCTCGTTCGACGAGGTGGTGATCGCCATCTTCGTGTCCGGCTCGCGCGCCACGACCCTGCCGAAGATGATGTGGGATGGCGTCACCAACGAGGTGAACCCGACCATCTCGGCCGTCTCGGCGCTGATGATCGTCCTGTCGCTGGTGGCGCTCGCCACCGGAGCGGTCGCGAGCCGCAGCCTTACCCTGTTGGGGCGCGACCGCAACGGCACCCCCGATCGCGGCGCCCCACGCCCGGCGACGTGGAACCTCGGGGCTTAGGCGCCTCCCGCGACGGCGTTCGGAGCCGGCATATCCACGGCGGCCGAAAGCCCCCGCTGTCGGAGAGCGAATATGGCACGAGCGCGCGAAGCGCATGGGATGCTCGCTCCATTTGGAGCGCGTAGAGAGAATAATATACTAATTTTATAAATTATATTGATTTTATGAAACGTGTGGACGATGGTTATCCCCCGTGCGCCCCCGCTGCGCCGCCTCCCTCCCTTTCCCGCAAGGTTTTCGACGATGGCCGACACCCGTGATCTACCTGCCTCCAGGCGCGACGTGCTGGTCGGCGCCCTGGCCCTCGGCGGCGCGGCCGTGCTCGGCACGGCCGGCCCGGTTCGGGCCGCGGCCGCCACGACGCTGCGCGTGGCCACCGGCGAGGCCGACGGTGTCAAGGGCACGCTCGACCCGGCCTATGGCAACAACGACAACGACGCCGTGCGGGCGGGCCTGGTCTACGAGCGCCTCGTCGTTCCCGACGAGAGCTTCGCGCCGCAGCCCCAGCTCGCCCTGAGCTGGAAGCCCGACGCCGACGGCCGCGTCTGGACCTTCGCGCTGCGCCAGGGGGTGAAGTTCCAGGACGGCTCGCCCTTCACGGCCAGGGACGTGATCTACACGTTCCGGCGTCTGGTGGATCCGAAGACGGCCAGCGCCGCCGCCGCCGTGCTCAGCCAGATCGACCCGGACGGCATCCGCGCCCTCGACGACCACACCGTGGAGTTCCGCCTGCATGCGCCGGTGGTGGAGTTCCCGCTGCAGATCGCCAACCGCTTCACCGCCATCGTCCGGGAGGGGCAGACGTCCGAGCAGCTGCGGACCGCCGGCATCGGCACGGGCCCGTTCAAGGTCGAGACATACGTCCCCGGCGAGGAGCCCGCCATCTTCGTCCGCAACGAGCATTATTGGCAGCCCGGCCGGCCGCGCGTCGACCGGGTGGAGCTGCGCGCCATTCCCGAGCCCTCGTCGCGCATCGCCGCCCTGCTGGCGGGCCAGGTCGACATCGTCACCGAGCTGCCGGCCCTCGGGCTGCAGCGGCTTGAAGCCAGCCCGGACGTGAAGATCCAGTCGGCACGCAGCTCGTTCTGGCACGGGCTCGCAGCCTTCACCGACGTGCCGCCCTTCGACGACGTGCGCGTGCGCAAGGCGCTGAAGCTGGTCGTCGACCGGGAGCAGTATCTGAAGGCGATCGTCGGCACCCGTGGCACCGTCGCCTATGACACGCCGGTCCCGCCCTGGCAGACCTACGGGCTGCCGGAGACGCCGTTCAAGCGCGACGTCGCGGCGGCGAAGGCGCTGCTGGCCGAGGCGGGCCATGCCGACGGCCTCGACCTCGACCTCCACACCTCGGCCGCCGATGTCGGGCTCGTCCAGATCGCGACGCTGTTCAAGGCGCAGGCCGCGGCGGCCGGCATCCGCGTCAACATCATCCAGGCGCCCGCCGCCGACTACTGGACCAACATCTGGCTGAAGAAGCCCTTCGTCGCCACCGGCTGGAACGGGCGTGCCGCCGACGAGGCGCTCGCCCTCGAGTTCCTGTCGACCGCCGAGTGGAACGAGACCCATTGGCGCAACAAGGCCTTCGACGATCTCGTGTTCGAGGCGCGCAAGACCCTGGACGAGACGGCCCGCACCGAGCTCTACCACAAGGCCCAGAGGCTGATTCAGGAGGACGGCGGCGCCCTCGTCCTGATCTATGCGGATCTGGTCGGCGCCACCCGCGCCAACGTGCGCGGCTACCGCGTGCATCCCCAGAAGGTCACGTTCGATTTCTCCGACGTCTCCATCGGCGCCTGACCGGACGATGGCGGTCTCGGCGCTTCGTCCCGGTCCGGTCGCTCGCCTGGCGGCGCGACGGCTCGTCTTCGCCGTCCTGTCGCTGCTGGTGGTGGCGACGGTGGTGTTCTGGGCCATCGAGCTCCTGCCGGGCGATGCCGCGCAGCGCATCCTCGGCCGCGACGCCACGGCACAGGCGCTCGCCGCCCTGCGCGAGCGGCTGCACCTCGCCGACCCGGCGCCGATGCGCTACCTCCATTGGCTGGGCGGGGTGCTGCACGGCGATTTCGGCACCTCCCTGGCGGCGAACCGCCCGGTGCTGCCCTATGTCGGCGCCCGCCTCGCCGACACGCTCCTGCTCGCCGGCGCGGCGCTGGCGATCCACATTCCCCTGAGCATCGGCCTCGGGCTGGTCGCGGCGAGCGCCCGGCGCGACGGCCTCGTCGACACGCTGCTCTCGGTCGCGGTGCTGCTCGGCATGTCCGTGCCGGAATTCGTCATCGGCATTGCGCTGGTGGCCTGGCTGTCGACGGCCTGGGGCTGGTTCCCGCCGCTGGCGCTGATCGACCAGGCCCGGTCCTTCGGGCAGGTGGTCCTGCTGCTGGCGCTGCCGGTGCTGACCCTCAACCTGGTGATGACCGCCTATGTCGTGCGCCAGACCCGCGCCTCGATGATCGAGATCCTGCAGTCGGATTTCGTCCGGGCCGCGAGCCTGCGCGGCCTCTCCCGCAGCCGGGTGCTGCTGCGCCACGCCCTGCCCAGCGCCGTCGGGCCGGCGGTCAACGCCATCGCCCTGAACGCGGGCTGGCTGGTCGGCGGCATCGTCGTGGTGGAGGCGGTGTTCAACTATCCCGGCCTCGGCCGCCTGCTGGTCGAGGCGATCGGCAACCACGACGTGCCGCTGGTCCAGGGCGCGGCCATGGCGCTCGCCGCCGTCTATGTCGTCGTCAATCTTGCGGCCGACGTGGCGACGACCCTGCTCAACCCGAAGCTCCGGACCGCGCTGCCATGACGATCCTGTCGACGACGCCCGGGCTCGACGCGGTCGTGAGGCGCGCGCAGCCGACCCGCCGCCCGCTCCTCGCGTCCCTGCCTTGGACCGGGCGCGCCGCCCTTGCCGTCCTCGTCCTCTACGTCATCGTTGCCGCCGCCGCGCCGCTGATCGCGCGCAACGCGCCGACCGACGTGTTCGTCGGCGGCCCGTTCGATCCGCCCTCGGCAGAGCTCTGGCTCGGCACGGACGGGCTCGGCCGGGACGTGGCGAGCCGGCTTCTCTACGGCAGCCGCACCGTGCTTTCGACGGCCTGCGGCGCCGCCGCCATCTCCACCGTCCTCGGCGGGCTCGTCGGCCTGCTGCTCGGCCTGCGCGGCGGCCTGGTGGACGAGATCGGCATGCGGCTGCTCGAGATCGCCATGAGCATTCCCTCGATCATCGTCGCGCTGCTCGTGCTCGGCTTCGCCGGATCCGACCTCGTCACCGTGATCCTGACCGTCGGGCTCCTGACGGTGCCGAACGTGGCGCGCGTGGTGCGCGCCGCGACGCAGGCCTTCACCGCCGAGGATTTCGTCGCCGCTGCCCGCGCCCGCGGCGAGGGGCTGCTCTCCATCGGCCTCAACGAGATCCTGCCCAACGTCGCCGGCACGCTGCTGGTCGAGTTCTCGATCCGCACCGGCTATGCCGTGCTGTTCATCGGCGGGCTCGGCTTCCTCGGCTTCGGCGCCGCGCCGCCGGCGCCGGACTGGGGATCGATGATCAACGAGGGGCGCTCCTCGCTCGACTCGGCGGTGTGGCCGGTCCTGGCCCCGGCGATCGGCATCGCCGTGCTGGTCACGAGCGTCAACCTGCTGACCGATGCGCTGGCGCAGAGCATCGGGCCGGCGCGGCGCGGCGGAGGGCAGGCGTGAGCGGGACCGGCGCGCGCCTGCTGCGGATCGACGCGGTCGATGCGGCGTATCGCCAGGCCGGCGCCTGGCGCAGCGTCCTCAACCGGATCTCGCTCGACGTCGGCCGCGGCGAGCCGGTCGGCCTGGTCGGCGAGTCCGGCAGCGGCAAGTCGACGCTGGCGTCCCTGGCGCTGGGCGAGCGCCGCGACGACCGGCGCATCACCGCGGGCCGCGTCCTGTTCGAGGGCACCGATCTCTTCGCCGCCGACCGGGCGAGCCTGCAGCGGCTGCGCGGCGCAAGGCTGGCCTTCGTCCCGCAGAACAGCGCCGCCTCGCTGACGCCGACCATGCGCATCGGTGCGCTCTTCAGGGAGGTGCTCGGCCGGCACCGCGCCGCATCGCGGCATGCGCGCCCGGACCGGACGATCGAGGCGCTGCTCGCCGATGTCGGCATCGCGGATCCCGCCGCGGCCGCGGCGCGCTATCCCCACCAGTTCTCCGGCGGCCAGCAGCAGCGCATCGCCCTGGCGCTGGCGATCAGCTGCGAGCCCGCCCTGCTCGTGCTGGACGAGCCGACCACCGGCCTCGACCCGATCATCCGCCGCTCGATCACCGACCTGCTGCGCCGGCTCTGCCGCGAGCGCGGCATCGCCATGCTGCTGGTCTCCCACGACCTGGAGACCGTCGCCGATCTCTGCGAGCGGGTGGCGGTGATGCGGGCCGGCGAGGTCGTCGAGGTCGGTGCGACCCGGACGGTCTTCGCCGAGCCGCACCATGCCTATACGCGGGCGCTGGTCGAGGCGGTGCCGCGGCTCGACCGCCCGGCCACCGCCGGCGGCGGGCGTGTCATCGCGCGGACGGCGGTGTGATGGGCGCGATCGTCGGCACGGCCTCGCGCGGTCCCGCGCCTCTCCTGGCGGCGGAAGGCCTGTCCTACAGCTATCCCGCCCGGCACCATGGCAGCCCGGCGCTGCAGGCCGTCTCCTTCGCTCTCGCGGCCGGGGAGATCCTTGCCGTCGTCGGCGAGAGCGGCAGCGGCAAATCGACCTTGGGGCGGATCGTGGCGGGGCTGCTCGCCGCCGACCAGGGACGGCTCTCCTTCAAGGGCCGCGACATCGGCTGCCTCGCCGGGACGCGTCCGCGCGCCGTCCTCAAGCAGGTGCAGATCGTCTTCCAGAACCCGGACGGCTCGCTCAACCCGCGCCACCGGGTCGGCACCATCCTGGAGCGCCCCCTGCGCCGGCTCCTCGGCCTCAGCGGCGAGCCGCTCGCCCAGCGCGTCGCGCGGCTGCTGGCCGACGTGCGGCTGCCGGCGCCTTACGCCGAGCGCTATCCCGCCGAGCTCAGCGGCGGGGAGCGCCAGCGCGTGGCGATCGCCCGGGCGCTTGCGGCGGAACCCGAGCTCATCGTCTGCGACGAGATCACCTCCGCCCTCGACATGTCCGTGAAGGCCTCGCTGCTCGACCTGCTCAAGGACGTGCAGCGGCGGACCGGCGTCGCCATGCTGTTCATCACCCACGACCTGCCCGTGGTGCGCTGGTTCGCCGACCGGGTGCTGGTGCTGCATCATGGCCTGGTCTGCGAGGATGCGCCGGTCCCGGCGATCTTCCTGCAGCCGCGGCACGCCTATACCGCGAGCCTCATCGAGGCGGCGGCGCACGAGGGCTGGCCGGGCGATCCCCTGCATTCCGTTCCCGCTGACCTGCCGTTGATTCCGCGATGACCCATCCGCGCCGCCTCAAGCTCGGCCTCTCCTTCTATCCCTCCGGCTACCACGTGGCGGGATGGCGCTTTCCCGGCGCCGTTCCCGACGGCGGCGTCAACCTGCGGCACCATGTCGACATGGCCCGGGCGGCAGAGGCGGCCTGCTTCGACTTCTTCTTCCTGGCGGACACCAACGCGATCTGGGACGAGAGCCTGGAAGCCGTGTCGCAAACCACCTGGAGCGCCAAGTTCGAGCCGCTCACCGTGCTGTCCGCCCTGGCGATGGTGACGAGCCGCATCGGGCTGATCGGCACCGCCAGCACCACCTACAACGATCCCTTCAGCCTGGCCCGCCGCTTCGCCTCCCTGGACCATATCAGCGGCGGACGGGCCGGCTGGAACCTCGTCACTTCCGCCTCGGGGCTGGAGGCTGCGAATTTTTCGCGCGAGCGCCACCCCCGCCACGCCGACCGCTATGCGCTCGCCCGGGAGTTCGTCGCGGTCGTGACCGGCCTGTGGGACGGCTTCGAGGACGATGCCTACCTGTTCGACCAGGCGAGCGGCGTCTGCTTCGATCCGGCCAAGGTGCGCCGCCTCGACCACCAGGGGGAGGCCTTCCAGGTGCGCGGGCCGCTGCACCTGCCGCGGCCGGTGCAGGGCCGCCCCGTCATGGTCCAGGCCGGGTTGTCGGAGGCGGGGCGCGAGCTGGCGGCAGAGACCGGCGAGGTGCTGTTCACCGCCCAGTCCGAGCTGCCGGTCGCCAAGGCCTTCTACGACGACGTCAAGGCCCGCGTCGTCCGGCACGGGCGGGCGCCGGAGGCGCTCAGCATCATGCCGGGCGTCGTGACGGTGGTCGCAGGCAGCCGCGCGGAGGCCGAGGACGAGATCGCGACCCTCGACCGGCTCCTGCTTCCGGCGGCGGGCCTGGCTTTTCTCTCCGGCCTGATCGGCGACACCGACCTCTCCGCCTTCCCCCTCGACCAGCCGCTGCCCCCGCTCCCGGCGACGGAGGGGCCGAAGGGGCGGCAGAGCTTCGTGCTCGCGGCCGCGCAGCGCCAGGGCCTCACCCTGCGCCAGCTCTACCGCTCGATCGCGCTGACCAGCGGCCACCGCCTCGTCTATGGTGCCCCGGTCGATGTCGCCGACCAGCTGGAGGAATGGCACGCGGCCGGGGCCTGCGACGGCTACAACATCGCCCCCGCGCACATGCCCGGCGGCTTCGAGCGGTTCGCGTCGCAGGTGGTGCCGGAGCTGCAGCGCCGCGGCCTGGTGCAGCGCGCCTATGCCGGCACGACCTTGCGCGACAATCTCGGCCTCGCGCGCCCGCCGGCGCGTCGTCGGGCCCCGGAGGCTGCCCCATGACCGCGGACCTGGATTCCGCCGGGCGTTTTATCGCCGTGCTGCGCGAGCGGCTCCAGGCTTCGCGGCTCGCCTCGCCGGAGGCGGCGTGGGAAGCCGACGCCGTCCGTGCCCGTCTGCCGGCAGGCGATGCGGCCTCATGCCCGTCGCAGACGATGCCGGCGGAGCCCGGCTCCGTCGTTGGCTGGCTCGATGCGGCGCTGGCGGCAGCGCAGGCCGGCCCGGAAGCAGCGCTGGCCTCCGCGGTCAGGGGGCTCCAGGGCAGGCTGCGCTGGACCTTCGGCTATGCGCCCGACCCGCGCTGGCCGGCCCTGGCCGCCTCGGTCGGCTTCGCCGACATCGTCGGCAAGTCCAGCCTCGTCCCCGCGCCGGACATCGTCGTCGGCCTGACGCTGCAGGCGCCGCGCACCTACTATCCCCTGCACGCGCACCCGGCGATCGAGCTTTATCTCGTCCTGTCCGGCACGGCCGAATGGACGGCCGGCGCCGACAAGGCCGACCGGCCGCCGGGCGCGCTGATCCTGCATCCGTCCGGCCTGCCGCACGCCATGCGCACCCGCGAGGCGCCGCTGCTGGCGCTGTTCACCTGGCGCGGCGACATCGCGTCGCCGTCCATCTTCGTCGAATAGGCGACGGACACCGAGACAGAGCGCGAGAGAAGACCGTGGTACGCCAGATCCGGCTCAATGCCTTCTTCATGAACTGCGTCGTCCACCAGTCGCCGGGCCTCTGGCGCCATCCGCGCGACCGCACGCAGGACTATACCGACATCAGCTATTGGGTGGATCTCGCCAGGACCCTGGAGCGCGGCCGGTTCGACGCCCTGTTCCTCGCAGACGTGCTCGGCGTCTACGACGTCTACTGCGGCGGCGCCGAGGCGGCGCTGCGCGGCGCCGTCCAGGTCCCCGTCAACGACCCCGTCCTGCTCGTGCCGGTGCTGGCCTACGCCACCCGGCATCTCGGCTTCGGCGTCACCAGCATCCTGTCCTACGACCAGCCCTATGCCTTCGCGCGGCGCATGTCGACGCTCGACCATCTGACCAAGGGGCGGGTCGGCTGGAACGTCGTCACCGGCTATCTCGACAGCGCGGCGCGCGCCGCGGGCCGGTCGCGGCAGGACGGCCACGACCTGCGCTACGAGATCGCCGACGACTACATGGAGGCGGTCTACAAGCTCTGGGAAGGCAGCTGGGAGGACGGGGCGGTGATCCGCGACCGGGAGGCCGGCGTCTTCGCCGACCCGGCGCGCGTCCACCGCATCCGCCACGAGGGACGGCATTTCCAGCTCGATGGCTATCATCTCAGCGAGCCCTCGCCCCAGCGCACGCCGGTGCTGTTCCAGGCCGGCTCCTCGCCGCGTGGGCGCGCCTTCGCCGCACGCCATGCCGAATGCGTGTTCATCGCCGGCAACTCGACGGCGGAGATCCGCCGGCTGGTGGGCGAGATCCGGGAGCGCGCCGCCGCGGCGGGGCGCGACCCTCAAGCGATCACCGTGTTCCTGAGCGCCGTGTGCGTGCCGGGGCGCACGCGCGGCGAGGCGCAGGACAAGCTCGCTGATTACCGGCGCTATGGCAGCGTGGAAGGCAGCCTGGTCCTGCAGTCGGGATGGCAGGGCGTCGACTTCGCCGCCGCGCCGCTGGACACCCCGATCGCCGCCCTCGGCCGCGGATCGGTGGAAGCGCACGATCGCAGCGACCGGCCGCCCGATCGCCGGACCATCCGGGAGCTGGGCGAGGCTGCGACGCTCGGCGGCGGCGCGCCGCTCCTGACCGGCTCGGCGGCCGACGTCGCCGACGAGATGCAGCGCTGGGTGGAGGAGGCCGATATCGACGGCTTCAACCTGACCAGCGTCGTCGCGCCCGAGAGCTATGTCGATTTCGTCGATATCGTCGTGCCCGAGCTGCAGCGCCGCGGCGTCCACAAGCAGGACTATCGGGCCGGGACGCTGCGCGAGAAGCTCGGCGGCGAGGCCCGCCTGCCGCCGAGCCATCCGGGAGCCCGCCACCGCGCGGGCTGACCGGGGCCTGCCGTCGCCATGCCCGTTGTCCCCGCCCGGCTCACCAGCGCACGGCGCCGTCGACGGCGAGGTCGGCGTGGCGGGAGACCTCGAACGGCGCCATGTCGAGCGGCGGCTCGGCTCCGGTGACGAGGCCTTCGACCAGGCGGCCGGTGATCGGCCCGGCGGCGTTGCCGAACACGTGGCCGGCGGCGATGACGAGGCCGTCGAGGCCGGCGGGACGGCCGATATAGGGCAGGCTGTCGGGCGTGGAGGGCAGCATGCAGGCCCAGGCCCGGTCGAGCGCGACGTCGCGCAGCTTCGGAATGTGCTCGGCGAAGACCTTGCCGGTGATGCCGACCCCTTCCAGCGTCGAGGTGTCGACATAGCCGGGATAGTCCATGGCGCAGCCCATCAGCACCGTGCTATCCTGGCGCTGGCAGAAGCATTCCAGCAGCTCGACATTGGTCAGCGAGGCTTCGCTCGGCGAGCGGAAGAGGTCGTCGCGGTAGCTCGGCAGGTCGCGGATCAGCGTGTACTGCTTCAGCGCCAGCGGCCCGTACAGCACCGGCCGGAAGCGCTCGGCGATCGGCACGGTCGACATGGCCTGCAGCCGCATCGGCCGGACGGGGAGGGCGATGTCGAGATCGGCGAGGAAGGGCGCAGTCCAGGCGCCGGTCGCGACCACCACCGTCTCCGCATCGATCGGGCCGGCGCTGGTGTCGACGCCGATCACGCGGCCGCCCTCCCGGCGCACGGCGGTGACGGCGGTGCCCGGGCGGATCGTGCCGCCGCGGCTGGCGAAGGCCGCGCCCAGGGCCTCGACGAATTTCGGGGTGTGGAGCTGGGCGTCCTCCTCGCAGAAGGTCGCGCCGACGACGCTGTCCGGCAGGATCGGGCAGAGGGCGCGCGCCTCCTGCCCGTCGACGGCCCGCATGCGGACGCCGTCGGCCTGGCGGGCGGCCGCGAGCTCCTTCAGGACCTGCATCTGGCCGTCGTTGAACGCGTAGATCATGCCGCCATGCTGGCGGAACTCGAAGCTGTCGCCGATGTCGTCGACGATGCCGGGATAGAGCGCCAGCCCGGCCCGGGCGAGGTCGAGCTGCGGCCCGGGCGTGCGCAGGCTCAGCCAGATGAAGCCGGCATTGCGCCCGGATGCTCCGAAGGCCAGGTGCTCGCGCTCGACGACCGTCACGGCGAGCCCGGCGCGCTGCAGGAAATAGGCGGCGGACATCCCGACGATGCCGCCTCCGATGACGATCACGTCGGCTGTGGAGCGGGTCATGGCTGGGATCCCTCTGGGGTTGCGGTCTTGTTGCCGGCGAGCGCGGCATAGAGCGCCGGGCGGCGGTCGGCGAGCTGCCGGATCTCAGACCTCTCGCGCGACAGCCGCAGGAGCGCGAGGTCGAGCCGCACGGTGAGGAGGCTCTCGGCGTCGGCCGCGGCGCGGGCGAGGGTGCCGTCCTCGATGCCGAACCGGTTGTCGATCGGGCAGGCGGCGAAGGCAGCGCCGCGCCCATGGACGGGGCGCTCGACGGGGATGCCGAGATCGCCGACCAGCGGCGAGATGCAGACGAAGACCTGGTTCTCCACCGCGCGCGCATGGGCGGCATGGCGGACCCGCCAGGTGCCGCGCTCGTCGGTGAGCGAGGGCACCAGCAGCACCTCGATGCCGTCGTCGACGAGCACACGGGTGAGCTCGGGGAACTGCACGTCGTAGCAGATGAGCAGGCCCATGCGCACGCCGCCGACGTCGAAGGCGGCGAGGCGGTCGCCACCTTCGGTCGCGATCGCTCGTTCGGGGCGCGTCGGATGCAGCTTGTCCTGCCGCAGCACGCTTCCATCGGGGCGGAAGACGAAGCCGCTGTTGATGCCGCGTCCAGCCTCCTCGTGCCAGAGGCTGGCGCCGGCGATGGCGAGGCCGCGCTCCCGGGCAATGGCGGAGAGGGTGTCGCAACAGGCGCGGAAGAGCGGCGTCAGCACGGCGCGATAGAGCGCGCCGACGCCGGGGATGTCGGTGGTGCCGGCGCGCGGATCGGTCCAGAGCAGGCCGAGGCCGGCGAGCTCCGGCAGCAGCAGGAGCTCGGATCCGGCCTCGGCGGCGGCGCGGGCGAGGCCGTCCATATGCGCCGCGAAGGCGGCGAGGTCGGGATAGCGCCGGATCGCCTGGGTGGCGAGTGAGACCGTGACGGCATCCCTCACGGCCGCTGCTCCGTCCACAGCCTCAGCAGGGCCTTCTTGTCGACCTTGCCGGTGCTCCCCTGCGGCAGCGCGTCCAGCGCCGTGAAGCGTGCCGGCACCTTGAACTCGGCGAGCATGCCGCGGCAATGCGCCTCCAGCGCCGCGGCATCGGGCGCCTGGCCGGCGCGGCCGACGACGAAGGCGACGACGATCTCGCCATATCTGGTGTCCGGCACGCCGATCACCGCCGCGGCCTGCACGCTCGCGTGGCGGAGGATCGCTTCCTCCACCTCGGCCGGGGCGATGTTGGCGCCGCCGCGGATGATGATGTCCTTGATGCGCCCGGTGAGGACGTAGAAGCCGTCGGCATCGCGGGTGCCGAGGTCGCCGGTGCGGAAGAAGCCGTCCGTCAGGGCCGAGGCGGTGAGCGCCTCGTTGCGGTGATAGCGGCTGAGCGTCGAGCCGGCCCTGACCAGCAGCTCGCCCTGCGCGCCGGCGGGCAGGTCCTGCCCGTCGGGGCCGACGATGCGGATCTCGGCACCGGGCGCGGCGCGGCCGATGGCGCCGGGTGGCGGCGCCGGCTCGTTCCAGCGCCGGCCGAACACCGGCCGCACCTCGGTGAGGGCGTAGTAGTCGTCGATCGGCTTGCGGAACAGGGCGGCGAAGCGCGTCTTGAGCTCCTTCGGCAGGGGCGCTCCGGCGCAGATGAGCAGGCGCATGAAGGAGAGGTCGACGTCGAGGCGGTTCTGCTCGGCATAGTCGAGCATCATCGAGAACATGGTCGGCACGCCGTGGAAGACGCTGGCGCGATGCGCGACGAGCGCCTCGAGCACCTCCCGCGGATGGAAGCGCCGGAGCACCACGACCTCGCCGCCGGCCTGGAGGCCCGCGGCCGCGGCGGTCGAGAGGCCGTAGAGGAAGCCCAGCGGCAGGGCGACCAAGGTCACGTCGGCGTTGGTGATGCCCCACATCTCGATCAGGGCGGCATTGCCGGCGAACTCCGCCCGCTGGCTGAACACCACGGCCTTCGGCGTGCCGGTCGTGCCGGAGGTGTAGATGATCAGGAAGTCGTCGTCCGCGGCGATTGCCGGCACCTCGAGCGGCGGCGCCTCCTCGCCGTCGAGAAGCGCGGCGAGCGGCGCCCGCTGCGCCGCGGCGACGGCCGCGCCGGCGGTCGCCGCCATGGCGTCGTCGTGGACGAGCAGGCGGGCCTCGCAATGCTCGACGATATAGGCGACCTCCGGCGGCGAGAGGCTCGGGTTGATCGGCACGAACACGGCGCCGATCGCCGCCGTCGCGTAATAGCCGACCATGACGTCCAGCCGGTTCTCGCACAGCATGGCGAGCGGCGTCCGGCGGCTGACGCCGAGGGCCTGCAGGCGGGCACCGACGCGGCGCGCTTCGATGGCGAGCCTGCCGTAGTCGAGGGCGGCATCGCCATGGCGCAGGGCCCGGCGCCGGGGATGAAGCAGGCCCTGCCGGGCGAGATGGTCGGCGATGATCATGATCGTGCTCGATGGGGGACGCCGGCGGTGCCGACAGGGGGGCATCGCTCAGGCCTCGGCCGGAGCCTTGCGGATCATCATGATCTTCCACTCGCCCTCCTGCACGACCTCGTCGCGCTGGTTCAGGAGCGCGACGTAGAAGGTGACGATGCCGGCGTCGGGCTTCTTCGTCTCGCGCTTGGCGGCGACGCGCTCGCGCACCCGGATGGTGTCGCCGATCTTGATCGGGCCGCGCAGGTCCCAGGTCATGCCGAGGAAGGCGATGGCCGTGCCTTCCTTGATGCCGAGCCGGCTCTCCAGGCCGGTGGCGATGGCAAAGCCCGCCGGCCCGTGCAGGATGCGGCCGCCGAACACGGTGGTCCTGGCGAATTCCTCGTCGGTGTGGATCGGGTTGTGGTCACCGGTAATGGCGGCGAACATCACCACGTCCGTCTCGGTGATGGTGCGGCGCGGGGTCTCCCATTCGTCGCCGACATGGAGCTCCTCGTAGAAGAGTGCGTTCCGGCCGATGCTCGCAGCGGCGGAGGTGGTGCGCTCGGAAGCGGCAACGGACATGATCGTGTCTCCTTCGAATGGAACGGGGGGTCTGAAGAGGGTGGCGGCGGTCACAGCCCGTCTGCCCTCAGGCGCGCCGCGGTGGCGGAGAGCGTGGCGAAGGCGACGCCGTCCGCGGCCGCCATGTGGTCGATGAGGCGGCCGAGCATGGCGATGCGCGGGCCGCGGCCGATGATCTCCGGGTGGGTGGTGAGCGTGAACACGCCGTCGGCGCGCTCCGTGCGGCACCAGTCGAATTCGGCCCGCCAGATCGCCCCGACCTCGTCGGGGCTGCGCAGGCCCTGGTTGAGCGGGCGCGCGGCGAAGTGGAAATAGGGGTAGTCGTCGAGCTCCCAGGCGACGGGAAACTCGACGATGCCGCTCGCCGGCCCCGGCACGAAGCCCTCGTCCGAGACGATGTCGCCGCGCCGGGCGCGGAAGGGCCGGAAGTCGTCGGCCATCAGGCTGGAATCATAGGCGAGGCCGTGCTCTTCGAGGAGCTCGATGGTGTGCTCGCTGAGATCCCAGGCCGGTGAGCGGTAGCCGGCGGGGCGCGATCCCGTCGCCTCGGCCAGGATATCGAGGCTGCGGGCAAGGCGCTCCTCCTCCTCGGCCCGCGTCAGGCCGACCGGCGATTCGTGCACCAGGCCGTGCGCGGCGACCTCGTGGCCGGCGGCGGCGATGTCGGCCACGGCGGCGGGGAAGGCGCGCGCCGTATGGGCGGGCACGAAGAAGGTGGCGGGCACGCCCCGCGCCGCCAGCAACGCGAGGATCCGGCCGAGGCCGACGCGGGCGCCGTACTCGCCGCGCGACAGGGCGGTCGGCGTGGTCTGCTTGAACGTCGAGATCCAGATCGACAGGGCGTCGAAGTCGAAGGTGAGGCAGACCGTCGTCATTGCGGCAGGTCCATGATGGCGGCGTCGGCCGGGTCGGAAAGGCGGCGGGCGATGACGAGCTTCTGGATGTCGTTCGTCCCCTCGCCGACGATATAGAGCGGCGCCTCGCGATAGAGCCGCTCGATGGCGTAGTCGGCGATGTAGCCATAGCCGCCGTGGATGCGCAGCGCGTCGTCGACGATCGCCAGGCACGCCTCGCTGGCGAAGAGCTTGGCCATGCCGCTCAGCATGTCGGCGCGGGCGCCGGTGTCCCTGGCGCGTGCGGCCTCGGCCGTGAGCAGGCGGGCAGCGACGAGCCTGGTCGCCATGTCGGCGAGGCGCAGCTGGATCGCCTGGTGCTGGTCGATCGTCACCCCGAAGGCCCGCCGTTCGGAGGCGTAGCGCCTGGCCTCGGCGAGGGCGCTGGCGGCGAGGCCGACGGCGCTCGCGGCGATGGCGATGCGGCCGAGCTCGAGCCCGTCGAGGAGCTGGCCGAGGCCGGCGCCCGCGCGTCCGCCGAGGAGATCGGCCGGCGAAACCGGGGCATCCTCCGCCAGGATCTCGACCGTGTCGACCAGGTCATAGGCCATCTTGTGGAAGGTGCCGGCGACGCTGATCCCGTCGGTGTTCTTGGCGACGAGGAAGAGGCTGATGTCCCGCTTCGGCTCGGCCGCCGGGGCAGGTGTCCTGGCGAGCATGGCGAGGAGCGTCGCCCGGCCGCCATTGGTGACGAAGATCTTGCGGCCGGAGAGGCGATAGCCCTCCGGACACGGGACCGCCCTCGTCTCGATGGCCCGGAGGTCGGAGCCGGCGGCCGGCTCGGTGAGGCAGAGCGCGCCGCGCTCGCGCCCCTCGGCCAGCGCCGGCAGCAGCCGCGCCTTCTGCTCCTCGGTCCCGTGAGCGGCGACGAGGTGGCAGACGGTGCTGTGGCTGTTGAGATAGCCGGCGAGCGTCGTCCAGCCCGCGGCGATGAGCTCCATCACCCTGGCGAAGACCGGCAGGCGCAGGCCGAGGCCGCCATGGGCCTCCGGCACCGCCATGCCGAAGAGCCCGAGCCCGGCCATGGCGGCGACCAGCGCCTCGGGATAGGCGCCCTCCCGCTCCAGGCGGGCGACGTGCGGGCGCACCTCGCGCGCGACGAAGCGGCGGACGGTCGAGAGGATCTCGCGCTCCTCGTCGGTGAAATCGTCGAGGCGGCTCATGTCGCGGTCCAGCCGCCATCGATGGCGATCGCCTGGCCGGTGACGTAGCTTGCGGCGTCGGAGGCGAGGAACAGAGCGACGGCCGCGACCTCGGCGGTGAGGCCCTTGCGCTTGGCCGGCACCATGCGCTTGTAGGCGTCCGGGTCGCTTCCGACGCCGCGCTGCATGTCGGGGCCGTCCGCGCCGAGGATCGCCGCGGAATTGGCGCGGATCTCCGTGGCGATGACGCCGGGACAGATGGCGTTGATGGTGATGCCGAACTGGGAATGGGTGACGGCGGCCTGCCGCGTCAGCCCGATGATCCCGAACTTCGAAGCCGTGTAGGACAGCCCGTCGGCGGCGCCGCGCAGCCCGCCCACGGATGCGGTGTTGACGATCCGGCCCGAGCCCTGGGGCGTCATGCGCTTCAGGGCGGCGCGGCAGCCGAGAAAGCAGCCCTTGAGGTTGATGTCGATCACCTGGTCCCAGAGCGCCTCGGTGGTCTCGACGCAATCGGCGAAGCCGTCGAACACGCCGGCATTGTTGACCATGACGTCGAGCCGCCCGAAGCGCGCCACCGCCGCCTCGACCAGGGCCTCGACCTCGTCGGCGCTGCGCACGTCGGTGCGCTGGAACGCGACCGTGCCGCCCTTGGCCGAGACCGCCTCGGCCGCCTTCTGCCCGGCCTCGGCCAGGATGCCGCCGATCAGCACGTTCGCTCCGGCGCCGGCGAGCGCTTCGACGATGCCGAGCCCGATCCCGGTCTCGCCTCCCGTGACGACCGCGGTGCGGCCCTTCAGCTCAGTCATCGATCCTACCCTCCAAGAGCCCGCTCGGTCCGTCGCCGCAGGACTTCGCTGCCGGCGAGGACGAGGAGCGACAGAACGATCAGAAGCGTCGAGACGGCCGCGATGGTCGGGTCGATGCCCGAGCGCATCGAGGCCCACATCACCCGCGGCAGCGTCGACACCGGACCGCTGCCGACGAACAGGGCGATCACCACCTCGTCGAAGGAGGTCATGAAGGCGAAGAGCGCCCCGGTGAGCACCGAGGGGCGGATCAGCGGCAGCATGACCTTGAAGAAGGTGCGCGTCGGCCGCGCCCCGAGCGAGGCGGAGGCGAGCAGGACCTGGGTGTCGAAGCGGGCGAGGCCGGCGGAGACCGTCAGCACGACGAAGGGCGTGGCGATGATGGTGTGGGCGATGGCGAGCCCGAGCGCGCTGCCGTTGAGGCCGAGGAGCCCGAAGAAGCGGTAGACCGCGATCGCCAGCACGACGACGGGAACCACCAGCGGCGACAGGAAGAAGCCCGTCATCAGGCCGCGGCCGCGATCGAGTCGGGAGAGCCCGATCGCCGCGAGCGTGCCGGCGGTCGTCGCCATCACCATGGTGAGCGCCGCCACCTTCAGGCTCGTCACGGTCGCGTCCATCCAGGCGCGGTCGGTGACATAGTGCTCGTACCAGCGAAGGGAATAGCTGGGCGGGGGGAAGGCCAGGCCCTCGCCGGCGCTGAACGAGATCGGCACCACCACCACGAGCGGGAAGACGAGATAGAGGAAGACGAGGGCCACCACGCCGATCAGCAGGGCCGGGGAGCTCGCATAGTGCTTCAGCATCACGCCGCCCCCCGCATGCGCCGGCCCGCCGCCACGGCCGCTGCTGCGAGGCCGAGGAGCACGAAGGTGACGACGAGGAGAACCGTCGAGAGCGCCGCGCCGAGCGGCCAGTTCACCAGCTGGTTGATCTGCGCCTCGATCACCATGGAGATCATCGTGCCGCTGCGCCCGCCGAGCAGGGCGGGGGTGACGAAGAAGCCGAGCGACATGACGAAGACGAGGACGGAGCCCGCGGCCACGCCCGGCGCCGAGAGCGGCAGGAACACCGTGAGGAAGGCGCGCAGCGGCCTTGCCCCGAGGCTCTGGGCGGCGAGGCCGAAGGAGCGGTCGATCCCCCGCATCGTGGTGAGCAGCACCAGGATCATGTAGGGGAGCAGCACATGGGCCATGCCGACGGTGGCGCCGAAGGCATTGTAGAGCAGCGGCAGCGGCTGGTCGATCAGGCCGAGGCGCAGGAGCGTGCCGTTCACCAGGCCATTGTTGCCGAGCAGGATCATCCAGGCGTAGTTGCGCACCAGGAGGCTGGTGCCGAACGGGATCACGACGAAGAGCAGCAGCTTGCGCGACAGGCGTGGCGGCGTCGTCGCGATCAGGAAGGCGGCGGGATAGCCGAGCGCGATGCAGGCAAGCGTCACCAGGAACGAGATCCACAGCGTGTTGCCCATCACCAGGCCGTAGGCCGGGACGGCGAGGATGCGGGCATAGCTCGCCAGCGTCGGCTGCGGCCAGCCGAGGCTGAGGAGCACGATCTGCAGCAGCGGCCAGGCGTAGAAGGTGCCGAGGAAGACGAGGAGCGGCCAGAGGAGGGCGCTGCGGACGAGGCCGCCCGGCCTGCCCGTGGAGCCGGCTGCGGCCGCCGGAGGCAGCATCGCGGCGGTATGGACGGCGGTGTCGGACATCAGCGTCGGTGCACCCTGGCGGCGGCGGCCGGCCAGCTCAGCGAGACGGCGGTGCCGATGACGCAGCGGAATTCGGACTGGGCCGGGACGAGCGCCTGGGCGGTCCCGCACGGCGTCTCGACGATGACCTTGGTGGCGGTGCCGAGATAGACGACCTCGACCACCCGGCCCGGCAGGGCGGAGGCGTCGGGGGCGGTCGACAGGGCGACCTGCTCGGGGCGGACGGAGAGCGTGACGTCCGTTCCGTCGGGCGGCAGCGCCGCGCCTTCGACCGCGACGGCCGGGCCGCCCGCGAGCGCGACGCGGGCGGTCTGGCCGTCGCGCCGGAGCGTGCCGGCGAAGAAGTTGGAATCGCCGATGAAGCCGGCGACGAAAGGCGTGGCCGGGCGGTCGTAGAGCATGGCCGGCGTGTCGACCTGCTCGATGCGGCCCCCGCGCAGGACGGCGATGCGATCGGACAGGGCGAGCGCCTCCTCCTGGTCGTGGGAGACGAAGATGATGGTCGCGCCGAGGGTGCGGTGGAGCTGCTTCAGCTCGATCTGCAGGTCGATGCGCAGCTTGCGGTCGAGCGCGCCGAGCGGCTCGTCCATCAGGAGGACGCGCGGCCGGAAGACGATCGCCCGCGCCATGGCGACGCGCTGCTGCTGGCCGCCGGAGAGCTGGCGCGGATGGCGCTTCTCGTATCCCTCCAGCCGGACGGCGCGCAGCGCCTCCCGCACCCGCGCCCCGATCTCGGCCGACGGCATGCGCCGGGCCCGCAAGGGATAGGCGATGTTCTCCTCCACGCTGAGATGGGGGAACAGCGCGTAGTTCTGGAAGACGACGCCGAAGCCGCGCTCATAGGCGGGCACGCCGTTGGTGAGGCGCCCGTCGACCAGGATCGCCCCGTCGGTCGGCGTGTCGAAGCCGGCGATCAGCGACAGGATCGAGGATTTGCCCGAGCCCGAGGGCCCGAGCAGCGTGAAGAACTCCCCAGGCTCGATCGCCAGCGAGACGCCGTCGAGCGCGGCGAAGCCGCCATAGCGCTTGGTGACGCGGTCGAGCTCCAGGCGGGACCCCGCGGCGTCGGGCGAAGAGCGAGCCGTCCGGGCTGCGGCCGTCATGCCGCACCGCGCCGGCCGGGCAGGCGGCCGTAGCGGGCGCGTACGGCGGCGAACTCGGCGGCGTCGTGCTGCTCGGGCTTGGCGTAGAAGCCGCGGCGGCTGATGTTGTAGAGGCCCTGCGCCTTCAGGTCGGCGAGGGACTCCGCCATCTTCAGGGCCATGGTGTTGGGGTTGAGGATGGTCAGCTCGCGCGCGGCGCCGCTGTCGCGCAGCCATTTCTCCGTGCTGGCCGAGATGATGGTGCAGGCGAGGATGACGGCTTCCGCCCCCTTCTCCTCCATCACCCTGCGGGTCGCCGCCAGGGCGTCGCGGGCGACGCCCTCGGTGTCGCGGATCATGTCGACGACCCACCAGTCGATGCAGCTCACGTGCCGGCAGCCGGTGCCGCCGTAGAGGCGCACGAGATCGCGCAGATAGGGCACGGCCTTGTGATGGTCGGTGACCAGCACGTAGTCGTGCCCGTAATAGGGCGCCATCAGCATCGTCGCCTCGAGCGGGCCGACGACGGGGATGTCGACGAGCTCGCGGGCGACGCGCACGCCGGGATCGTAGCAGCAGCCGACGATGACGGCGTCGTAGCCGTCCGCCTCGGCGCGCATCACCTGCTCCAGGACCACCGTCTCGACCAGGTGCTTGTTGTAGTAATAGTCGATGTTGACCGGACAGTCCGTGGTGTTGGTGACGTCGAGCACCGTCCCCGGCCTCAGATAAGGCGTCATCGTCTCGGCGATCAGCGCGTTGTAGTCGTCCGTCCCGAACGGATTGATGAATTGGATCCGCGTGCCCACGCCCCGTTCTCCTCTCGGTGAGACCCGAACGCACGGCCGCGGCCGGTCGCGTCGGAATTGTTGATGAGGTCTAAAAATAAGACTGTCTGGTCAGTATGCACTTTTGCATCGGCTTGGCAACCCGCTCTCTCGTCGGATTTGCAGCGTGACCGCGAAGGTCCCGGCGCAGCCGCTCTCGGCTTGCATCGGTCGCTTCTGGCATATACTGTCCAATGAGTCGAATTTTCCATCCAGTCGATATAATTGGTGGCTCCCATGGCTTCGGTCGGCCCGCGTCCCCTGCTCGTCCCCGTCAATCCGCCTGGCGCCGCCTTTCCCGGGGTCTCCACCGCGATGCGGATCCGCGGCGGCGACCTGACGATCCTGTCCGGCCACGTGCCCGTCGAGGCGAATGGCGAACTGGTGGTCGGCGATTTCGAGGCTCAGCTCGATGCGGCCTTCCGGGCGATCGGCCGCACGCTGGCGGCCGCCGGCGCCGGCTACGAGGCGCTGGTGCGCCTCACGATCTACGTGGTCGACTACGACCCCGCCATGCTCGCCGTACTCAAGCGCGTGCGCAGCCGCTACGTCTCGGCCGAGGCGCCGCCGGCGAGCGCGTTCGTTGCCGTCGCGGCGCTCTACGACGCGCGCATCAAGGTGGAGATCGACGGCTTCGCCGTCGTCTGACCGGGGCTGGGCAGGGCATTCCGACGATGGCTTCCTACGACGCAGTGTTCATCGGCGCCGGCCATAACGGCCTCGTGTGCGCCACCTATCTCGCCAAGGCGGGGCTGCGCGTCGCCATGTGCGAGCGGCGCGCCGCGGTCGGCGGCCCCGTCGTCACCGAAGAGGTCTGGCCGGGCTACCAGGTGTCCGTCGCCTCCTTCTGGATGTCGCTGCTGCAGCCCAGGATCATGATCGACCTCGACCTCAGGCGGCACGGCATCGAGGTCCTGCCGGTGCCGCCGGGGTTCCAGCCCTTCCTCGACGGCCGCAGCCTGATCTTCTGGGACGATGTCGAGCGCATGCAGGCGGAGATCAGGCCGTTCTCGGCGGCCGACGCCGCGGCCTATCCCGGCTTCGTCGCGCATATGCAGGGGCTGATGCCGATCCTGCGGCGCCTGCTCTTCGAGGTGCCGGTCGATCCGACGACGGGCCGGCTGAAAGACGTCGCCCGGGCGCTCGGCCTCGCCTGGCGGTTCCGAGACATCGGGCCGCGCTTCTATGACATCTGGGACCTGCTCACCCTCAGCGCCCACGACTTCCTCGGCCGCTGGTTCGAGAGCGAGACGGTGCTCACCGCCTTCGGCTGCTACGCCTCGGGCAGCGGCGGCAATATCAGCCCGAAGACGCCGGGATCGGCCTATGTCCTGGCGCGGCCGCTGCTGCGCGAGGGCGGGACGGCCGCCGGGCCGGGTGGCCTGGTGCGGGGCGGCATGGGCTCGATCAGCAAGGCGATGCGGCGGGCGGCCGAGGCGGCTGGCGTCGAGGTCCGCGTCGATGCCGCCGTCGAGCGGGTGATCGTCGAGGCGGGCCGTGCCCGTGGCGTGGCACTCGCCGGCGGCGAGACGGTGCAGGCGCGCGCCGTGGTCAGCAACGCCAATGCCAGGACGCTGTTCCTGCGCCTGCTCCGCGATGTGCCGCTGCCGGAGGACGTGGTCGCGGCGGTGCGGCGGATCCGGACGGATTCCTCCTGCTTCAAGATCAACCTGGCGACCTCGGCCCTGCCGCGCTGGAGCGCCTACGAGGCGCGCGGCACGGGCAACGCCCATCCCGGCTCGGTCACCATCGCCGAGAACCTGGACGAGCTCGAGCAGGCCTTCGAATCGGCGCGCCGCGGCGCGATGGCGGAGCGGCCCTACCTCTGGATCCTCGCCCCGAGCGCCTTCGATTCCGGCGTGGCCCCGCCCGGGCGGCACGTCCTCAGCGTGTTCGGCGGCCACGTTCCCTACGCGCTCGCCGACGGCGCCTGGGACGAGGCGGCGCGGGACAGGCTGCTGGCGATCGTGCTGCGCCAGATCGACCGCTACGCGCCGGGCTTTTCGCAGAGCGTGCTGCACGCCCAGGTGCTGGCGCCGCCCGATCTCGAGCGCATGTTCGACCTGCCGGGCGGCCACGTGCACCATGGCGAGCTGTCGATGGACCAGATCTTCTTCCGCCGCCCGATCGCCCGCTATGCCGACTACAGGACCCCGGTGGGCGGGCTCTACCAGTGCGGCGCCTCGACCCATCCCGGCGGCGGCGTGACCGGCGTTCCCGGTCACAATGCCGCGAAAGTGATCCTGCGGGATCTCCGGCGCTGACCCGGCGGCGGTCGGCGCGGGCTATTCGGCAGCGACCGGCAGGTCGAGGGGCTGCCTGGAATAGCCGTTGGCCAGCAGCGAGGCATAGTGGTCGGCGATGGTCGCGGCCGACATCGAGCCCTGCTGGTTGTACCAGATATAGAGCCAGTTGCACATGCCGAGGATGCCGCTGACCGCGACATGCGCGGGAATGCTGCGGAACATGCCCTGCTTCACGCCCTGCTCGTAGATCTCCTCGATCAGGGCGTCGTACTGGCGCTTCTTCTTGGTGATCTGGCGGCGCTGGCGCTCGTCGAGCTCGGCCTCCTCGCGGAAATAGATCGCCGTCCAGTCCCGCCGTTCCATGACGTTGAGGGCATGGCGGCGGATGATCTCGGCGAGCGCCTGGTCCGGCGGCAGGCCTCGAGCCGCCACCTCGTTGACCGCCTCGAAATAGCTGTCGTAGATGCGGCTGAAGATCATCCACAAGAGCTCGTTCTTGCTCTTGAAGTAGTAGTAGATGACCGACTTGGTGTAGCCGAGGCTGGAGGCGATGTCGTCGATGGTGACCGCCCGGAAGCCGCGCTCGGCGAAGAGGCGAGCGGCCGATGCGAGAATCTCGTCCTGCACGTAGGACTGCTTCTTCGCCTTGAGCTGGGCGCGTGGGGATGCTTTCACACCTGCCTCCGACTGGCCGTTCAATTTCCCTGACCGTCATTGCGCAGGCGCGCCGCGGGGTCAATGGCGGAGTGCGGTCCGGCGGCCCCTTGGCTGTCCGGCCGCGCGATGCGCGCCTCGGCGGCGGCCCGCACCTCGAGGGGCAGCGGGCGGCCGGCCCGTCGGATCAGGTCGAAATAGACCGAGGTCATCTCGAGCTCGGCGGCGAGGCGGCCGTCGACACGGCTGAGGCGATGCCGGCTTTGCAGGGAGCTTCGCCCGACCCGCGTCACGGCGCTGTCGACGACGAAGAGGTCGCCCGCCCGGAGCTCGCTGCGGAAGTCGATGACGTAGCGGACATCGGCCCAGCCTTCGCCGCGCTGCTCCCGCCAGGCCGGGCGATAGCCGAGGGCGTGCACCAGGTGCCACATCGCCTGGTCGAAGGCGGCGATGTAATGCGGCGTGTTCATATGGCCCATCGCATCGCATTGCGCGGGATAGACGACACCGGTGCAGGTCCTGAGCGCGTCCCACGCCGTGGGCGACGCCTCCGCGCCGCCCACGGCTCGCGCCGGATCGTCCGGGCTCAGGTCAGCAGCCATGCGGTGAAGCGCTCCGTCACCTCCGCCTCGTGGGCCTGCCAATAGTCGGAGTCGATCGGCACGGTCTTGGCGAAATTGTCCGGATTGGTCGGCAGCAGCCGCGCGATCTCCGGCTTGATCAGGGCCAGGGCCTTCGGGTTGGTCGGCCCGTAGATCAGCTCGGAGTGGAGCGCGGCCTGCGGCTCCGGCTGGGCGATGAAGTCGAGGAACAGCATGGCGTTGCGTGGATTCCTGGCGCCCTTGACCACGACCCACGGCGCGATGGTGTAGAGGCCCTGGCCGTACTCCATGTTCACCGGGTCGCCGCCGAGGATCAGCGGGCCGAAGCGGCCGGTCCAGCCGTTCAGGACGTCGACCTCGTGGTCCTTGAGGAGCTGCTGCGAGTTGCCCTGGGCGCTCACGTCCCACCAGACCTTGACGTGCGGCTTGAGCCTGTCGAGGCTGGCGAAGGCGCGGTCGATGTCCAGGGGATAGAGCGCCTTCGGCGCCACGCCGTCGGCGAGCAGCGCGGCCTCCATGGTGGTGACGCACCAATTGTGCAGGCCGCGCAGGCCCGGGAACTTCTCCACGTTCCAGAAATCGGCCCAGGAGGTCGGGTGGGCATCGTGGAACGTGTCCGTCCGGTAGCCCATCAGCACCGTCTCGATCTCGCCCGCCGTCCAGTGCGAGCCGCGTGCCGCCGGAATGAGATCCTCGGCATGGACGACGCCGTAGTCGATCGGCTCGACCAGGCCCTCGTTCATGGCACGCTTCGCCTGGCCGATGTCGATGAGCAGCGTCACGTCCCACTCGGGGGAGCCGGCCTCGACCATCGACTTCAGCTTGCCGTAGGAGGTGGGCGAGACGTCGACGACCTTGATGCCGGTCACCCGGGTGAAGGGGTCGAAGAAGTGCTTCTTGTGCAGCGCGCCGGTCGAGCCGCCCCAGCTCGCCACCACGAGCTCGCCGCCGGCGCTCTGGGCCGCCGCCCTGTCCGACCAGGCGGCGAGCGTCGGAAAGCTCGCCGCCGCAGCGCCGGCGCCGAGGAGCTTCAGGAAGCTGCGTCGCTCCATGTGCCGGGCAGCGCCCAGCACCTGCCTTACGTCCAGATCAGACATCTCGTCCCCTCTCCCTGTTGTCGGGCTCCGCGCGGCCGGTCCCGCATCGAGGCAGCCGCAATACTGTAGTGTCTCTTTATTCGACCAATGGGTCAATACTCGTCAAGGCCTGTCGCGCCAACGGGCGGGCAGGACGAGAGCGTCGCAGGGCCGAATGCGTCGCTCCGGTTTCCGGTGTTCGCCCGGGAAAGGCGGGTTCGGCCAAAACTGACGCACTGGACAAAAAAATTGATCGGATGTAACTCAACGCCAAGGCGCACTCGCGCGGATCAGACGGATGGATCGACAATGGGCCCGAACGGCAAGCGTGCGTGGACGACCGAGGTGAGCGACGTGGAGGCGGCGGACGTCTATGTCCGCGGCTACAGCCTCGGCAACCTCATCGGCCGGCTGTCCTTTGCCTCGGCGACCTACCTCCTCATCCGCGGCGTGCTGCCGAGCCCGGGGCAGGCGGCGGTGATGGAGGCCGTGCTCTGCTCGGTGCTGGACTATTCGCTGAAGAAGCCGGGGACGGTGGCGGCCCGCTTTTGCGTCTCCGGCAATCCCTCGATGGTCGCTGGCCTGGCGGTCGCAACCCTGGCGGCCGGCGAGTACACGCTGGCACCCGACGCGGCCGGGCGCTTCATCGCCGAGAGCTACGTGCAGTTTCGCCGGCCGGGCGAGCCGATCGACGCCTGCGCCGAGGCGGCGATCGACCACGTGCGGGCGAGCCGCCAGCGCATCGCCGGCTTCGGCCACCCGAATTTCCGCTTCACCGACCCGCGGGCGCAGACGCTCAAGGCGATCGCCGTGAAGGAGGGCGTGTGGTCCGACGTCTGCGACTGGTACGAGGCCGTGCACCGGGCCTTCACCGCCCGCGTCGGCAAGCCGGACCTGGTCATCAACGAGGTCGGCATGCTGGCGGCGATCCTGACGGCGATGGGCTTCACGCCGGCGGAGATGACGGGCCTCGCCGTTCTCTCCAGCATGCCGGGCGTCATCGCCCATGTCTCGGAGGAGCTGAGGAGCGAGGTCCGGATCCGCGCTCTGCCCGACGAGATCGTCGACTATCCCCGCACGCGGCGCGATCTCGACGGCGACCTCGCGGCGGCCGGCTGGGAGGCTTGAGCATGGCCGCCGCTGCGACGCCGGTGCTGCCGACTTCCGTCACCCGTGCCCTCGGCATGCGCTATCCCGTGTTCTCCGCCGGCATGGCGCGGGTCTCCCAGGCGCCGCTCGTCGCCGCGGTCAGCGAGGCCGGCGGCATGGGCTGCCTCGGCGGGGTCAGCTTCATGCCGCCGGCGCTGAGGGCCGAGATCCGCGAGATCCGGCGGCGGACCGGGCGTCCCTTCGCGGTCAACCTGGTCGTGCCGCAGGTCTTCCTGGAGGGTGGCGACCAGAGCGCCTGGGACGAGATCCGGGCGCTCTGGTCGGGCCTGGCGCCGGAAGCGCGCCGCGGCCTCGCCGGCGTCGAGCCGATGCTGACCCCCGGCTCGGTGGAGGAGCAGGTCGCGGTCGTCCTCGACGAGCGTCCGGCGGTCGTGGTCCTCACCTTCGATGTCCCGGTCACGCTGGTCGAGGCCTGCAAGGCCCGCGGCATCAAGGTCATGGCGCTGTGCGGATCGATCGGCCGCGCCACGGCCGCAGCGCGCGCCGGCGTCGATTTCATCGTCGCGCAGGGCGCCGAAGGCGGCGGCCACACCGGCCATGTCGGCACGCTCGCCCTGATCCCGGCCGTGGTCGACGCCGTGCCGGTTCCGGTGATCGCCGCCGGCGGCATCGTCGACGGACGCGGCCTTGCCGCCGCCCTCTGCCTCGGGGCCGAGGCGGCCTGGTGCGGGACGCGGTTCATCGCCACGCCCGAGGCCTTCGGCCACGACGCCTTCAAGCGCCGCATCCTCGAGGCGGCCGCCAAGGACACGGTGCTGACCTCCGCCTATACCGGCAAGAACCTGCGCGCGCTGCGCAACCGCTGGACGGCGGACTGGGCCGAGCATCCCGAGTGGCCGGTCGCCGGCTTCCCCGGGCAATATGCCGTCGCCGGCCGGCGGGTCGAGAGCGGCTATCTCGACGGCGACGTCGAGGAGGGGATGATGCCGGCGGGCCAGGGCGTCGGCGCGATCCGCGATATCCGCCCGGCCGGAGAGATCGTCCGCGCCATGGCCGAGGAGGCCGCCGGCATCCTGGGGCGCTAGAGCGCGATCGCTTCAAGTTGAATCGATCACGCTCTCTATCTCTTTGTTTTTACGCATTTTCCAGCGAACCGGGTGCCGGTTCGCTGGAAAATGCTCTAGGCGGCGCCGGCGCGTCGTGCCACCGATCGCCTGCGGAGGGATGCCCGGGGGGCGCCGTGGCGCGACCGCCTATGACGGCAAGCGCTCTCTCCCCGACCCGTCGAGGCCGGAAAACTTTGGCTGGAATGACATATCGATTGGCAAGCCGAGCACAGCGTCCGGCGCCGTCCGATATTAAGGTCCGATCAAATCGGCGGACGGCCGGTCCGCAGGGATAGGGAGGCCGCAGATGCACATCGTCGCTTACGTGTTTCGACGCGCCCCCGGCATGTCGCTCGACGCTTTCCGCGAGTATTACGAGACAGTCCACGGCCCCTTGATGGTCAGGGTCCTCAAAGATCGCGGCCTGGTCTCCTACGATCATTATCCGACCCGGCCTCCGGGCCTCGGCGACGCGTACGTCCCGGCGGAGGGCCCTGCCTATGACGCCTTGTCCATCCTCGCTTTCGAGAGCCCCGAGGCCGCGGCTGCCGCCTGGCCCCTGCCGGACGTCGTGGAGGACAGCCGGGCCTTCATCGACTTCAAGACCATGGTGACGCTTCCCCTCACGCATCGCCGCGTCTTCCCGGTCCGCGCAGAGGCCGGACAATGACCCGGTCGGCTGGCACCACCCTGCGCCTGAACATGCCGCAATGGCAGGGCGGCAACGATCCCGGCTACCATTTCGGGTCGCAGCTGCTGCAGTGGCTCGCCCCCGCACCCGGCGGCCCGGTCGAGACCGTTCCCGTTCCCCTGCCCGAGCCCGGCGAAACGCTCGCCGTGGAGAATGGCGTCGTGGCGCGGGCGGCGCTCCTGGAGCAGGCCAGGGCGGCCCGGCGGGCGATCGAGAAGCACAAGCCGGACCGCATCATCACCCTGGGGGGCGATTGCCTCGTCGATCTGGCGCCGATGGCCTATCTCAACCTGCGCTATGCGGGAAAGCTCGGCGTGCTCTGGGTGGACGCCCATCCCGACGTCATGAGCCCGAAAGACTACGCCCACGCCCATGCTCACGTCCTCGGCGCGCTGCTCGGCAAGGGCGATGCCGATTTCTCGCGCGAGGTGGAGCGTCCCATCGCGCCCTCGCGGGTGATGTATGCCGGGCTCGACGCCTGGATGCCGGTCGAGGCCGCGGTGATCGACGGGCTGGGGCTGCGGCATGCCGGCTCCGCCAGCCTGGCGGACAGCTCCAAGCCGGTGATGGACTGGATCGCCGAGGAAGGGATCACCCATGTCGCGGTGCATTTCGACCTGGACGTTCTCGATCCCGCACGGTTCCGCCCGCTCCTGTTCAACAAGCCGGCCCTGCCGCCCGGGGCGTTCGAGGGCGTGCCGCGGGGGCGGATGACCCTCGAGCAGGTGGTGCGCCTGCTCGGCGACGTCGCCGCTTCCTGCGACGTCGTCGGACTCGCGATCGCCGAGCACATGCCCTGGGACACGCTCGAGCTGCGCGACGCGCTGGCCAGGTTGCCGCTCCTCGCCCCTCGGTAGAGCGGCGTGACCTGAGAACGCTCGCCGCAAGGCGCGCGGTGGGGATGGCAGCCGTTCCGGATCCGCCGGCACGGTGCCGGTGAAGCGTGGCGGCGCGGTCGGATCGTGCCTCTCGCACGACCTAATATTTAACGAGTTAAATAAGTGCCTGAGCGACCCGTCGCCGGCGAGCCAGGGCTGACGACAGGAGGATGTCATGACGGCTGACGCGGAGGTCGTGGGGCTGATCGCCGTCTGCAAGGCGCGCGCGGGGCTCGAAGAAGCGACGCGAGACGTCCTGCTGCCCACGGTGCCCTGGGCTTTGGCCAAGCCGGGATGTGTCCGGTACGTCCTGCATGTCGACCGGAACAAACCTGCCGAGTTCGTCTTCTACGAGATCTGGGCCGATCAGGCAGCGCTCGACGCGCATTGGGCGTCGCCTGAGTTCAAGACGCTGGTCGCCAGGCTCGACGGGCTCCTCGTCGAAAGAGCGACGGTCACCCTGCTGCAGACGATCGCGTGAACGCCGCCCGGCAGCCAACCCGCCGATGCAGAGCGGGAGGCAGCCGGCGCCTGCAAGTCCTGGAGCCTCCCGCAGCGGCGGGCTCTCAACAACGGGGAACGAGATGTCATCGATGCCGAAACGCCGTTCGTCTGCGTGCATGTCCGCCGCACTTCTCCTGGGCGCCATGGGCGCCCTCGGTGCAGCCCCGGCCGCCCGGGCTGCCGATCTCTCGCTGGGAAAGGTCGGGAACGAGTCCGAGTTCGTCGATGCGACGCATTTCTGCGGCACCAAGCCCATCCGGGTGGCGCTCTCGGTCGGCGCGGTGAACGCCCATCGCCAGATCAAGCGCGCCGAGCTGGAGGACGAGGCCAGGAAGTGCCCGAACATCACCGAGGTGGGCTACGCCGATGCGGGCGGCAACCCCGAGAAGGAGCTCGCCAATATCCGCTCGCTGGCCGCGCAGGGCTACGACATCATCATCGTCGAGCCCGACTCGGGGGCAGCCGCGATTCCGGCGATGCGCGACGCCGTGAAGGCCGGCTCGGTGGTGATCCCGGTCGAGGTCGGCGTGGACTTCCCGGGAAAGGCGGGTGTCGACTACACGATGGTGGTCACGCCGAACCAGGAGCAGATGGCGAGCGTCTATGCCCAGTTCCTGGTGGACAAGCTGCAGGGCAAGGGCAACGTCATCGTATGGGGCGGCGCGCCCGGTGCGCCGCAGACCGCGGCCCAGCTGCCCGGCTGGAAGAAGGTCTTCGCCGCCAATCCGGGCATCAACGTCCTCGAAGGGCCGGTGATCTCGAACTGGGATCCGGCCTACTATCAGAAGGTCACGACGGCGCTTCTGGCCAAATACCCGCAGATCGACGGCATGTACTCCGACTACGGCGCCGGCGTGATGGGAGCGCTGCGTGCGTTCAAGACGGCGGGACGCCCGCTGGTTCCAGTGACGGGCCTGGACGCCAATGGCGCCGAATGCTTCTGGGTCGACAACCATGACGGCGAGCCCAGGTACCAGATCGGCTTCACCAGCTCCTGGACCTGGATCGATCGCCTGGCTCTGCGCAAGGGCCTTGCGGCCGTGAACCAGATCGACAGCCCGGAGCCGAGCGTGGTGAACGTCAGCCTGCTGGTCGACAGCACCTCCAAGGACCTCGGGCTGGCGCCGAAATGCGACCACGACGTCCCGCCGGACGTCTCGCTCGCCTCCTCGCGCCTGAGCCGCGACCAGCTGATCGCCGTCTTCAAGAAGTGACGACCGGACCGGGACGGCCGCCTCGCCTGGGGGACGAGGCGCGCACGGCGCGCCGAGGTCATGGGTCGGGGCAGCTTCCCGCCGCCGGCCGGTCTTCCCGCGCAAACGCACTCCAGACGACAAGGGTGTGGCTTTGACCACTCTTCTCGACAGACTCGAGCCCGCCGGCTTCCTGCAGCGCCCCGCCCTTCGCGCCCTTCTGGGCCTTGTGGCGCTCGGGCTGATCGCCCTGATGATCGCGCCGCGCACGCTCGTCCTGGAATCGCTGGTCTCGATGGCCCCGTTCATCGGCGTCCTCGGCGTGGCCGCGATCGGCCAGCATCTCGTCATCCAGCAGCGCGGCTTCGATCTTTCCGTCGCCGGCAGCATCTCGCTGGCGGCCGTGATCGTGACGGCGCTGCCATCGGAGGGCGCCGGGCCGGCCGCCACGCTCGCCTATGCCGGCGCCGCCCTGTTCGTCGGCGCGGCCGCCGGATTGCTCAACGGCGTGGTCATCAACCGGCTGGGCGTTCCCGCCCTGGTCATGACGATCGGCAGCAACGCGCTGCTGTTCGGCTGCGTCTATTTCCTCTCGCGCGGCGCGGTCCATGCGGCGCCCGACCCGCTGATCGCGGCAGCCAATCTGCGGATCGGATCGATCTGCGTTCTGTTCTTCGTCTTCCTGCTCATTGCTCTGTTCGCGGCATGGGTGATCGAGCGGACGACCGTCGGGCGCCGATTCATCATGTCCGCCGTCAGCCCCGAGGCTTCGCGGGCGCTCGGCGTGCGCGTCGGCCGCTACAACGTCGCCACCTACGCCATGGCGGGCTTCCTGTTCGCCCTGGCCGGGGTGATGCTGGCGGGCCTCGCCGTCACGCCGACGCTGCTGTCGGGGCAATCCTACATGCTGACCACCGTGGCCGCCGTCATCGTCGGCGGCAGCCCGCTGAACGGGGATCGCGGCAGCGTGGTCTCGACGATCATCGGCGTGATCTTCCTGATCTTCATGGACCAGCTCGTCGTCTCGCTCGGCTTCGACTATGCCGTCCAGAGCATGGTCCAGGCGGCGATCATCCTCGTCGGCGTCACCGTTCCGGAGCTCCTGCGCCAGGCACGGCGCCGGCCGGCGCGAGACGGCGGACCGGCGCCTCACCGGCGTCCTTCGGCCTATCGGGCCGCTCCGGGCGCCGCGGCGATCCTCGAGCTGAACGGCGTGCGCAAGACGTTCGGCAACACGACGGCGCTCGCCGGCGTCGATTTCTCGGCCTTCCCGGGTGAGGTCCACGCCATCATCGGCGAGAACGGCGCCGGCAAGAGCACCCTGATCTCCATCGCGGCCGGCGTCCTTTCCGCCAGCGAGGGCCGGGTGCGGATCGCCGGCGAGGTCATGTCCGGATCCGATCCCAACCTGTTTCGCGCCGCCGGCATCTCGGTCGCCTTCCAGCACCCGCCGCTGCCGCCGCATCTGTCGGTCCTGGAATGCCTCTGCCTGTCCGCCCCGGAGCTCGGCGCGAGCGGCGGCGCGGAGCGGGCATCCGCGCTGATCGATCGCGTCAGCGTCGGATCCCTCGGCGTGTCGCCGCAGGATCGGATCGCCGACCTTTCGATCGGCCAGCGGCATGTGGTCGAGATCGCCCGGGCGCTGGCCTCCAAGCCGAGCATCCTCGTCCTCGACGAGCCCACCGAGCCGTTCAAGGAAGACGACGTGGCGCAGCTCTTCGCCCTCATCCGCCATCTGAAGGCTCGGGGCGTCGCGGTCGTCTATATCTCGCACCGCTTGAACGAGGTCGAGGAGATCGCCGATCGCATTTCGGTCCTCCGCGACGGCGAGCTCGTCGAGACGCGCCGGCGCGCGGACTTCACGCATGACGAGATCATCGGGATGATCGTCGGCCGGCCCCTCGGGCACGTCTTCCCGGAAAAGTCCGTCGCATCCGACATGCCGGTGGTGCTCGAGGTGCGCAACCTCTCCGGCCATCGGTTCCATGACGTCTCGTTCGAAGCCAGGCGCGGCGAGATCATCGGGCTTGCCGGCGTCGAAGGGCAGGGGCAGCGCGAGCTCATCCGCGCCCTGGCCGGGCTCGAGACCTGTTCCGGCGACATCGTGCTCGACGGCAGGAGCCTGTCCTATGCCGACCGGCCGGCGGCCCGTGCCGCGGGCGTCGCGTTCGTTCCGGACGACCGGCACAGGGAAGGGCTGTTCCTGTCGCTGTCCGTCGACGAGAACCTGAATGCGGGGGCGAGCGCACCGAGCGGCCTGCTGGGGATGATCGATCGCGGCGCCGAGAGCGAGGCCGTCTCGTCGGCCATTCGCGAGCTGAAGATCCGGACGGCCTCCGCAGAGGCCAGCGTGTCCTCGCTGTCCGGCGGCAATCAGCAGAAGGTCCTGGTCGGCCGCGAGATCGGCGGCAGGCCCCGCCTGTTCCTGGCGGACGAGCCGACCAAGGGCGTGGACATCGGCTCGAAGAGCGACATCTACCGGGAACTGCGCGAGCTGGCGAACCGGGGCGTCACCGTCATCGTCGCCTCGTCGGACGGCGTCGAGCTGGAAGGCCTGTGCGACCGGGTTCTGGTCATGGCGCGTGGCAGCATCGCCTGCGACCTCAACGGGGCCCGGGTTTCCGATGCCGAGATCACCGCCGCCAACCTGACCGCGGGCGCGGGCCTGCCGAAACGACAGGACAGGGACTCGGCCAGGGGGCGCTTCCGGCACATTCTGGAGAGCAAGTGGCTTCCGGCCGGCGCCTTGTCGCTTGTCTCCGCCTTGATCTTCTACTGCGCGACCGCGGCAAATGCCCGGTTCCTCTCCGCCTACAACCTCGAGAACCTCCAGGTCCAGCTCGCGACGCTGGCGTTGATCGCCTTCGGGCAGCTCTTCCTCATGATCCTTGGAGAAATCGACTTCTCGGTCGGACCGTTGGCAGGCTTTGCCGTGGTGCTGGCGTCCTACTGGATCCCGGACGGCGCCTCGCCGATCGCCATCACGGCGGCGTGCGTCGGGATCGTCCTGGTGACGACGGTGATCGCCCTTCTGCAAGGCCTGGTCGTCGTCGGGCTGAAGCTGCCCTCCATCGTCGTGACGCTCGCGGCGTTCTTCGCCCTGCAGGGGCTGTCCCTGTCGTTGCGGCCGCTGCCAGGAGGCACGATCAGCAGTGCGCTGGTCGATACGCTGCTCTACGCCATCGGCCCGGTCTCGGTCGTGACGCTGCTCGTGGTCATGGCCGCGCTGGGCTTTGAATTCTCGCTGTTTCGCACGCATTTCGGCCGGTCGATACGCGCCCTGGGGTCCGACCGCTCCTCGGCGCAGAAGCTCGGCGTGAACCGCGGGGCGATCACCGCCGTTGCATTCGCCGCAAACGGCGCCATGGTCGGCATTGCAGGTCTCGTTCTGGCCGCGACCGTCGGTGTCGGGTCCGGAACGGCCGGCGTGAACTTCACGCTGATGAGCATCACCGCCGTCGTTCTCGGCGGTGCCGTGATCAGCGGCGGATACGGCTCGTTTCTGTCCACCGCCTTCGGCGCGCTCCTGGTCCAGGCGACCTTCAGCGCGACGACGTTCATGCAGGTCGGCGTCGAGTGGCAATATTGGCTGGTCGGCCTCTCCACCCTGCTTGCCGCAGGCGCGTTCAGCTTCGGTCGCAACAAGACGGTCCACGCGTAGCGGCCACGGCCGGCGCGTCGCAAAGACCGAGGACATGGGAGGATCAGGTGAGCGCAGATTTAGAAGAGTTCGACTATATCGTCGTCGGAGCGGGCGCCGCGGGCTGTGTCGTGGCTTCGCGCCTCGGCGAAGACCAGGGAGTGACGGTGCTTCTCCTGGAGGAGGGGCCCCACGACAAGAGCATCTTCATTCGCGCGACCGGCGGTTTCTTCAAGACCCATGGCACGAAGCGCACGTTCCTCTTCCATACCGAGCCGGAGCCCGGCGCGAGAGGCAATCGCTTCCCGCTGCTTCAGGGGAGGACGCTCGGCGGGGGGACGTCCGTCAACGCCATGTGCTACGTCCGGGGACAGGCACGGGACTATGACGACTGGGCGGCGGCCGGTTGCAAGGGATGGTCCTACGAAGAGGTCCTGCCCTATTTCCGCAAGGCCGAGAACAACGCCCATCTCGCCGGGCGATATCACGGCACCGACGGTCCGATGCGGGTTTCCGACGGTGCCCATCGGCATGTCCTGACCGAGGCGTTCGTGCGCGCCGCGCAGGAGGTGGAGCTGCCGGGCAAGAACGCACCGATCGCGTTCAACCACGACTTCAACGGCGAGCATCAGGACGGCGTCGGCTTCTACCAGGTCATGAGCTATCGGGGCGAGCGGTCGAGCACGTCGCGCAGCTTCCTCGCGCCGGCTCTGAAGCGCGGCAATGTGTCCGTCCGGACCGGGTCGCTCGTCCGGCGCGTGCTGTTCGACGGGCGGCGCGCCGTCGGGGTCGCCATCCTCCGCAACGACGGCTCGGAGCAGGTCTTCCGGGCGCGGCGCGAAATCATCCTCAGCGCCGGCTCCTTCATGACGCCCAAGATATTGATGCTCTCGGGCGTGGGGCCCGCCGCCACGCTCCGGCAGCACGGCATTGCCGTCGTCCATGACGCTCCGGCGATCGGCACCAATTATCAGGACCATTTTCTCGTGCCGGTCGACGCCGCCCTCGCGGCGCCGATCGGTCTCCTCGGGCAGGATCGCGGGTTGAAGGGCGCGCTCAACGGCCTGCAGTGGGCGCTGTTCCGCAGCGGCCAGCTTGCCTCCAACGTCGTCGAGGCCGGCGGCTTCTTCGATCTCGACGGCGACGGCCGTCCCGACATCCAGCTCAATGCCTTTGCCGCATCCTCGGCGGCCTGGGGCGAGGTCCCGCCCCAGGAGCACCGCTTCTCGCTCGCCCCGCTGTGCCTGACCTGCCATTCGCGGGGCACGGTCACGTTGCGGAGCACTGATCCGGCCGACATGCCGGTCGTCCGGGGGAATTTTCTGCACGAGACGGACGTCGAGAACCTCGTCAACGGCATCGTGCTGTCCCGTCGCATCATCGCGGCGCCCTCGCTTGCGCGCTACATGGCCGGCGAGGTGCTGCCCGGGCCGAAGATCGGCGCATCCCGGGCCGAGCTGACCGACTATGTCCTGTCGGCCGCGAAGACCGCGCTTCATCCGACCTCGACCTGCGCCATGGGGCCGGGACCGGAGTCTGCAGTGGACCTGAGCTTGAAGCTGCGCGGCGTCGACGGCCTGCGGGTCGTCGACGGGTCGGTCATGCCGAAGGTCGTGCGCGGCAACACCACCGCGCCGATCGTCATGATCGCGGAGAAGGCCGCGGACCTGATCCGCGGCCTCGCAGCCGCTCGACCGCTGCCGGCTCGGGAGGTGGAAAGAGCCTGAAGGGGCCGGGCCCGCGGTCAGAAGCCGCGCTCGAACGGTCCGGTCGCCCGGGCATAGGTGGCGATCGGAAGCTCCAGCTCGGCGCCCGCCTCCCTGGCCGCGCGGATCGGCCAGAAGGGATCACGCAGCAGGGTGCGCCCCATGAAGATCAGGTCGGCCCGCCCGCTGCCGACGATTTCTTCGGCGAGATCGATCGCGGCAATCGAGCCCGTGGTCGCGGTGGGCAGCCCCGAGACCTTCCTGAGCCGATCGGCATAGGGCGTCTGGTATCCGGGATAGACGGTCCCGGCGAAGCCGGGCAGGATATTGCCGGCCTGCACGTCGATCAGATCGACGCCGCGGCTGGCGAGCTCGAGCGCCAGCGCGTCGGAGTCTTCCTCGCTCACTCCGTTCGTGCCGAAATCCGCGGCGCAGATGCGATAGAGCAAAGGCTTCTCGTCGGGCCAGACCGAGCGGACCGCCTCGACCACTTCCAGCGGCAGGCGCATGCGGTTTTCCAGCGAGCCGCCATAGCGGTCGCTGCGGGCGTTGGCGACGGGCGCCAGGAATTCGTGCAGGAGGTAGCCGTTGGCGGCGTGGATCTCCAGGGCGTCGAAGCCTGCTGCCGCGGCGCGCATCGCCGCTAAACGAAACTTGTCGATCACCTCCCGGATATCCGCGAGCGTTGCCTCGCTGGGGGGGCCGAGCGTGTCGTCATAGGCGATGGCCGATGGGCCGATGGCGGTCTCAGCGAGATGGGATTTGCGTCCGGCATGAGCCAGCTGGGCGAAGATCCTCACGCCGCAGGACTGCACGAAATCGACGAGGCGCTGGAGCCCCCTGGCCTGGTCGTCGCTCCAGAGGCCGAGATCCCTGGCGCTGATCCGCCCCCGCGGCTCGACCGCGAGCACTTCCGTCCCGATCATGGCGACACCGCCGAGCGCGCGGGCTGCATAATGGACGTAGAGATGCTCGTTGAGCATGCCGTCGTCCTGGCCGCGATACATCAGCATCGGCGACATGACGATGCGGTTGCGCAGCGTCATGCCGCGCAGGGTGAACGGCGTGAAGACCTGGCTGACCATGTTCCTTGACCTTTGAAACCGATGGAATGCGGCCGGCAACCGGACCGACGCATCTGCATTGCCTGGGCCATCTTGCCTGCAGGAGCGATCGTCCGCTGGTCCGAGCATGCCAAATGCTGGGACACGATCGCCAAACCGGACTGTCGCCGGGAGCGACGGCGTCCTGCCGTCGCGGCGCCCGCCGTGCGGGCCTTGCCGTTTGCCTCCCCGAGATTGGCATTCCCAGTCATACGGTTGGCCGGGTCGGTCAAGCTCGATCCGATCCGCCCGGCTAGGTTGCGGACGTAAGCCCCGTGTCGACGGCCTGACACCGAAGGCGCCCCGAGCCAGCGACCATGTGGTCGATGCGTTCGACCTGGAGCAGAGGTATGGCGAGCTATTTCGATTCACTGCGGATCGGCGACCTGGAATTCGCGAACCGGGTCTGGATGCCGGCGTTGACCCGGGCTCGCGCCACGTCGGACGCCGTGCCGATCGGGCTCATGGCCGAATATTACCGCCAACGCGCGACCGCGGGCCTGATCATCAGCGAGGGCACCTACGTCAACGACGACACCTGCGGCTTCGATCGGGCGCCGGGCATTTTCACCTCCGAGCAGGTCGAGGCCTGGAAGCCGGTGACGGAGGCGGTTCACGACGAGGGCGGCCGCATCTTCTGCCAATTGTGGCATTGCGGCCGGATCGGCGCTGCTGGCCTCCTCGGTGGGCGCCAGCCCTTGTCGCCGAGCGGCGTGAACGACGATCTTGCCGCCCTCGATACCTATGGCCTCTTGAGCCGGGGGCCCTATGTCAAGATCGCCGCCACGCCGTCGCGGGCGATGACCGCGGACGATATTGCGCGGACGGTTGCCGACTATGCGCGCGCGGCGACCAACGCCAGGGCCGCCGGCTTCGACGGCGTCGAGATCCATGCCGCAAACGGCTACCTGCCGCATCAATTCCTGTCACCCACCCTCAACCGGCGCGAGGATGCCTATGGCGGCAGCGTGGAGAACCGCGCCCGCTTCGTCATGGACGTGTTCGAGGCCATCGCGTCGGAACTCCCGCGCGGCCGCATCGGCGTTCGGGTATCGCCGTATGCGAGCTACAACAACACGCGGGACCCCGACCCTTCCGCCACATATGGCGATCTCGCGCGCAGGCTGGACCAGGCGGAGGCCGGCTATCTCCACTTTGCCGACATGGATGGCTGGTTCGGCAATTCGAAGCTCGAGCTCATTCTGGCCGCGCTGCGCCCGAACTACGGCGGACCGCTCGTCGCCAACGGCGGCCTCACCATTGCCCAAGGCGCCGAGCTGCTCGCCACCGGCGAGGCGCAGGCGATCACGTTCGGCCGGGCCTTCCTCGCCAATCCCGACCTCGTCGCCCGGATCGCCCGTTCGGCCGAGATCGTCGAGCCGCGGCGCGAGGGCTGGTACGCGACGGGAGCGCTCGGCTACACCGACTACCCCTTTCTCGCGTGAGCGCTTCCCGGCGCGGCGCGACGGACGCGCCGGGATGAAGACCTGTTCCATCGAGGAGCGCCCGATGTCTCACAATGCGGCCGACCGGCAGTTGATCCAGGACGCGATCGCCAGGTACGCCTGGGGCTTCGATACGGCGGACTTCGCTCTCCTGGGCGAAGCCTTCACCGAAGACGCCACGAGCGGCGGCGTCGTGACCGGCACGAGCATCGCCTGGGGGCCCATGCGGGGCAGGGACGAGATCGTCGCCGTCCTTGCGTCGATCCGGCGGGCCCAGACCGACCAGCGGCGCCACAATATCGGCAGCTTCCTCTTCGAGAAGCAGAGCGCCACGACCGCGAGCGTGCGCTGCTATCTCGATCTGACCAGCACGGAGAACGGAACGAGCCGCCTGGTGACCGGTGGCACCTATGCGGCTGATCTGGTCAAGCAGGGCGAGACATGGCGCATGAGCCGGCTCGACGCCGTGCTCGACGGCCCATTCTGAGCCCGGTTCCTTGTGACGTCAGGACGAAAGCTCCGCTATTTCGAGACGAAGGCGCTGGGCGAGACCGTGAATCGTCGTTTGAACGCCCGGCTGAAGTGAGAAAAATCGCTGAACCCGCAGGTGATCGCCACTTCCGACACGGACATGCCTCGTCTGGCGACCAGCATGTCGCGGGCCGCATCGAGTCGCTTTTGCCATATCCATTTGGCCGGCGTGATGCCTTGCTGGGCGAGCGCCCGGCACAGCGTCCGCGGCGAGACGCCGATTTCGGCCGGGATCATCGAAGCGTCGAAGTCTTCATCGAAAAGCCGCTCCCTGATGACGGCCTCGGCCCGTTCGACGATGCGCGTATAGCGCGGCTGGCCCTGATCCAGTCCGACGAAGGACTCGTCGAAGGCGAGCGCGACGAGGTCGATCAGGGAGGGGACCAGCCTGTGCGCCTGCTCGGCGTCATCCAGAAGAATGTCCGCCGTCGACCTGAGCATCGCCGCCGCCAGGCGCGCATAGGGGCCATCCGACGCCACGCGCATGGCTGACAGCCGTTCGGCCGCAGGAAGTCTCGAATTCAACTCCAGGCGCGGAATCTTCAGCAGGATTGCGTCATACTGCTCGGGGGCGCCGACGACATAGGGCCTGGCGGTGTCGAACATGCACAGCTCGCCGGGGCGGATGGGCGTTGCACGCCCGGACTGGGCGAGTTGCTTGCTTCCGGTGGTCACCAGGCACACCAGATAGTCATCGATGTCGTCACGGCGGATCTCGGTCGGCGTCCGGTCATACCGAGCGGCCTGCGCCGAGATTTGCGTGAGCTCCACCTGCCCCATCGGTTTGTAGTGCACCGTCCCGCGGAAATCCGATCCGTTCTCGACATGACAGCCGATCGGAACGTAAGTCCTGCAGACGACGTCCTGCCAGTACGGCTCGACATCGGGCTTGGCGAGGCCGATCGTGGAGTAGGTCTGTGCCATGGATCGCCTCCGCTCCTCCCCCACCCAAACAGCGGACGCCGCGCCTTGGAGTGGGCGTCCTCCGATAAGCGCGCTGCGCTCTCCGCCGTCATGGCCGGACTTGATCCGGCCATCCACGCGAACACAGGTTGACGTCGCGTTCGCGTGGATGGCCGGGACGAGCCCGGCCATGACGAACCGCTCACTCGTCTTCGGACGACGTCTTGGTGCACACCTATCATACTACGATCGACACGCTCGATACATGCAACGCGGGCGTTTGAACTTTATCGTCAATCGCTTTGCGCGTGTGGTCATTTGAAGATCTCGTCGATCTCCGTGTCTTCCGCTCCGTCGGCTGCGTCGAAGTGCTGCGCCGAGTGCCCGTTCGTCGCGCGGTCCGCCGGCGCCGGCATCGCTCCGTCTCAGCCGAAATAGACGCTGACCGTGCCGAACGGCCCGAAATCGGCGACGATCGTGTCGCCGTGGCGGGCTTCGACCGGGCGGATGAAGGAGCCGGAGAGCACGATCTCGCCGGCGGCGATGGCCGAGCCGTAGCGGGCGAGGCGGTTGGCAAGCCAGGCCACGCCCGTTGCCGGGTGGTTGAGCACGCCCGCGCCCAGGCCCGTCTCCTCGACCACGCCGTTGCGCGAGACGATGGCGCCGATCCAGCGCATATCCGTATCGAGCGGCCGCAGCGGCCGCCCGCCCATGACGATGCCGGCATTGGCGGCATTGTCGGCGATGGTGTCGAAGACGGTGCGCGTCCTGCCGGTCGCGGGATCGGTGCGGCGGATGCGCGTGTCCAGGATCTCCAGGGCCGGCGCGATGTAGTCGGTGGCGTTGAGCACGTCGAAGATGGTCACGTCGGGGCCGGCGAGCGGGGCCTTCATGACGAAGGCGATCTCGGCCTCGACGCGCGGCTGGATGAAACGGTCGGGCGGGATGGTGGCGCTGTCGGCAAAGACCATGTCGTCGAGCAGCACGCCGGAATCGGGAATGTCGATGGAAAGGGCCGACTGCATGGCCCGCGAGGTCAGGCCGATCTTCCAGCCGCGCGTGCGGCGCCCGGCGGCGAGCTTGCGGCGGATGAGCGCGGCCTGGACGGCATAGGCATCGTCCATCGTCGCCGCGGGAAATTCCAGGCTGAGCAGGTCGATCTGCCGCCGCGTCCGCTCGGCCTCCTGCAGGCGCCGTGCGGCGTCCTCGATCTCGTCGGGGCTGAGCATCACGGCGCTCCTTCATCGATCACACCGTTGGTGAGGCGGCCGATGCCTTCGGCCTCGACCTCGACCACGTCGCCGGGCACGAGCCAGCGCGGCGGCTCGAAGCGCGCGCCGGCGCCGGTGGGCGTGCCGGTGAGGATGATGTCGCCGGGCACCAGCGTGGTGAAGGTCGAGATATAGGCGATGAGCCTGCGAAAGCCGAAGGTCATCCGGCTGGTCCGGTCGTCCTGCCGCGTCTCGCCGTTGACGCGCGTGGTCAGGCGGATGTCGGCGATCTGCCCTTCCTCCACGAAGGGCACCAGCCAGGGGCCGATCGCGCCGGTGCCGTCGAAATTCTTGCCCTGGGTGACGTTGAACTTGGCGTGCCGCACCCAGTCGCGGACGGTGCCTTCGTCGGCGAGCGTCACCGCAGCGATATGATCGAGGGCGTCGCGCTCGGCGATGTGGCGCCCGGCCTTGCCGATGACGAGGACGACCTCGCCCTCGTAGTCGAGCTGGTGGGAGACGCGCGGGCGCGTCAGCGGCGTGCCGTGACCGATGAAGGAGCGGGCAAAGCGCACGAACAGGGAAGGGTTGGCGGGCGCGGCCTGGCCGTCGCGATATTCCTCGTTGCGGTCGGGATAGTTGACGCCGACGCAGATGATCTTCTCCGGGGCGGAAACCGGGATCTCGAAGCGCAGCGCCTCGAGCGGAACGTCCGCCGGCAGGCCCTGCGCCTCCTCGACGAGCCGGCGCAGCGCGCCCGCCTCGATCGCCTCGCGCAGGCTCGGCCAGGCGCTGCCGAACCGGGTGGAGAGGTCGACGAAGCCGCGCTCGGCGACGAGGCCGTAGCGGCGTCGGCCCTCGACCGTGACCGTGGCGAGGCGGCCGTGTCGATCGGGCTGCGATGTCGGCGAGGCAGACATGGGGCTCTCCAGGGATCAGGGCGCGACGATCGGCTGGGCGTCGAGGCTGGCCTTGCGCGGCTCGACGCCGGCGAAGAGGCTGCCGTGCTCGAACCAGGACTTCGGCGCCGCGGCGCCCCACAGGGTCTGGCGCTGCGGGTCCTTGAGGTCCCATTTGATCGGCTCCAGGTCCGGATCGACCGTCTGATAGTCCGAGCAGTAGATCTCGATGCGATGGCCGTCGGGATCGAGGATGTAGAGGAAGAAGGCGTTGGAGATGCCGTGCCGGCCGGGACCACGCTCGATATTGGCCACCCAGCCCGTCGTCGCCATCAGGTCGAGCAGGTCGATGATGGCGAGCGGCGTCGGCACCCAGAAGGCGGTGTGGTGCAGGCGCGGGCCGCGGCCATTGGTGAAGGCGATGTCGTGCACGCCGCCCTTGCGGTGCATCCAGGCGGCCCAGAAGCGGCCGCTCTCCTCGTCGGCGGTGTACTCGGTCACCCGGAAGCCGATCTCGTTGTAGAAGGCGACGGAGGCGTCCACGTCGGGCGAGAAACAGTTGAAATGGTCGATGCGCAGCGGCTTCACGCCCTTGTAGAGCGCATATTTCTGATGGATCGGCGGCAGGCGCTCCATCCGGCAATAGAACTCCAGCGGGATGCCGAGCGGGTCGCGGGTGCGCAAGCTGCGGGACTGGTAGGGCCGCTCGACCCATTCGACCGGCAGGCCTTTCGCCCGGAAGAACTGCGCCGCCTTCTCCAGGTCCTCCTCGTCGTAGAGCTTGAAGCCGAGATCGCGCGCCTCGGGCGCCTCGGCCTTGCGCAGCACGATGCAATGATGGCCGCGCTCCTCCATGGCCCTGAGATAGATCGCCTCCACCGTCTCGTCGGTGACCTGCAGGCCGAGCGTGTCGACATAGAAGGCGCGCGAGCGGGCCAGGTCCGTCACCGCCAGCTCGACATGGCTGAGGCGGACGATGTTGAAGGGCGGATAGAGGTTGGGCTTGGGCAAGGGCATGGGGCTCCTCCTGGGCGTGTTCTTCTCGATTGGCCGGGCGGCTCAGCCGCCCAGCTTCGGGATGGCGTGCGCCCTGGTGGCGAAGGCGACGTTCTTGGTCTCCATGTAGAAGTCGAAGGACCAGTCGCCGCCGTCGCGGCCGATGCCGGAATTCTTCACCCCGCCGAAGGGCGTCGGCAGGTGGCGGACATTCTCCGAGTTTACCCAGATCATGCCGGCTTCCAGGCCGTCGCTGAAGCGGAAGGCGCGGGTGACGTCGCCGGTCCAGAGATAACCGGTGAGGCCGTATTGCGTGTCGTTGGCGAGGGCGAGCGCCTCCTCCTCGGTCTGGAACGGGATGGCGCTCAGCACCGGACCGAAGATCTCCTCCTGGGCGATGCGCATGCCGTTGGCGACGCCGGTGAACAGGGTCGGGGCGACGTAGCAGCCACCTCCCGGCCCCTCGACCTTGCCGCCGCCGGCGGCGACGGTGGCGCCTTCCGCGCGGGCGAGCGCCACATAGGAGAGGACCTTGTCCTGGTGCACGGGGTGGATCAGCGGTCCGACCACGGTCTGCGGATCGAGGGGATGGCCGATCCTGATGCGCTTCGCCTTCTCCGAGACCCGAGCGGTGAAGGCGTCGTAGATCGAGGCCTCCACCAGGAGGCGCGAGGAGGAGGTGCAGCGCTCGCCGTTGAGCGAGTAGATCATGAACACCGCCGCGTCGGCGGCGCGCTCGAGATCGGCATCGGCGAAGACGATCACCGGGTTCTTGCCGCCGAGCTCGAAATGCACGCGCTTCAGCGTGTCGGCGCCCTGCTTCATGATCAGCGAGCCGGTGCGGCTTTCGCCGACGAAGCCGATGGCCTTGATGTCGGGGTGCTCGGTAAGGGCCTTGCCGGCATCCTCGCCGAAGCCGTTGACGAGGTTCCACACGCCCTTGGGCAGGCCCGCCTCCTCGGCGATCTCGACCAGCAGGCGGGCAGTGAGGGGCGAGAATTCCGCCGGCTTGTGGACGATGGTGCAGCCGGCGGCCAGCGCCGGCGCGATCTTCCAGGTGGAGAGCATGAAAGGCGTGTTCCACGGCGTGATGATGCCGACCGGGCCGATCGGCACGCGCGTCGTCACGTTGAGCTGGCCCGGCGCGCGCAGCGCCCGGCCGTCGCGCGCTTCCGGCGCGCGGTCGGCGAAGAAGCGGAAATTCTCGGCGCCGCGCAGCGCCGCCTTGGCCATGAACTTCAGGGACTGGCCGGTATCCATGCACTCGACGAAGGCGATCTCCTCGGCCCGGCGCACGATGGCGTCGGCGATGGTGTGGAGCAGCGTCTTGCGGGCCTCGCCCGGCAGGGCGGCCCAGGCGGGGAAAGCGGCCCTGGCGGCCTTGGCCGCACGGTCGACATCGGCCGCCTTGCCGTGCGCGACCCGGGCGAGGGGCTTCAGATCGACGGGCGAGATGGTCTCGAACCAGGCGCCGTCCACGGCCGGAACGGCTTCGCCGCCGACATGGTTGAGCACGCCGTCGGCCTCGAAGCGGGCGAGATAGGCCTGCGCCTTGGCGAGATTGGTTTCGAATTCGGACATCGCAGGGTCCTTCATTGGCCGCGCAGGCGCGGATGGATGGCGTTCTTCTTCCAGCTCAGCTCGGCGTCGATCTCGCGGATCTCCAGCGACAGGGCGAAATGCGGCGTGTCGAAGAGGTGGGCGAGATGGTCGCCGGCGGCGGCGAACATCACCTCGCCCGTGCGCTTCTTCTCCTCGCCGGTGCGCCCGCGGCCGATGCGGAAGGAGATGTCGACGAAGGCGTTGTCGGGGTGCTGGTCGGCGATGGCGTAGGCCGCGCAGGCCAGCGCCCGCACCCGCACCGCGCCGATCTCGAACAGGCCGGTCGAGAGGATCGCCTGCGACAGCGCGGCGCACAGGCCCGACATGTCGGCCCTGCCGTCGAGATTGGCCGAATATTCGATCGAGCAATGGGGCACGGCGCTTCCTCGGTTGTTCTGGACGGTTATATTTAACATGTTAAATATATTCGGCGCCGTGTCAAGAGCCCGGCTCGACAGAGCCCGGCTCTGCGGCGCCGGTTGTGACCTCGCCCTGAATCGGCGATATCAGGCCGAGCCTGCCGGGATTTGCGCTGTCGAGGTCGCCTTGCTGCCGAAGAACACACGCCGCTCGCTGCCCATGGCTCTCCTCAGGGCCCGCGAGGTGGTGATGGCCCGCTTTCGCCCGATGCTGGCCGTCCACGACGTCACCGAGCAGCAATGGCGGGTGATCCGCGTGCTCGGCGAGGAGAGCCCGCTCGATGCCAGCGAGGTCGCCGAGCGCGCCTCCATCCTCGCCCCCAGCCTCACCCGCATCATCAAGGCCCTGGAGGCGCGCAGGCTGATCACGCGCGGCAAGTTCGCCGACGACGGCCGGCGGGTGCAACTGGCGATCGCGCCGGACGGCATCGCCCTGATGGATGCCGTCCTGCCCGAACGCCAGCAGATCTTCGACGCGCTGGAGCATCGCCACGGCGTCGAGGCGCTCGACCGGCTGCTCGACATGCTCGAAGCCCTGATCGAGCGCGAGCTGGCCGATCCCGCGCCGCCGGACGAAGCCAAGAGCCTGGCCGAGATGGAGGAGTCCTGAGCAGGCCCTCCCACGCCTTTGAGGCTGGGCGACGCAGAGCCGTCCGGCGCATCCGGCCGCCGACGCCATGGACCACGATCGAGCCGGCCTCCGGCGCCGCAGCCGGTCGATCGCGCTCGAGCGTGACATCGGCGTTACAGACCCGTGAAGCAGAATGCATGTATCGACTGGACGTCGAACGAGCCCAGCGTTAGAGTACGAACTGTCGCATTTGCCTAAAATCAAGCAAAACTTCACTATTTCCGAGATGATGAGGCGTTCTCACGTGAGTCACAACGTGAAGAGCGGCGATCTTGATATTTTTGTGACGACTAGAGCATGAAACTTTCTGTCAAATTTCTGTCTGTGCTTGCATGACATCTTCAGGGTGTGTTCCGGTACGGAGGGCGCCGAGAAGACGTGTGGTATGGGGCGAACCTCGAAGGACTCCACGAGACGATATCGTCGAGTACATCCGCAAGACGGTCCGTACGAAGGCCGTCGCGGAGGTGACATAGCGCTACGGTGCAGCACGGTTCCACTCTGACATTCGCAAGTGCCCCCGGCGCATGGTCGATCGTGTCGCCGGATCGCCGAGCGTGTTGCGCCGTTCGATCTGTTCGCGGGCCGCGTTCTTCGGCTTCCGGGTCCGGCAGCCTCGCGACCATTCACCGTATCCAGCGCCGAGCCAAATGGATTCAACAAAATGAGCGACGTGCAAGACGACATCTACGAAGACGAGTTCGTCCGCGAATGTTTCGCCGTGATCGAAGGGTGGGAACGGCGTTTCGGCATCGAACTGAAAAGCCTGTTCGACCCCGACCAGCACAGCTACGCCGAGAGCACCCGGCTGCTTCGCGAGAGAATTATCGACGGCATAGACCGGTATGACGGCTTTCCCCCGACGGAAGCGGAAGGGAGCTCGTCGGAGCCATTCTCGACTCGCTTCCGCAGGGGCGACGCGCCGGTCGAGTTCGAGCCGAATTTCTTCATCACGCGGGAAAACGCCGAGATCATTTCGAAGTATCAGGGCGACAGCGTCCTCCAATATGTCGGCTCCCTCCGGAAAAGCCTCGATCTGATGGCGTCCTCGGACACCGTCGAGTCGCTGGTCGCATCGTCGCTCTCGACCGGAGTCCTGATCGTCGGCAGCGCGATCCTGATCGAGGTCAGGATCGCGATGGCTGCCGGCACGGCCTTCCGTGCGGCGTTGCTGGCCTCCCTGAAAAGCACCGGACTGAAGTCGGCGATCGCGACGATCGTCGTGCTTGCCGCGGCCATCCTGTTGTGGGCCATCGTCGGCCGGAAGTCGAAGATACTCGGTCTCGTCATCAACGATACCGATGCGAACTTCGTCGTCACCAATTGGAGGGACGGGACGCAGGGATATAAATCCGGGAATCTCTACATGACTCACGGGGCGCTGAAGAGCTTTCCCGTCAGCCATATCGGCGAGAGTCTGAATTCGCCCGAAGTTCAGCTCAACGGCCGTTCGTATCTCGAGGACGGATCGATCCTCGTCGCGGCGAGCATGTTCTATGCAGAAGCAAAAGCCGGCTTTCGGGGAGCTGAAGGCATATTCCTGTTCACCGATTACGACAAGCAGGCGACCGGCTACGCCTACCAATTTGCTGTTCCCTATACGAACGCAAATGGTGTCTATCTCCAGCCATACTGGGGAGGCGAGATGACTAAAAGAGATGAAATCAACAGTCTGTTTCGAACGATGTACGACAAGCGGCAGACATATCTCGATGGCGCCTACCAGAATATGATCTATCGCGCGAGCATCAATTCCAGCAAAGGGCAGGAGTGTTGCGCGATAGCGTATTTCAGCATTGCGCCGAAGTCGTAGCGCAGCGGGCTCTCCCGATGCGTTCGGGATTTGCCTGAGAGAGCGTCCGGGGAGCCGGCGAGATGGTCGGGCCGCGGCCGAGAGCATGATCGTTTCAGGTTGAAGCGATCATGCTCTCCATTTCCTTGTTCTTACGCATCTTCCTGGCGCGAACCGGGTGCCGGTTCGCTGGAAAATGCTCTGGAGCATCTTCCCTCCGGCTCTCCCGCAAGCCTGTCGGCAGGGAGTTGCGCTGGCGCAGCCACCCGACACGGCTTCATCGCCGAGACCGGGCTCAGCTGCCGAGCGCCGTCGGCTGCATGTAGGCACGGTCGGCATAGAGCAGGGGCGTGCCGGCGCCGCCATGGCGGAGGTCGACGACACGGCCGATCATCACGTTGTGCGTGCCGATGCGGTGCACCGCCTCGATGGCGCAGTCGAAGTTGACGATGGCGTCGCTCAGCACCGGCGTGCCCGAGGCGAGCGTCTGCCACTGCGCCGCGGCATAGCGCTCGCCCATGTCCCGGGTGGCGCCGGCGAACTGGCCGGCGAGCGGCCTGTGCGCGTCCGAGAGCACGTTGACGCAGAAGCGCCGGTTGGCCAGGAACAGGTCGCACTGGCTCGAGCGCCCGTTCATGCACACGAGGAGCGTCGGCGGCTCGTCGCAGACGCTGCACATCGCCGTCGCCGTGAAGCCGCCGCGCCCGGCCGGCCCGTCTGTCGTGACGATCGTCACCGGCGCGCAGACCCGGGCCATGGCGTCGCGAAAGTCCTGCCGGGAGATCTGCCTGTTCATGGCGGCGCCTCATGCCGTCGGCACCGACAGCGGCGGCAGCCAGGTCTCGCTCGTCCAGCCCTTCTCGTCGTAATCGGCCATGCAAGTGTCGACCAGCGCCTCCATGGCCTTGAGCCGGCCGCTGCGCTCGGCGCCTTTCAGCACCTGCAGCCGCACCTCCTCCGGCGCGCCGGCATAGTTGAGCTCATAGAGGGCGTGCCGGCCGCCGAACTCGGTGCCGGTGGCGTCCCAGAGCAGCTTCATGATCTTGATGCGCTCGATATGGCCCATGTCCTTGGAGCCGCGGACATAGCGGGCGAGGTAGCGGTCGATCTCCGGATTGGCGAAGTCCCTGGCCGAGGAGGGCAGGTAGATCAGGCCGGAGGCGACGGTGCGGCGCACCGTCTCGATGACGCGGGGATAGGCCTCCGACATGAAGGTGCGATAGGCGAGCGCCGCCTCCAGGTTCGGCAGCACCGCCCCCTCCGCCCAGGGCACGGGGTTGTAGGCCATGGCGTTGGAGAAGCTCCAGAACATGTGGCGCAGCGCGATCACCTCGCCGAGCGCCGCCTGGTTGCCGCGGAAGGCCTCGCCGCCGGTCGCTCGCAACGCCTTGGCCAGCAGCCCGGCGAGGAAGTCGAGCTTCACCGCAAAGCGCGTGCAGCCCTGGAAGCAATAGCCGTGCATGAAGCCGGAGGCCGGGTGGAACGACAGGATCTTGGCCGCGTCGCGCAGCACCAGCACGTCCTCCCAGGGGATGAAGACGTCGTCGAGCACCAGGATGGCGTCGTTCTCGTCGAAGCGGGAGGACAGGGGGTAGTCGAAGGGATGGGCCGTGCGGCTGGCGGTCTCCTCGTAGGAGACGCGGCAGATCATCTTCACGCCCGGCGCGTTCATCGGCACGATGAACATCACCGAGAGCGAAGGATCCTCGGTGACGGTGGCCGAGCTCTGCGCCAGGAAGTTGTAGTGGGTCAGGGCCGAGGAGGTCGCCACCACCTTGGCGCCGGTGACGCGGATGCCGGCATCCGTCTCCTTGGTGATGTGCACGAACACGTCCTTGACCTGGTCGGCCGGCTTGTCGCGGTCGATCGGCGGATTGACGATGGCGTGGTTCATGAAGAGCACGGCTTCCTGGGCGCGCCTGTGCCAGGCGAGGGCGTTCTCCCTGAACGGCCCGTACCAGGCCGCGTTGGCGCCGAGCGTGTTCATCAGCGCCGCCTTGTAGTCGGCGGTCCGGCCCATCCAGCCATAGGACATGCGCGCCCAGTCGGCGATCGCGCCCTGCTGGGCGACGAGCTCGGCGGCCGAGCGGGCGACACGGAAATATTTGTGGGTGAAGCCGCCCGAGCCCGTGTCGGTCCGGCTGGTGAGGACCGGCTGCCTGGCCGGGTCGTGCAGCGCATCGTAGAGGCGGGCGAGCGAGCGCGCCGAGTTGCGCATCGCCGGGTGGGAGACGACGTCGGCCACCCTCTCGCCGTTGATGTAGACCGTGCGGCCGTCGTTCAGGCTCGCCAGATATTCGGCGCCGGTGAACGGGCGCGCCTTGTCGGCGCGAAAATCCTCGGATCGCATGTCGTCCTCCCTTTGTTGCGCAGAGGCTAGACCGGCCGGGGCTGCGGGTTTATGGACGGATTGGGTAAATCACCTGGACTTTTTCGCGGCAATGCCGGACTCGGCCATTCCGGAATTCTTCGTCTATGGCGAGCCGGCGCGGCCGCTCGACGTCGGATTCCTGCATGTCGAGACGGTCATGGCCCGCCACACCGTGCATTTCGGCCGGGTCGCGGCTCATAAGCACCCGCAGCTGGCGCAGATCACCTTCTGGACCTGCGGCCGCGGCCTCTATCGCATCGAGGAGCAAGCTTGGAGTTTTTCCGCTCCGGCCGCCAGCTTCGTGCCGAGTGACGTGGTCCACGGCTTCACCATCGAGCCGGGCACCGACGCGATCGTGGTGTCGATCGCCAACGATGCGCTCGCCGGCATTGCCGGCCACAGCTTGCTTCCGCTGGAGACGCCGGTCTTCGTCGCGGGCCGCGCGGAGGATCCGCTCTGGCGGCGCCTCGCCGCGACGCTGGAGCTGATCCAGGCCGAGCATGCCGAGGCGCTCGCCGGCGCCGACACGGTGCTGCTGCCGCTGATCGCGGTCGCCCTGTCGAACCTGGCACGCCTGCGGGCGGGGGCGCCGGCCCTCGCCGTGCCGGCGGCGCTGGCGCTGGCCACACGCCTGCGCCGCCTGGTCGACCGGCATTTCCGCGAGGACTGGCCGGTCGAGCGCTATGTCGAGGCGCTCGGCACCACCCGCCATCTCCTCGACAAGGCGGCGCGCCGGGCGGGCGGGCGCGGGGTCAAGGACATGGTCAGCGAGCGGCGCCTGGTCGAGGCCAAGCGCCTCCTGCTCTTCACCATCCGCGGCATCGAGGACATCGCCTACGAGATCGGCTTCGAGGATGCCGCCTATTTCTCCCGCTTCTTCCGCCACCGCGTCGGCGAGCCGCCGGCCGCCTGGCGCCGGCGGCAGCTCGGGCGGAGCTAGAAGCCGTTCGGGAGCTTGGCGAGGCCGGCCGCCTCCGGGCGGAGCCAGGCCCGCACGTGCTCCGCGTCCTCCGGGCCGAACTCGTGACCGGCAGCGACGGTCCTCGCCGTGACCGCGGCCTTGCGGCTTCGCAGCAGGTCGGCCAGCGCGGGAGCAAACGGGCCATAGGTCTCGTCGCGGGCGCCGGCGAGGATCAGGACGCTCGCGGCGGAAAGATCGGCGTCAGGCGCGCGGGTGAGCACCGGCATCGCCCGCAGCAGGACCGCGCGCCTGACCCGGCCGGGCCTCAGCAGCATCAGGCTGCTCAGCAGGTTGGCGCCGTTGGAATAGCCGATGAAGACCGCCTTCCTCGCATCGAGTCCGTCGGCTTCGCCCAGCTCGTCGAGAAACCGATCGAAGGCATGCACCTCGGCGCGAATGCTGCCTTGCCCGAAGCGCGTCGGCGTGATGCGGGTGAACCAGCGGCGGCTGCCCTCCTGCATGACGCGCCCGCGCACGGCGATCAAGGTCGCCCCCGGCGCGATGCTCGTGCCGAGCGGCATCATCGTCGTCTCGTCGACGCCGGAGCCGTGCAGGAGGACCAGCGTCTCGTCGCTGCCGGCCAGCTGTCGGCGGATCCGATAGACGAAGCTCAGGTCCTGCCGAAGATCGGTGTCGCCGGCCTGGTTCATGGCTCCTCGTCGGCGCTGGTGAAACAGACCGGCCTCTTCATGCTCTTCCGTGGATCGCCGATCCGACGAGCGGCTGCTGAAACAGGCTGCCGGCCTCCGCCAGGCGCGCTGCGCAGACCAGCAGGATGATGCCGCCGCCGACGAGCGGCAGGTCGAACCAGGCCGTCGTGCGCACGGTGACGACCAGAACCTGGCCGGCGGCCGCGAACAGCGACAGGAGCGAGAATACCAGCAGGCTGTGGCGCCCCAGCACCGAGAGGGGGCTGAACAGGACCGACGCCCGGAGCCGGTGCGTCACCCCACTGGCCTCGACGAGATAGGCCAGGGCAAGGAAATGGACGAGGCGGAACAGGCCGAGCGAGGTCTTGTCGAGATCGAGCCAGCCGCGCACCCGGCCCCATCCGCCGAGCGTGCCGCCGAAGCCGTCGGTCGCCACGAGCAGGCCGAGCAGGACCACGGCGGCCGCGCCGATCGTGCAAGCGGTCGATCTGGCGATCGTTCCGCCCCTGGCGAGCTCGATCCCCACGGCGATGCCGATCGCCATCATGAGCTGCCATGTCAGGGGATTGAAGAACCAGCCTCCCGGGATCGGCCAGCTCGGCAGGTCCCAGGCGAAGAGCCGGGCCCCCGCATAGATCACGGCCGATGTCGCCAGCATGAGGCGACGATCGAAGCCCGCCAGCCAGAGATACACCGGCACCAGCGTGATCAGGACGATGTAGAGCGGCAGGATGTTGAAATATCCCAGCTGATGGCCGAGCGAGACGATGCCGGTGAGGCAAAGCCCCGCATCGGCGACGAAAAGGTCCCTGCCATGCTCGGTCAGGAGTTCCGGCGCGCGCCAGACCAGCGAGCCCGCGGCGAAGATGGCGATCGCCGCGAGCGACAGGGCGATATGCACGCAATAGAGCTTCAGGGCGCGACGCAGCAGGGCGAAGACGACCACGAGCCTTCTGCCGCCGGAAAACTTGCGGCCATAGGCCAAGGCAAGAGAGACGCCCGACAGGAAGACGAAGGCCTCGGCAGCGTCGGAAAAGCCGAAATTCCTGTAGGTGAAGTTTTCGAAGATATTTCCGGGAATGTGGTCGGCGAAGATCGTGCACAGCACGAATCCGCGCCAGAAGTCGAGCCCTTCGAATCGCGGCCGGTTGCTCGCGGGCGCGCCGGCCGCCGCGCCGCTCATGCGCCGTTGCAGGCCCGCGCGCGTCCACTCGCACAACCCGACGATGCCGATGCACAGCAGGATATAGAGCGCGAGCGGCGGGACCTGATGCGGCGTGATCCAGAAGCTGTAGATCGGATCGAGCCAGAAGAAGGTCGCCACCGCAACCGTCAGGGCAACTGCGAAGATGGCCGGCCCCTTGCCGAACAGGGCGGCGCCGAGGAGGACGGCCGGAACGAAGAGAAAGAACGAGAAGCCGTGCCACGGCAGCTCCCAGCGCAGCAGGAAGCAGACGGCGACGAGGACGATCGTGATGGCGTATTGAGCCGGGAGCGCCGCTCGGGCACCAAAGGTCACTTGCACGACGTCTCTCCCCGGATGCGGCCGGCTGAGCGGCAGACACGATAGGAGTGTGACGTCCGACCGCGCCGGATGCAAACCCGAGCATGGGGTCTCCCGGCGGCGGACCTCGCCTCGGGCTCGAGTCCATGGCCAGGCCTCGACTGCGGAACGACTACAGCAGGCCGGCCAGATGGGTCGCGTTCCGGAAGGCCAGGGCCATGACGGTCAGCACGGGATTGAAGGCGCCGTTGGTGGGGTGCAGCGACGCATCGCATATGACGAGATTGTCGTGACCCCACACGCGCCCGTGCGCGTCCGTGACGGAATGAGCCGGATCCGTCCCCATTCGGGCCGTGCCTGCCTGATGCTGCCCGGCGGAGAGGCGGGGAGGCGGCGTCGCACCCCAGGCGCTGACCGCGCCCGATGCCTTGATCCAGGCGTCCGCCTTGTCCCTGATATGGGCGGCGGTGCGGCGGGTCTCGGGATGGGTGACGCCGGAAAGCCGCGCCACGGGCAGGCCGGAACGGTCGCGTAGGTCCCTTGCCAGGGTGACGCGGCAGTCGGGCGTCGGAATCTCGTGCACCGGCCCGCGCAGCTGCGTCACGCGCCGGTAGTTGTCGCGCATGAAATGCTTGGCCTTCAGGCCATGGCGCGGCAGGTCCGGGGGCAGGGCGGTCCTCCAGAACTCGATCGGCAGCATGACGAAATCGTCGGCCAGCATGGCGCCGCCGATGACGCCGTCATGGCCGTGGGCGTAGTCCGAGGTGGCGATGGTGACACCGGGGCCACGCGCAGTCTCGACCTCCTCCTCGAACAGGCCGAAGCTGATCGGATAGGTGTGGCCCTGCAGGTTGCGGCCGACGAGATCGCTGTCGTTTCCGAGCCCTCCCGGTTCGCGGTCGCTGGCCGAGAGCAGCAGCAGCCGGGCGGTTTCGATGGCGCCGGCGCCGAGGATGACGCTGCGCGCCGCGACATGCCGGCGGCCGGTGCCCTCCGGCGCGATGAGATCGACGCCGACGACCCGGCCGGCGCCGTCGGTGGTCACGCGCTCGACCATCGTTTCCGTCAGGAGCTCGCAGCGGCCGGTGGCGAGCGCGCGCGGAAGCACGGTGTTCTGCGTGCCGTTCTTGCCGTCGCTGGGGCAGGGAAAGCCGACGCAGGACCCGCATTCGATGCAGGCCGCCCGGCCGGCGCGCGGAACGGTGTTGACCAGGAGCGGCGGGGGAAACGTCGAGAGGCCGAGGGCCCTGGCGCCGCGCTGCAGCACGTGGGTCGAAGCGCTCGGCTGCACCGGCGGCATCGGATAGCCGCGCGAGCGCGGCCCTTCGTGCGGGTTGGCGCCGCCGAGGCCGGCCACGCCGATCTCCCATTCGGCCCGGTCGTACCAGGGCTCGAGCTCGTCATAGCCGAAGGGCCAGTCGACGAGGGAGGAGCCCGCCGGCACGCCGTAGCGGCTGGCCATGCGGAAATCGTCGGGATGGAAGCGCCAGGCGAGGCCGCCGTAGAGCAGCGTGCCGCCGCCGACCGCGGCGGCATTGGCGCCGTAGCCGTCCTCGTGCGGGCGCACCAGCCGCTCGACGCCATCCGGATCGACGAGAAGACGCGGATTGCCGTCGATGTCGGGGCCCGTGTTGAAACCGTAGCGCTGGAGGCGGTGGTTGCGCAGGTGGTCGCGGTGGCCGCTGTCGGCATAGTCGCGCCGGCGCCCGCGCTCGACGAGGAGAACCCGCTTGCCGGCCTCCGCCAGCACGCAGGCGGCGATGCTGCCGCCGGCGCCGGCCCCGACGATGACGGCGTCATAGGCGTTCATGCCCACAGCTTTCCGACGACGGCATCGCGGGGGTCCCAGGCCGGTCCGTCGGGGCCGTCGGGCAGCCGCGGCCGATAGCCGATCATCGCCCAGGATGCGGCGCCGCGATTGCCGCCGTTGCCGGGGTCGGCATAGTAGCCCTCGGCGGCAAGCTCGCACAGGCTGCGGAACCAGGGCTGTGCCGCGACGGCGGCGAGGGCGGTGTCCTGCTCGGCGGCGGAGAGGGCCGCAAAGCTCCTGCCCGTCGCGGCCCGGCACGTCTCGGAAAGGCAGGCCAGGCCCGCGGCGACAGGGCCGGCGGATCCCTCGCTCCCGGCCCTCCAGAGGCCGAGGATGAAGCCGTCGACGCCGGCCTCGCAGGCGGAGGGATGGTCGTCCCTCGGGATGATGCGGTCGAGCACCGCTCTCAGCACCGCCTCGTCGCCGAATTCACTTGCCGGAGCCACCGAGCAGTCCTCGCACGAAGGATTTCTGGAACGCGAGATAGGCGAGCATCACCGGCAGGGTCGAGACGATGGTCGCCGCCATCAGCGGCCCGTATTCCACCTGGGTGCCGCTGGTGAAGCCGGCGATGGCGACCGTGGCGGGGCGGGCGCTGTCGCTGCTGGTCAGCGTCATGGCGAAGAGGAGGTCGTTCCAGATGGCGCGGCTCTGGATGATGGCGAGCGCCGCCAGGCCCGATGCCGAAGCCGGCATCAGCAGGCGCCAGAAATAGCCGGTCACCGTGCAGCCGTCGATGCGGGCAGCCTCGTACATCGACCGGGGGACGGAGGAGAAGAAGTTGCGCATGAAGAAGGTGCAGAACGGCACCGCATAGGCCGTGTGCACCAGCCACATGCCGGGAATCGTGTCGTAGAGCCCGATGGCATGGATCATGAAGAACAGCGGAATCTGCACGATCTGGAACGGCACGAGCATGCCGGACAAGAGGATGAAATAGGCGATCTTGCCGCCGCGCCCCCTCGTCATGGCCAGCGGATAGCCGGCGATCGAGCCGATGAGGATCGACAGCACCACGGCGGGCGCCGTTATCAGCAGCGAATTGAGGAAGCTGCGCCCCATCTCGGCGAAGGCGACGCCGTAGTTCTGCACGTGCAGCGACAGCGGCAGGGACAGGACGCGGGTGATCTCCTCCGGGGATTTGAGCGAGGTGGTCAGGGCCAGGGCGAGCGGCGCCAGGAACAGGGCCGCGAAGACCAGGATCACCGCATAGGAGGCCACGAGGCGGCGCTGGGGCAGCGTCGGTGCCATCACTCGGCCTCGCTGTCGGCCACGCGGCGCGACATGGCGTAGATATAGGGCATGATGATCACGGCGGCGATGCCGAGGAGATAGACCGAGATGGCGCTGGCCTGGCCCATCCGGAAGCGCCCGAAGGCGACGTCGTACATCTGCGTCGCCAGCACTTCCGAGGCATAGGCCGGGCCGCCGCTGGTGGTGGCCCAGACCACGTCGAACAGGCGCATGGAATCGATGGCGAAGATGCCGAGCACGATGATGGTGGACGGCCACAGCAGGGGAAAGCGCACTTTCCAGAACACCTGCCAGGGCGTGGCGCCTTCGATGCGGGCGGCCTCGATGAATTCCTCGGGGATGTTGCGTAGGCCGGCGAAGAAGACGAGGAAGGCAAAGCCCGTGGTCCACCACAGCACCGCGCCCATCAGGGAATAGGTCACGATCCGGGGGTCTCCGAGCCAGTTCTGGGCATGGTCGCCGAGGCCGACGAGCTGCATCACGGTGGTGAGCAATCCGCCGGAGGGCTCGTAGACCCAGCGCCAGATCGCGGCCACGGCCACGGCGGGGATGGTGAACGGCAGGAAGAACACGATGCGGAAGACACGCTCGCCCCGGATGCCGCGATCGAGCAGCGCGGCGAGCAGCAGGCCCAGGCCCGTGGGGCAGACCAGCATGAACACCAGCCAGGACAGGTTGTTGGCAAGGGCGTGCAGGAAGCGCGGCTGGGTCGCGAGCGTGACGTAGTTGCGCCAGCCGACGAAGCGCATGGTCGGGGCCACGCCGTTCCAGTCGTGCAGCGAGATGTAGACGGTGGAGACGATGGGATAGATGAAGAAGATCAGGAACAGCGCCACCGGCAGTGCCAGGAAGGCGCCGAAGGCGAGGGTGGAACGCGGGAGACCGAAGACGCTTCTGACGCCTGCCATGCGGATCGCAGCTCGTGACGCGGGACGGCTGGCGCGCCGGGCGCGGGAGGTCGCCCGGCGCGCCGACGCCTCACCATTTGATGTAGGCGTTGCTCTCCAGCGCATCCTTGCGCGCGCCTTCGAGGGTGGAGATCATCGCGTCCTCGTTGGCCTGTGAGGGATCGATGGCGAAGCGTTCGATCTGGTTGCCGAGCTCGGCGCCGACGTCCGGCGGGAGCAGGAAGAACAGATTGGGCAGCACGGCCTGGCTCTTGGAGGCGAGGGCGAGCTGCTCGGCGAACCTGGCGCCGGCATAGCCGTAGATCTTCGGGCTGACCTGGATGTTGGGAGCCAGGGAGCCCTTCGGCACGGCGAAGGCCGCCTGGCCGTCGACGCTCGACGTCGCCTTGATGAAGGCCTCCGCCGTCTTGATGTTGTCCTGCGGCCCCTCCGGCACGGCGAAGGCGTCCATCTGGAAGATCACCTTGTCTTCCGTGCCCGGCGCCGGGAAGACGTCGAAAGCCTTGCCGGCTTCCATGCCCGCCTGCTGCAGATAGGCGGCGGCCCAGATGCCCATCATGAACATGCCCGCCTTGGCGTTGGCGAGGTCGTCGGCCGCCTGGGTCCAGGTCTTGCCGCTCCAGTTCCTGGCGTAGCAGCTCACCATGCTCTTGCGATAGAGGTCCAGCGCCTTGCGGAATTCCGGCGAGTCGAAGGCCAGCTCGCCGCGGGCGATCCTGTAATAGCCGTCGACGCCCACCGTCGAGACCAGCGGCGCATAGAAATTGTAGAGGCTCCAGAACGGTCCGCCGGCATTGGCGAGCGGCTCGACACCACCCTTGCGGAGCGTGTCGCAGGCCGCGACGAATTCGTCCCAATTCTTCGGCGCGCTCAGCTTCAGCTTTTCGAAGATGCTCTTGTTGTAGAAGACTTCATTGATCAGCGAAAAATCAAAAGGAATGCCATAGGGAATGCCGTTGATCTTCACGGCGCGTTGAACGCCCTCGGGAAAGATCTTGTCTCCGTCGATTTCCTTCCAGACATCGGTGAGCGGATGCAGCCGCCCGCCATCGACGAAAGTCTTGAGCTCGGAGGCCATGGAGCTCTGATAGGCGGCCGGCGGCTTGCCGCCCATGAAGGCGGTCTGCAACTGCCGGCGCAGCTCCACCACATTGCCGGGTATGATGCGGCTGCCGACCGGCGTGTCCGGATTTTGCTTGTTGGCATAGGCGATAAGGGCGTCCATGCCGGCCTTTTCCGAGCCGGCGGCATAATAATTCCAGATTTCCGGCTTGCTCTGCGCCAAGGCTGCGGTGGAAGACGCGAGGACGGCAGCCAAGGCGACGGCCCACTTCAAGTTCCGCATGATCTTCTCCAGACGGTGGCTGTCTCTGTTCCGTGACCTCTGAGGGTCATCGGCGCGATATTTTCTTCGCTAAAGAAAAACTGCGCTCAAACTCGATGGCTGTCAATGGGCTCCCCACGCCGATGTGCCGATCGAAGTTTCGCAAAGCGCCTGACTTCTGGGGCATCGGATCGATGATTTCGCACTTCCACCAATAATGTCACTGAATTTATCGAATGTCGCGCCCATGGGCCATTGACACTCCGGCTCGAGTTCGCCAAAGTTTTTCTGACTTAAAGAAAAAAAGGTCGCCGGCTGGTGAAGGTCTCGGACATCAGGCGCTACCACGCCAACGCCATCTTCCATTGCATCCGCATCGAGCCGCAGACCTCGCAGCGCGACATCGTGCGCAAGACGGGTTTCGACAAGTCGACCGTATCCTCCATCGTCAACCGGTTCGACGAGCTGGGGCTGATCATCCGCTCGGCGCAGGCGGCCGGAAACCGTCCGGGGCGGCCGGCGGAGGGGCTCGCCATCTCGCCGCATAGCGGCCTTCTCGTCGGCGTGCAGGTCGAGGCGGAGGAGATCGCCTTCGTGGCCGCCGGGCTCGACGGCGCGCCTCTGGTGCATCGGCGCCGGCCTTTCGACGGCGCGGTCGAGAGGCTGGAGGCCGAGGTGGCCGAGGGGATCGAGGCCGTGATCGGCGACGGCCTGCGATCGACGCCGCTGCTCGGCGTCGGTGTCTCGCTGCCCGGCCTGGTGCGGCACGACGGCAGCCTCGTCCATGCGCCGGTCCTCGGCTGGCACGACATTCCGGTGCTGGAGCGGCTGCAGCGCACGGTGAAGGCGCCGATCTATGTCGGCAATGACGGCAAGGCGGCTGCTATGGCCGAGCGCATGTTCGGCAGCTGCGTCGATGTCGACGATTTCGTCTATCTCTTCTCCGGCTCGGGCGTGGGCGGCGCGCTGTTCCTGGGCGGCGCGATGTATCTGGGCGCCGAGGGGCTCGCGGGCGAGCTCGGCCATCTCAAGGTGGTGCCGCAGGGGCGGCTGTGCTCGTGCGGCGCCTCGGGCTGCCTGTCGGCCTATCTCTCGGAAAAGGCCCTCGCCGCCCATGCGAGCGCCGTGGGCGGGCGGGCGGTGCATGCCTTCGACGAGATCCTGGCGAGGGCAGGGGACGGCGATCCCGCCGTGCTCGATGCCTTCTCGCTCGCCGGCGAGGTGCTGGGCACGGCGCTCTCCAACCTGGTCAACACCTTCAATCCGCCGGTGGTCGTGCTCGGCGGCGACATGGCGCGCGCCGAGACCTATCTGCGCCCGAGCCTGGAGCCCTCGCTCAAGCGCCAGGCGCATCCCTCGATGCATGCGCGCAGCCGGGTGACCTTTTCCGAGATCTCGGCGGTGAAGCCCTATCTCGGCGGCATCGCGCTCGCCCTGGACGGCGTCACCGGCCTGCAATCCTCCAGCGTTCTTCCCTGAGTGCCATCGCCCCAAAGGATATGGACATGCGCATTGCCATCGTCGGCCTGTCGATCGAGATCATGCTCGCCTCACCGCAGCCGACCGATTGGGACGCCGTGCAGCACTATTCCAGCCGGGACATCGCGCAGGGCGACGTCTGGATGATCCGCGGCATGCTCGACCGCCTGAAGACGGAGCCGGGCGTCGAGGCCGTGCCGCTCTATTGGGCCACCGCCCTGCCGGGCGGGGCGATGACGGCCGAGGCCTATGGCCGGATCAAGGACAAGACCCTGGACCTGCTGCGAGAGCAGGGACCGTTCGACGGCGTGCTCGTCGCCAATCACGGCGCGCTGGAGGTCACGGGCCTCGGCCTCGATGCCGATACCGACTTCATCGGCGCCGTGCGCGCCTGCGTCGGCCCGGACGTGCCGATCGGCGTCGCGCTCGACCTGCACGGCGACATGACGCCGGACTTGCTGCGGGCGGCGACGGTGTTCAGCGTGCTGCGCACGGCGCCGCACCGCGACGACCGGCAGACCGGCTTCCGTGCCGCCGACCAGCTCCTGCGCGTCCTCAGGCAGGGCCTGAAGCCGCGCAAGGCGGCGGTCAGCATCCCGATCCTGCTGCCGGGCGAGATCGCGGTCACCAACCTGCCGCCGGCGGACGAGCTCTATGGCGGCCTTGCCGCGCTGGACGGCCGGGACGGCCTGATGGAGAGCAACATCCTCGTCGGCTTCGCCTGGAACGACCGGCCCTGGACGGCGGTGACGGCCGTCGCGGTCAGCGACGGCGATCCCGACGTGGCCCGCCGCGCCGCGATGGATCTCGCCAGCCGCATCTGGGACCGGCGCCACGATTTCAGGCTGCGCATGGAGACGGCCGAGGTCGAGGAAGGCCTGCGCCGGGCGATGGAATGCCCGGAGCGGCCGGTCTATGTCTCCGATTCCGGTGACAACACCACCGCGGGCGCGGCCGGCGACCTGACCCTGGTGCTGCAGGCGGCCCTGCGCGATCCTCGTGTGAGCGATATCGTGGTCGCCGGCATCACCGCGCCGAGGACCGTCGAGCGGCTGACGGCCGCCGGGGTCGGGAGCGAGATCGAGATCGAGCTCGGCGCCGAGCACATCTCGCGCCCGCGGACCGCCATGCGGGTTCTCGCCCGGGTCGAGGCCTGCGGCGCCACGCTGGACCTGCCGGGGTTCCAGCCCTATCGCTCCGTGGAGAGCGCGTGGGCGCGCGTCAGCATCGGCGGCGTGCAGGCCACCTTCCATGCCCGCTCCATCGGCATCACCACGCCGCATCATTTGCGCGCCATGGGCGTCGATCCCGCCGCCCACAAGGCCTATGTGGTCAAGCTCGGCTATCTCCATCCCCAGCTGGAAGATATCCGGGCGCGGCATATCCTCCTGCTGAGCGACGGCACGTCGCAGCTCGACATGACCCGGCTGCGCTGGAGCGCCTTGCCGCGCCCGACCATGCCGCTCGACGGGGATTTCGACTGGCGGGCCGCGGATGCCCTCTATACCGACTGAGGCCGGCCGCCGATGATTGTCCCTCCCACCGGAGACCCCGCTCTTGGCTGACGTGTCGCTTCGCAAGGTGGTCAAGGCCTATGACGGCGTCCGGACCGTGCACGGCATCGATCTCGACATCGCCGAGGGCGAGTTCGTGGTCCTGGTCGGGCCGTCGGGGTGCGGCAAGTCGACGACGCTGCGCATGGTGGCGGGCCTGGAAGAGATCACCGACGGCGAGATCCGCATCGGCGGCGCCCGGGTCAACGAGCTCGAGCCGGGCGAGCGCGACATCGCCATGGTGTTCCAGAACTACGCGCTCTATCCCCACCTCAGCGTGGCCGACAACATTGCCTTCGGCCTCAAGCTGCGGCGGACCCCGCGCGAGGAGATCCGGCGTCGCGTGCACGAGACGGCCGAGATTCTCGAGATCACCGCCCTGCTTGATCGCAAGCCGCGGCAATTGTCGGGCGGCCAGCGCCAGCGCGTCGCCATGGGCCGCGCGCTGATCCGCAATCCCAAGGTCTTCCTGTTCGACGAGCCGCTCTCCAACCTCGATGCCAAGCTGCGGGTGCAGATGCGTGCCGAGATCAAGCAGCTGCATACGCGCGTGCCGACGACGACGATCTATGTCACCCATGACCAGGTCGAGGCGATGACGCTCGCCGACAGGGTGGTGGTGATGAACAAGGGGCGGATCGAGCAGATCGCGCCGCCGCAGCATCTCTACCTCGAGCCGGCGACCGTCTTCGTGGCCGGCTTCATCGGTTCGCCCGGCATGAACTTCATTGCCGCCGAGATCGTCTCCGAGCGGGGAGCGCCGGCCCTGCGCCTCGGCGACAGCGGCGTGGTGCCGGTGCCGGCCGCGAAGGCGGAGAGCTTCGCCCGGCTTGCCGGACGAAGGGTGCTGGCCGGCGTCCGGCCCGAGCATTTCAGCCTGGCGGCACCGCAAGCCGAGGGCCTCAGCGTGCAGGCGGGCGTGATCGAGCCGCTGGGCATGGAAACGCTGGTGCACGCCGTGATCGCCGGCACGCCGGTCGTGGCCCGCCTCGATCCCGATCCGCGCCTGGTGGCGGGGGCGCCTCTCGTCCTCTCCGTTCAGACCGAGAAGCTCTGCCTGGCGGATGCCGAGACCGGCGCCATCGTGCAGTGACCATCCTATGTCCCAATGTCCCGATCCGGAGTTTCAAGATGCATGACCATGAAGGCCTTCGCCGCATGCAGGCGGAGATGAGCCGGCAATGCAGCGATGCGCTGGCCACGCTGGACGGCAGTCGCGCGGCAGCGGCCGCTGTCGCCGCCAGCATCCGCCGCACCGGCAGCGTCCTGCTCTGCGCCATGGGCGGCTCCCATCACGTCAGCGCCGTCGTGGCGCCGCTCTACCGCAGGCTGGGCTTCGATTGCCGGGCGATGACGGCATCCGAGCTGCTGTCCGCGCCGCTGCCCGACGCATCGCGCACGCTCATCATCGCGTCCCAGTCGGGCCGGTCCGGCGAAATCGTGCAGCTGCTGCGGACGCCGGCAGTCGCGGGCGAGACATTCGCGCTCACCCTGGACGCAGAGAGCCCGCTCGCCAGGGCGTGCAAGGCCGCCCTGGTGGCGCATGGCGGCGCCGAGCAGGCCTTTGCAGCCACGCGCTCCATCATCCTCACCATCGCCATGCACGGCGCCATCCTGGAAGCCCTCGGCGCGCCGATGGGCGCGCTGCGGGCCGTCTTCGAAAAGGCGGATGTGCCGGCCATCGACGCGGTGGACCAGGCGCTGGCGCCCTGCGAGGCGGTGATCTTTGCCGGCTATGGTGCCATGGCGGGCGTTGCCGGCAGCGCCGCCCTCTCGATGATGGAGCTGGCGCGCGTCGTGACGATCGGCTTCGAAGGCGGGCAGTTTCGCCACGGTCCGTTCGAGGTGCTGCGGCCGGGCCTCGCCATCGTGCTCCTGCGCAGCGCCGGGCCGGACGGCGAGCTGGTCGGAGCGCTGGCCGAGGCGACGCTCGATGCGGGCTGCCCGACGGTGGTGCTCGACGCCAGCGGCCAGCCGGCCATCGCCGGAACGACGACGGTGGCGCTGCCCGTCGATGGCGGCATCGCGGCGGCGGCATCCATGCTGCTGGCGCTGCAGCCCCTCAACATCGCCGTCGCCCTTCGGCGCGTCGAAGGCGATGTCGGCACGCCGCTGAGGACCAGCAAGGTGACGATCTGAGCGGAGGCCCGCGGGATGGCGCATGCCAGGAGCCATATCGGCATCGATCTCGGCGGCACGCATGTGCGCTGCGCCCGCGTCGATGCGCAAGGACGCATCCTCGCGGCCGAGCGGCGGCAGACGTCGCAGGCCGGGCCGGAGGCGGTCATGCGCCAGATGGCGGATCTGGTCGGGCGGCTGCGCGAGCCAGGAACCCGGGGCGTCGGCATCGGCGTGCCCGGCGCCATCGACGCCGCCACCGGGACGGTGCTCAACATTCCCGCGCTGGCGGGCTGGGGCCATGTTCCGCTGGCCGAGGCGGTGTCGCGGGCGTCGGGCCTGCCCTGCCTTCTCGAAAATGATGCCAAGGCCGCCGCCCTCGGCGAATGGCGCGCGGGCGCCGGCCGTGGCTGCGACAATCTTGCCTATGTCACCGTCGGGACCGGCATCGGCGGCGGGATGATCGTCGACGGACGCCTCATCCGGGGGATCGGCGGCCTCGCGGGCGAGGTCGGCCACACCCATGTGACCGACTCCTCCGAGCCATGCGCCTGCGGGCGCTACGGCTGCTGGCAGGCGGTGGCCTCCGGCACGGCGCTGGCCGGCAGGGCGCGGGCGGCCGTCGCCGCCGAGCCTTCGTCCCGCATCGCCGTCCTGGCGGGAGGGGAGGCCGTCACGGCCTTCCACGTGGCGCAGGCCGCGCGCGAGGGCGACGAACGCGCGCTGGCGCTGCTGGCGGACTTCGCGCGCCTTCTCGGCATGGGCTTCGCCAACGTGCAGCACTGCTATTCGCCGAGCCGGATCATCATGGGGGGAGGGATGTCCGCCCTCTTCGACCTCCTGCAGGCGGACATGGCCTCGGCCCTGCGCGCAGGCCTGCTGGCCGGCTTCCCGCCCGCCGAGATCCTTGCCGCCGAGCTCGGCGACGATGCGGGATTGGTGGGAGCCGCGATGATCGCGGCGGAGATCGAATAGAGCCTCATCCGGCTAGCAGAGCTCCTCGAAGGCGTCTGAGAAGGCCGATCGGATTGATTGCGGCATCGTCATCGATGCGGACGAAGGCCGGCGAGGGCTCGACACGGAGCTTGCGGCCCTTCATCGGCTCGCTGACCATCACAGCGAAGCGCGAGGAGGCGATCGACTTCTCGGCGCCGTATGGAACGTTCTGCTACGGCTTCGCGACATCGAAGGCAAGCTGCCATCCGATGACACGATCATCTCTCTCGACAATGAGACGGCGACGAACGGCGCCCTCGCCGAGATCAAGGCAGGCCTGACGCCTCCCGAGGAGCAGGACATCCCCGAACCGGGCACGCGCAGTGTGGGGAGGAATGGTAGCGAGGAGTGGACTCGAACCACCGACACGCGGATTATGATTCCGCTGCTCTAACCAGCTGAGCTACCCCGCCACGTCGCCGCAAGTGCGAACGGCCGGCGTTATGGATCGGGCGAAGGGCGGTGTCAAGCCTTGGCGAGGGTGGTGAGGATGCCCTTGTGGATCGCCTCGTTGCCGGCGACGACGTCGCCGCTCGCCAGCATGGTGTCGCCGCCGCGGGGATCGCTGACGAAGCCGCCGGCCTCGCGCACCAGCACGATGCCGGCGGCGATGTCCCAGGAGGAGAGCCAGCGCTCCACCAGCCCGTCGAAGCGGCCGGCGGCGACATAGGCGAGCTCCAGGGCGACGGAGCCCATGTGGCGCACGCCGGCGACGCGGGCCATCACCGCCCCGACATCGGCGAGGTTGGTGGCATGGTTGCCGCGGCCGATCTGCATGACCGCGGCGCAGACCAGCGCCTCCGCCATCAGGCGGCGGCCGGAGACGCGGATGCGGCGGTCGTTGTGGAAGGCGCCGGCGCCGCGCTCGGCCACGAACAGGTCCTCGGTCGCCGGGTTGTAGACGACGCCGGCCACCAGCACGCCGTCGCGCTCCAGGGCGACGGAGGTGGAGAAGAACGGCAGGCCGTGCAGGAAGTTGGTGGTGCCGTCGAGCGGGTCGATGTGCCAGCGATGGGTCTTGTCCGAACCCTCGATCACGCCGCCTTCCTCCATCACGAAGCCGTAGCCCGGGCGCGCCTTGTCCAGCTCCTGGTGCAGCACGCGCTCGGCCTTCTTGTCGGCGATCGAGACGAAATCCCCCGGCCCCTTGGCCGAGACCTGCAGGTTCTCCACCTCGCCGAAGTCGCGCTTGAGGCCTTTGCCGGCCTTGAGCACGGCGTTGACCATCACGTTCATCAGGGGTGAGCGCAGCATCGGGGCATCTCTGGCGGGTTCGGTTGCGGGCAAAGACGACGATGCGCGGGCAAGGTCAAGAGGGGAGGCGCTGCCGGGCGGCGATTGCCGCGCCGTCGGCGCGGTCCGCCCTGTGCGGGAACGCACGCCCGGGCGGGGGGCTGCCGGGCTAGAAGGCCGCGTCGCTGCTGCCGCAGCGACACCCTGCCGACAGGACATGCCGCATGCCGCCAGACCCGCCCCCCGCGCCCCGCCAGGCCGCGCTTGCGCATCGCGGCGGATCGTCGTCGTGAGCGGGGAGCGCCGGCGCGGGCTGGCGCGTGCGCCGGCGGAGGACGCCGCCCTGCCGATCCCCGACGCAGCCGTCACGGTGCTCGACGATTCCGGCATGGCGGGCAGCTATCCCGGCTGCGTCACGCCGCTGACCCAGAGCTTCGCCCTGCGGATGCGCTCCAGCGCCTGGCGCAGCGTGCTGCGGGCCGCCGGCGTGCCCGAGACCGGCATCGCCGCCCATGCCGAGCTGTTCGAGGCCTTGATCGGGCGCGTCGATGGGCGGCTCTACGACAACCTCATCAGCTGGTACCGCGCCCTGGCGCTGCTGCCCGGCTTCGCCGCCACCCGCGGCACCATGGACGCCGTGCTGGGGCTCGACAGGCCGCTGCCCCCGGAGATCGTCGCGGCCATCGGCGCGCGCCGCCCGGGCCGCGGCCTTGCCGGGCTCGTCGACCGGGCGCGGCTGGTGCGGCCCGGCCTGCGTCTGCTCGGGCGGGCGCTCCTCCTGCGCCGCACCGTCGCGGCTTTCCGGGCGCGGATCGACGCCGCGCTCGCCCACCATGCCGATGAGCTTCAGTCGATGCCGCTCTCGGCGCTGGCCCACGAGTATCGGCGGATCGAGGCGGACCTCATCGAGCGCTGGGACGCGCCGCCGCTCAACGCCGTGCTGTGCGTGATCGGGGTGAGCGCCTCGCGCCGGCTGCTCGGCCGCTGGGCCGGGGCGGCGGGCCTCGCCCGGCACCAGGAGATCCTGCTCGGGCGGGACGGCGGCCTTGCGGCCGAGCCGGCGAGGCGCATCCGGCGGATGGCGGCGATGGTCGCCGGCGATGCCGTGCTGATCGCGCGCCTGGCGGCGGGCGATCGGGCTGCGCCCGCCAGGCATCCGGGGCTGGCGCGCGAGATCGCGGCCTATCTCGCACGCTTCGCCGATCGCTGCCCCGCAGAGCTCAAGCTGGAGAGCGTGCCGCTGGACGAGGATCCGCGACCCCTGCTCGCCGCGATCGCCGCCGCCGCGCGACGGCCTGCGCCGGACCCGGCGAACGGCGTGGCGGATCTCGAGGCGCTGTTCGCCGGCCGGCCGCTGCGCCGCCTGCTGGGCGCCGGCCTCATGGCCTGGGTGAAGGCGCGGCTCGACGAACGCGAGATCCTGCGCTGGGAGCACGCCCGCCTGGTCGGGCGCATCCGCAAGCTCGTCCTGGCGATCGGCGGGCAGCTCCATGCCCACGGCCTCATCGCCGGGCCGCGCGACGTGCTGTTCCTCACCCTGCCCGAGATCATGGGCGCCATCCGCGGCAGCGGCGCCACGGCGGACCTTCGCGGGCTCGTCGCGGTCCGGCGGGCGGACATGGCCGCCGCATCGGCGCGGCCCGATCCGCCGCGGCGGCTGATCGTCCGCGGCGCCGTGGCGGGCGGATCGATGCCGCCGACGCTCGGCCTCGCTGCGGCGCCGGCCGGGCCGGAGCGCATCGGCCAGCCCGGTTCGCCCGGCCTGGTGCGCGGCCGGGCGCGGCTGGCGGGCGAGCGGGGAGAGGCGCTGCAGCCCGGCGAGATCCTGGTGGCGCGCCATGCCGATCCGGGCTGGCTCGCCGCCTTCGCCACGGCCTCGGCCGTCGTGGCCGAGCGCGGCGGCCCGTTCTCGCCCACGGCCATGGCAGCGCGGGCCTTCGGCATTCCCTGCGTGCTCGGCCTCGAAGGCGCCACGCAATGGCTGCGCTCCGGCGACATGCTGGAGGTGGACGGCGCCGCCGGCCTGGTGCGCAAGCTGCAGGGCTGAGGAGGCGCCGGGAAATCCGGCTCCTCACCCCGCAAGGGCGGCTCGGCGCGGCGCCACGTCGTCGAGGTCGGTGACATGGGCCTGGTCGCGGCCATTGGCCTTGGCGCGATAGAGCGCGGCGTCGGCGGCCTCGAACAGCACGCCGGCATCGTCGCCGACCGGGACGATGGTGGCGATGCCGACACTGACGGTGACGACCCCCTTGGGGCCGGCGGCGTTGGGCAGGCCGGCGGCGCGGACCGCCCGGCAGATGCGCTCGCCGACGCGCAGCGCTCCGTCGCTCGGCGTGTCCGGCAGGATCGCCACGAACTCCTCGCCGCCGAAGCGGGCACAGATGTCGTCCGTGCGAGCCACGGTGGCATCGATCAGGCGGGCGACGGCGGCCAGGCACCGGTCGCCCTCGGCATGGCCATAGGTGTCGTTGTAGGCCTTGAAATGGTCGAGGTCGACGATCATCAGCGACAGCGCCTGGCCGGTCCGGGCCGCGTGCTGCCAGGCGGCCCGGCGCAGCTCGCTGAACTTGTGGCGGTTGGGCAGGCCGGTCAGCGCGTCGGTCGTCGCCACCGCCTCCAGCTGCTGCTCGCGCAGCCAGCGCAGGGTGATGTCGCGCGCCGTCCCGACGATGAGCGGCGTGCCGTCCCGCGCCGCGGTGCGGCTCGGCTTCAGCCGCACATCCAGCCAGCGGTGGCCGCCCTCCGCGTCGCGCACGCGCAGGATGCAGCCGGCGCTCGCCTCCCCGGCGGCGATGGCGGCCACGGCGGTCTCGTACCCGGCCTTGTCGTTGGGATGGATCCGGCCGCACCAGTCGATCCCGGCCAGGGCGGCGGCAGGTACGCCGAGGAGGTCGGCCGCGGCCGGCGAAACGAAGCGTCCCGAGCCGTCGGACCGGATGACGAACATCATGTCGCCCGACTGGGCGGCGACGAGCTCGTAGATCTCCGCAGCGATGGCGTCGCGGTGCTGCAGCCGGCGGCGCTCGTCGCCGAGGGCGGCGACCACGAGGGCGGCGGCGAAGGCCGAGAGCAGGAAGGCTTGGGCAAGCGCCACGGCGGCGGGGGCGCCGACCGCCATGGCGGCGAAGGGCCCCCGGCCGGCCAGGGTGAAGCCGAGCACCAGCAGCGTCGCGATCGCCGTTCCCGCCGCCAGGCCGGCGGAGCCGTGGCGGAAGGCGAGGGCGATCAGCGCGAGCGGCAGCACCAGCACCGGCAGCACCGCGCCCTGGCCGGCGACGGCGGCGGCGAGCGCCGCGAAACCGGCCAGGGCGGCGAGGGCCTCGCCCGCCCGGTCCGGACGCCAGCGGGCGAGGGCGGCAGGCGCGAGCCGCAGCAGCGCCGGCACCAGGATCGCGGCGCCGAGGGCATCGCCGAGCCACCAGGCGCCGAAGATCGCCGGGGCGCCGGCAGCCGGCGGCGCGGATGCAGCGGTCAGCACCAGGAACAGGCCCCAGAGCGCGTCGACCGCCGGCACCAGGACGATGGCGATCACGGCGAAGCGAGCCCAGGCGGCGAGGTCGTCGGCGCGGCCCTCCAGCCACGTCCCGTCGCGCTGGAGCAGGTGGGCCGCGGCGAGGCTCAGCAGGGCGGCGGACACGCCCGATCCGATGGCCAGCGGCATGGCATCGCCATATCGCGCCATGACCACGGCATGGACGAGGGCGAAGGCGGGAACGAGAGCGCGCCAGCGAGCCCGCGGCGTCAGCAGCAGCGCGCCGATCTCGAGGCCCGGCGCGAGGCGCAGGCCGACGATGCCCTGGCCGGAGAAGGCGAAGCCCGCGACGAGCGCCAGGGCGAGCGCGGCCGACCATGCCAGGACTGTTGAAAGCGTGAGCTGCCAGCGGGCATTCACGGCCATCTACGCATACTCCGCACCGCGGCGCACTGCGCGGCAGGCCTGCGCCCCGCCCGTGCACGCGCTCTTCGTCACTTTGGCCGGCAAATTGCTGGGGGTCGGTTAACCCGATCGCGACAATTCGAGCGAATCGGCCGGATGGTGCTGAGGCGGCAGGGTTTTGTCCGGGTGGGTGGCGCGCCGCGACGAAACGCTCTATGAGCAGGGCCGATCGCGGCGGCGAAACTCTGCTGAAACTTTGAAAGTCTGCAGGATTTCCGAGGCCGCCCCGTCGGCGGAGTTCGGAAATCCTGCTTCGCCCGGCGCCCAAACGAGGCTTCGACGTGACCTTCCTGCCCAGTCTTCACCCGGCGCTGTCCCAGGCGCTGGCCGAGCGCAACTATAGCGAGGCGACGCCCGTCCAGGCCGCGGTGCTGGAGGCAGCGCCCGAGCGCGATCTCCTGGTCTCGGCGCAGACCGGCTCCGGCAAGACGGTCGCCTATGGCCTGGCGATCGGCTCCGATCTGCTCGGCGAGGCGCAGGCTTTCGCCCCGGCCGGCGCGCCGCAGGCCCTGGTGGTGGCGCCGACCCGCGAGCTGGCGCTGCAGGTGCAGCGCGAGCTCGCCTGGCTCTATGCCGCCGCCGGAGGGCGGGTGGTTGCCTGCGTCGGCGGCATGGACCCGCGCCGTGAGCAGCGGGCGCTCGCCGAGGGCGCGCATGTCGTCGTCGGCACGCCGGGGCGCCTGCGCGATCACCTGGAGCGCGGCGCGCTCAAGGTCGGGGCGCTCGAGGCCGTGGTGCTCGACGAGGCCGACGAGATGCTCGACATGGGCTTTCGCGAGGACCTGGAGTTCATCCTCGAGGCGACGCCGCCCGAGCGGCGCACGCTGCTGTTCTCGGCGACCCTGCCCAAGGGCATCGTGGCGCTCGCCCGTCGCTACCAGCGCGAGGCGCAGCGCATCGCCGTCGCGGGCGACGAGCGCGGCCATGCCGACATCGAATACCGCGCCCTGCGCGTGCACGGGCAGGAGGTGGAGCGCGCGGTGGTCAACGTGCTGCGCTTCGTCGAGGCGCCGGGCGCGATCGTGTTCTGCAACACGCGCGAGGCCGTGCGCCACCTGCAGGCGACGCTCGTCGAGCGCGGCTTTTCCGCGGTGGCGCTGTCGGGCGAGCTCGGCCAGCACGAGCGCAACCAGGCGCTGCAGGCCCTGCGCGACGGCCGCGCCCGGGTCTGCGTCGCCACCGACGTGGCGGCGCGCGGCATCGACCTGCCCAATCTCGCCCTGGTGATCCACGCCGATCTTCCGCACGACGCCGAGGCGCTGCAGCACCGCAGCGGCCGCACCGGCCGGGCCGGCCGCAAGGGGGTGAGCGTCGTCCTCGCCTCGCCGTCGAAGCGCCGCCGGGCCGAACGGCTGCTGGCCGAGGCGGGCATCCGCGTCGACTGGACCGCGGCGCCGGGCGCCGAGGAGATCCGCCGGCTCGATCAGGAGCGGCTGCTGGTCGACCCGCTGCTGACGGAGGCGGCGAGCGAGGACGACCTCGCCACGGCCCGCGCCCTGCTGGCCCGGCGACCGGCCGAGGAGATCGCCGCGGCGCTGGTCAGGGTCTATCGCGCGCAGCACCCTCTGCCGGAGGAAATCGGCGATCCCGGCGCCGGCCGTGAGGTGGGGGAGGGGCGCGGGCCCCGGCCGCGTGAGCACCGGGAGGACGAGCCGGCCCGCGGGGAGGGCGGCTCCGTCTGGTTCCGCCTCGCCGTCGGGCGCCGCAACAATGCCGATCCGCGCTGGCTCCTGCCGATGCTCTGCCGGCGCGGCGGCGTCGAGCGGCAGGACATCGGCGCCATCCGCATCTTCGAGCGCGAGACCAAGTTCGAGGTGATGGCCGGCGCCGCCGAGCGCTTCGTCGAGGCCGTCCGCGCCGGCGGCGAGGGCAAGGAGGGGCGCATCGAGCCGGCCGTCGCGCCGCCTGGCCCCCGCGACCACAAGGGGCCGCGCGGACCGCACAAGGGCGTGCCGGGCAGCCCGAAGCGCTTCGGGAAACCGACCAGGAAAGCCTGAAGAGCCGGAGGCGAGGCACCCGGCCGGGACCTCCGGCCAGGGCTGCCGACGCCGGCGGCCGTCCTGTTGTGGCTACCCTTGCCTTTCACCGGCCGATCCGCTACACGCACGCTCCGTTCTCCACGCCGAAAGGGCGCCTGACCATGCGGCTGTCGCAGCGCATATCGCTGTCGATCACCGGGGACCTCGATTCCCCGGCCGCATTCGCTCTGCCTCGAGCCTGAACGCCCGTCTGTCCTGACGCAGCCTTCGAAGCCCGACCGCAGAAGCGGTCTCGGGCACCGGACGGCTCCCGTGGTGTCGATATCGCTCAAGATCCGCTCGGGAGCCTGCCAGGAGAAGTCCTATGGCGAAGGAGAAGTTTCATCGCGTCCTGCCCCATTGCAACGTGGGCACGATCGGCCATGTCGACCACGGCAAGACCACGCTGACGGCGGCGCTGACGCGCGTCTCGGCCGACCGCGGCTGGAGCCGCTTCGTGTCCTATCGCGAGGTGGCGAAGGCCTCGGCCGCCCAGGGCACGCGCGATGCCACGAAGATCCTGACCATCGCCGCCGGCCATGTCGAGTTCGCGACGGCCAACCGGCACTATGCCCATGTCGACTGCCCCGGCCACGCCGACTACGTGAAGACCATGATCACCGGCGCGGCGCAGATGGACGGGGCGATCCTGGTGGTCTCGGCGCTGGACGGGCCAATGCCGCAGACGCGCGAGCACATCCTGCTGGCGCGCCAGATCGGCGTGCCCCGCATCGTCGTGTTCGTCAACAAGGTCGATGCGGCCGCCGACGAGATGCTCGTCGACCTGGTCGAGCTCGAGACGCGGGACCTGCTGACCCGGCACGGCTATGACGGGGCGGCGACGCCCTTCGTGCGGGGCTCGGCCATGAAGGCGCTGGCGGGCGAGACGGGGCCGCTGGCGGACGAGGCGATCATCCGCCTGTTCGAGGCGCTGGACAGCCATATCGCGCTGCCCGAGCGGCCGAAGGACCGGCCCTTCCTGATGCCGGTGGAGGGCGTGCACGCCATTCCCGGCCGCGGCACGGTCGTCACCGGCCTTGTCGAGCGCGGCATCGTGCGGGCGGGCGACGAGGTCGAGATCGTCGGCCTCGGCGAGCCGCGGCGCACGGTGGTGACCTCGGTGGAGACCTTCCAGAAGGTGCTCGACCAGGGCATCGCCGGCGACAATGTCGGCTGCCTGCTGCGCGGGGTCGAGCGCCGGCTGGTCGAGCGCGGCCAGGTGCTGGCCGCGCCCGGCAGCCTCAGGGCGCATCGGCGCTTCGAGGCGGAGGCCCGGATCCTGTCGGCCGACGAGGGCGGGCGCCGCACGCCGTTCTTCGGCAACTACCGTCCGCAGTTCTACTTCCGGACGACGGACGTGATGGGTGCGATCGAGCTCGGCGCCGAGCGCGATCGGGTGATGCCGGGCGAGACCGCGGCCTTCACCGTCGCGCTCGGCAAGCCGGTGGCCCTGGAGGCGAATGCGCGTTTCGCCATTCGCGAGGGCAACCGCACCATCGGTTCGGGCATCGTCACCCGGATCGTGGAGTGAGGCGGGGGGCGGGCTTCGGCCCGCCCTCCATGATGTCCGGCGCGGCGATTTCTGCTTTGATGCGCCGCAGCGAATGACGGCATCGGAGCAGGCCTTGCGCGAATCCCCGCCCACGATCGACGGCTTTCCCTGGCGCACGCAGCACGAGCTGCGCTTCCAGGACATGGACCGGCTCGGCCACGTCAACAACGGCGCCTTCGCCTCGCTGATGGAGAGCAACCGCGCCGCGCTGCTGTTCGACCCCGGCCTCGGCTTTCCCGCGCAGGCCGGCTTCTCCCTCGCCCGTTTCGAGATCGACTATTTCCGCGAGCTGCGCTGGCCCGGCCGGGTCGAGGCGGCGAGCGGTGTGGAGCAGATCGGCACCACATCGATCCGCCTGCGCCACGCGCTGTTCGGCGCGGGGGCCTGCGTCGCTGCGGCGCGGGCGGTGATCGTGGTCATCGACCTCGGCACCCGCCGGCCGATGCCGATCCCGGAGGCGGGCCGGGAGGGGCTCCAACGCTGGCGGATCGGGTAGGGCGGCGGTTGTCATGGGGACGGCACGTCCCGAGGCGAGGTTGAAGAACGATCGAATCGAAGCGACACGGGAACCTCTCTCCCATCTGGGAGTGGGGTTTCCCCATATCGGCAATGGTCGGGAACTGCCTGGGAGAGTGCGGAATGCGCCGAGCCGTCGAGGTCGCCCTTGTCATCCTCCTGGCGCTCGCCGTCGCCCTGCTGTCCGCCTGGGGGGCGCTCGCCCTGTGGTACCGCCTGCCGGCACCGGAGCCGGTGCGGGCGCTCGCGGCCGGGGCCTTCGCCCTGCTCGGCCTCGGCGTCATCGCTCTGCTCTTCGGCGCCTGGCGCTGGCCGGCGCTGCTCGGCTTCGCCGCCGTCTTCGCCATGCTGCTCGTCTGGTGGTCGACGATCGAGCCGCCGGCCGCGGCGGACTGGGCCCCCGATGTCGCCCGCCAGGTCACCGGCACGCTCGACGGCGACATGCTGACCCTGACCAATGTCCGCGCCTTCGCCTGGCGCACGGGCGATGAGGCCGAGGAGCATTGGGAGACGCGCCGCTACGACCTCGCCGGGCTCCGCACCCTCGACCTCTTCCTGTCCTACTGGGACGGGCCGCAGATGGCGCATCTGATCCTGAGCTTCGGCTTCGAGGGCGGCGAGCAGCTCGCCTGGTCGATCGAGGTGCGCCGCAGCCGGGGCGGCGCTTTCTCGCCGATCGCCGACCTGTTCAAGAGCAACCCGCTCGTCATCGTCGCCGCCGAGGAGCGCGACGTGGTCGGCGTGCGCTCCAACCTGCGCGGCGAGGACGTGCAGCTCTACCGCCTGGCGGTGCCGCCGGCGGCGATCCGCGCCCTGCTGCTCGAATATGTCGCCGACGCCAACGCCCTCGCGGCCACCCCGCAATTCTACAATTCCCTGACGTCGAACTGCACCACGGTGGTGGTCAAGATGATGCACGCGGTCGGCGCCTCGGTGCCGTTCGACTGGCGCCTGATCGTCAACGGCTATCTGCCCGGCTACGCCTATGACCGCGGCGTGCTCGACACCAGCCTGCCCCTGGCGGAGTTGCGGGCCCGGGCGCATATCGACGAGCGCGCGCGGGCCGGCGGGCTCGGGCCGGATTTCTCGCAGCGCATCCGGGCCGGCGTGCCGTCTCCGAGCGGGGTGCCGGCGCCGTAGGCCGGTCCCGGGCCGTTGCGAAGCGGGGCGGCGGGCCCGAAGATGGCGGCGGGGCCGGACGCGGCCCCGATCGCGTTCATCGGGAAGGGACGGCTGACATGGCGACGGTGAAGCTCTGGAGCGATGCCGAGGTCGAGCGGGACGCGCGGGTCAAGGCGGTGTTCGACGACATCCGCGCCACGCGCAAATCCGACTTCGTCAACAATTTCTGGCGCGGGCTGGCGCATGACGCGGCGCTGCTGGAGCGCACCTGGGCCTCGCTCAAGGCGGTGATGGTGGCGCCGGGCGCGCTCGATCCCCTGACCAAGGAGCTCGTCTACATCGCCGTCTCCACCGTCAACGGCTGCTCCTACTGCGTCCATTCCCATACCGCCGCCGCCCGCGCCAAGGGCTTGACCGACGCCCAGCACGGCGAGTTCCTGGCGGTGGTCGGCATGGCGTCGCAGACCAATGCCCTGGTCACGGCGATGCAGATTCCGGTCGATCCGGAGTTTCAGGTGGGGTGAGGGCGCGCTGCAACGGCGCCGCGGGAAGCAATGCAGCCACGAGATCGCCGGTTCCGCGAGCAAGGCTCGGCAGGGTGAGCCTGCCGTCGTTTTTCTTCCGTAACGTCATCGGCTCAGGCTATAAGGACTGCAGCGGCATTGACGGGGCGGAGGCAGGATGTCTGGACGGACAGCGCGGCTCCTCGGCCTGGCCCTGGCTGCCATCGGCCTCTGCGCCTTCGAGTCCAAGCCGCCGGGCCTCGGATTGCCGCTCGATTGCACGGTGGGGCAGACCTGCTTCGTCCAGCAATATGTCGACCACGACCCCGGGCCGGGCGTGCTCGACTATCGCTGCGGGGCCCAGACCTATGACGGCCATGACGGCGTCGACATCCGCCTGCTCTCCGCCAGGGCGGCCGAGGCCGGGGTGCGGGTGCTGGCGCCGATGGCGGGACGGATCAAGGCGCTGCGCAACGACATGCCCGACCATCTCGTCGCGACCGAGGCGGACCGGGCTGCCGTCGCCAGGCGCGAATGCGGCAACGGCGTCGTTCTGACAGGCCCGGACGGCTGGGAGGTGCAGCTCTGCCACATGCGGCAGGGCAGCGTCTCGGTGCGCGTCGGCGACGAGGTCGCGGCCGGCGCGCCGCTCGGCCTGGTCGGTTCTTCCGGCATGGCCGCCTTCGCCCATGTGCACATGACCGTCCGGCGTGCCGGCACGGTGCTCGACCCTTTCACCGCCGGCCCCATGGCCGACAAGCCGGCCTGCCCCGCCGGGCCGGCGGCCGCTTCGTTGTGGAGCGCGGCGGCGGCAGCCCAGCTCGCCTATCGCGACGGCGCGATCATCGAGACGGGCTTTGCCGCCGCGCCGGTCTCGCCGGGCGAGCTGGAGCTGCGCGGCGGCGCCGTCGACGGTCCGGCCTCGGCGAGTCCCGCCCTGATCTTCTATGGCCGCTTCATCAATCTGAAGGCCGGTGACCGGGTGCGCCTGACGCTGACCGGTCCGGCCGGGTTCGCAGCCTCGACCCTTTCCGATCCCCTGGAGCGTAGCAAGGCGACCTATGTCTCCTTCGTCGGCAAGAAGCGCACCCAGCCGGCCTGGCCGGCCGGGCGCTATCTCGGCCGCGTCGAGATCGTGCGGGACGGACAGGTGGCGGAGAGCCGTGAAGGCGCCTACGAGCTGAGGGGGTGAGGCGCCTCAGTCCACCCGCCCCCGCGCATCGACCTTCGCCGTCTCCACGACGTCGTCGCCGCGCACCAGCACGACGCGGTCGAACAGGTTCGACACCACGCAGGCATGGTTAGGCACGATGCGCAGGCGCTCGCCGATGGCGGGCCTGGCCGGGCAGGCGGAGAGGTCGATGGTGCCGTGCTCCTCGCTGAGGCCGGTGATGACGGCCTCGGGATAGCCGAGCACCAGGCCGTAGCCGTCCATGCCGAGCGTGTCGCTGGTCAGCGTCTTGGAGCCGGCATCGATGATGGCGCGGGTCTCGGTCGGGCGGCTGACCACGGTGGCGAGCACGGTCAGCGCGCAATCCGCCAGGCTGCCGACGCCCTTGGCCACCTGGTAGCGGTCGAGATAGATATAGGTGCCCGGCCGGTACTCGGTCACGACAGCGGCGGCGTCGGCGGCGTGCCACATGTCCGGCGTGCCGCCGCTGGACACGATGGCGGGCGGCAGGCCGGCCTCGCTCAGCAGCGCCTTCGCCTCGGCGAGCCAGGCTGCGGCGGCCTGGGCCTTGCCGGCGGCGGGATAGGTCATCAGCCCGGCGAAGCGCAGGCCCGGCGCGGCGGCGATGGTCCGCGCCAGCGCCAGGGCGTCGGCCGGCGCCTGCACGCCGCAGCGGCCCATGCCGGTGTCGCATTCGACCAGCACGGCGAGCGGGGCGCCGGCATCGGTGAAGGTCGCGGCGAGGCCGGCGACGGTGACGGCGCTGTCGGCGGTCACGGACAGGCGAACCCGCCCGGCCAGCGCCTTCAGCCGGGCGAGCTTGGCCTGGCCGAGGATGTTGTAAGGCAGGAAGATATCGGTCAGCCCGGCATCGGCCATCACTTCGGCCTCGCCGAGCTTCTGGCAGGTGATGCCGACCGCGCCGATCTCGACCTGGCGGCGGGCGAAGCGCGCCAGCTTGTGGGTCTTGATGTGCGGGCGCAGGGCGAGGCGGTGCGCATCGGCATAGGCCTGGGCGCGCTGCAGGTTCTGCTCGACAAGGGTGAGGTCGATCAGGACGGCGGGCGTCTCGACGGCGGCGAACATGGGATCAGTCTCCGAGCGGCAGATGCTGGGCGTTGCGCTTGACCAGCGCCTGGTGGTGGCGGATGCGCCGCATGCGCTCGACCGCCGGGGCGCCGATGCGCTCGGCCACCACCATGGCCAGCATGTCGGTGAGGGCGAGCAGGGCGTAGCGGGCGGGCGAGGGGCGGTAGATGTTGGTGCCCTCGTCGACACGGAAGGGCAGCACCAGCCGGGCGGCGGCGGCGAGCGGCGAGCCCGGCGCGGTGACGGCGATGGTGTGCGCGCCGTAATGGCCGGCGATGGTGACGGCCTCGACCAGCGGCCGCACCTCGCCCGAGACGGAATAGGCGAGGATGACGGTGCCGGCGTCGGCCGCCGCCGCGGTCATGCGCTGCATCTCGCCGTCGCTGCAGGCCGAGACCATCAGGCCGAGCCGGAACAGGCGGTTCTCCATCTCGACCGCGGCGAGCGAGGAGGTGCCGCCGGAGCCGTAGGCGCGCACCATGCGCGCCGCAGCCAGGATGCGGCCGGCCTCGGCGAGATCGGCGGCGTCGATGCCGGCGCAGACCATCTCGATGGCGCCGCAGGCGCCGGCGGCGATGGTGTCGGGGATGCGGCCGTCGCGCCCCTCGGCCGGGGCGGCGAGGTAGCGGCCCGCCATGGCGACGGCCTGCGCCAGGCGCACCTTGAAGTCGCGCAGCCCGTCGCAGCCGAGCGCCCGGCAGAAGCGGGTGACCGTCGGCTCGCTCACCTCCGCCCGGGCGGCGAGGCGGGCGATGGCGGCATGGGTGGCGAAGTCCGGATCGGCCAGGATGGTGGCGGCGACGCGCTGGTCGGAGCGGCTGCCCTGCTCGGCGATCTCCCGCAGGCGCGCGACGATATCGAGGGGCGGGGCGGGCATGGGGGTCAGGCGGGGCGGGAGGCGGAGGCGTCGGGAGCCGTTCGATGGGCGCGGCGTTCGCGCGGATAGCCGGGACAAGCCCGGCCATGAGGATCCCGCACAGGCCTCCGACGCGATCTTCCTCCCATCTCAGCCGCCCTCACAACCTCACGCCGGTCTCGGCGTCGAACACGTGGACATGGGCGGGGTCGGCGGTGAGGGGCAGGACGTCGCCGGGGGCGAGGGCGAGGCGCTCGCGGAAGACGCAGCGCACCGGGGTATCGGCGATGGCGCCGAAGAGATGGGTCTCCGCGCCGGTCGGCTCGATCACCTCGACCCGGTAGGGAAAGCCCGCGCCGGCCTCGGCGAGGCGGTAGTGCTCCGGCCGGATGCCGACCTCGACCGCCTGGCCCGAGGCGGCCGCGGTCTCGCCGACCGGCAGGGTGAAGCCGGCCCGGGTGCGCAGGCGCGGGGCGCCGTCGCCGCGCTCCAGCACGCCCGGGATGAAGCTCATCGCCGGCGAGCCGAGGAAGCCGGCGACGAAGCGGTTGGCCGGCTGGTCGTAGAGCTCGAGCGGCGAGCCGACCTGCTCGACCCGGCCGCCGTTCATCACCACGATGCGGTCGGCCATGGTCATGGCCTCGATCTGGTCGTGGGTGACGTAGACGATGGTGGTCTTCAGCGCCTGGTGCAGCGCCTTGATCTCGGTGCGCATCTGCACGCGCAGCTTGGCGTCGAGGTTCGACAGGGGCTCGTCGAACAGGAACAGGTCGGGCTCGCGCACGATCGAGCGGCCCATGGCGACGCGCTGGCGCTGGCCGCCGGAGAGCTGGCGCGGCAGGCGGGCGAGATAGTCGCCGAGATTGAGGGTCCCGGCCGCCTTCTGCACCTTGGCCTCGATGACGGCCGGCGCCTCGCGGCGGATGCGCGGGCCGAAGCCGACATTGCGCCGCACGTCCATGTGCGGGAACAGGGCGTAGCTCTGGAACACCATGGAGATGTTGCGCTGCTGCGGCGGCAGGGCGTTGGCGAGGCGCGCGCCGATCCACATCTCGCCGGCGGAGATGTCGTCGAGCCCGGCGATCATGCGCAGCAGCGTGGACTTGCCGCAGCCGGAGGGGCCGACCAGCACCACGAACTCGCCGTCGGCGACGGTGAGGTCGATGCCATGCAGCACCTGGGTGGCGCCGTAGGCCTTGACCAGCTTGCGGATCGACAGGGCCGCCATCTCAGGCACCTCCGAGGACGTCGTCGACGAAGCGCAGGTTGCCGGCCGTCAGCCCGGCATCGACCGGCAGCACCGCCCCGGTGATGCCGGAGGCGGCCGGGGAGGCGAGGAAGCGCACCGTCTGCGCCACCTCCTCAGGCGTCACCATCCGCCGCAGCGGATAGTGCGGCAGCACCCGGTCGGCGATCGCCGGGTCGCGGGCGAAGCGGTGGTCCCAGGCCGGCGTGCGCACCGAGCCGGGGCACACGACATTGGCGCGAACGCCGTTGCGGCCGCGCTCGACCGCGATCGCCTTTGCATAGGCGATGAGGCCGGCCTTGGCGGCGGAATAGGCGGGGTTGCCGTAATGGGCGAGGCCGTTGACGGAGGCGACGAAGACCACCGCCCCGCCGCCCCGCGCGGCCATGGCCGCGACGATCGGCGCGGCGAGATGGAAGGCGCCGGAGAGGTTGATGGCGAGCTCGCGCTCCCACACCGCGCCGTCGACCTGGCCCAGGGTCTCGGCGCGGGTGTAGCCGGCATTGCTGACCAGGATATCGGGCGGCCCGGCCTCGGCGAGGAAGCGCGTCGCGGCGGCGTTGGCGGCCGCGGCGTCGGCGAGGTCGAACACCAGGCGCTGGGCGAGGTCGAGCTCCGCCAGCGGGGCGGCCTCGCGGTCGGCGCCCGACACGGTGGCGCCGGCGGCGCGGAAGGCCGCCACCAGGGCCCGGCCGATGCCGCCGCCCGCGCCGGTGATCAGCGCGTGCCGCCCGTCGAGGCGGAAAGGGTCTGGCGGGGCGTCGCGCTCGGTCATCGCGGCATCGCTGGCTGCTGGGTCGAAGGCGGAGTGAAGGACCGCTCGTGAAAAAAAGCAACATGGAATCGACCTTCCCGGCCGTAAATTTCCCGCTTGCAAGAAATTAAATTACAGAGAACAGTATCGGGACCCTCCGCCTTCCGCCCCGGCGGCGAGCGTGGGGGCAATGTGCACGGATGCTCGCGCGGGGCCTTTCCGGCTGCGCGGTGCCTTCTCAAACAACCGTTCCGTGCCGCCGCCGTCGCAAACAGAAGGGCCGCATCGCCATGACATTCGGACGAACCAACCTCCTTCTCCTGGCCGGGGCCGGCCTGCTCGCGCTCGGCGCCGCCGCGCAGGCGGGCACGGTCCGCGTCACCATCGCCGAATATTCCAAGGGCACCGGCCCCTATTTCGAGGCGGCGGCCAAGGCCTTCGAGGCGGCCAATCCCGGCACCAAGATCCAGATCGAGGTGGTGCCCTGGGACAACCTGCAGCAGAAGCTGACTACCGACATTTCCGCCGGCGCCAATGCCGATCTGTCGATCATCGGCACGCGCTGGCTGCTCGACTATGTCAGCCAGGGCGTCGTCGCCCCGCTCGACGGCTATGTCACGCCCGAGTTCAAGGCGCGCTTCATCGACACGTTCCTGTCGCCCTCGGTCATGGACGGCAAGGTCTACGGCCTGCCGATCGCCGCCTCGGCCCGCGCCATGTACTACAACAAGGACATCTTCGCGAAGGCGGGCATCGCCGAGCCGCCCAAGACCTGGGCCGAGTTCCAGGCGGATGCCGCCAAGATCAAGGCCCTGGGCGGAGAAACCTACGCCTTCGGCCTGCAGGGCAAGGAAATCGAGACCGACGTCTATTTCTACTACGGCATGTGGTCCTATGGCGGCGAGATCGTCAAGGACGGCAAGTCGGGCCTGTCCGGCCCGGCGGCGCTGGATGCGGCCAAGCTCTACAAGAGCTTCATCGACGGCGGCCTGACCCAGCCCGGCGTCACCTCCTACTCGCGCGAGGACGTGCAGAACCTGTTCAAGCAGGGCAAGGTCGCCACCGTCATCACCGCGCCCTTCCTGTCCGGCCAGATCAAGAAGGAAGCGCCGAACCTCAAATACGGCGTGGCGCCGATCCCGGCCGGCCCGAACGGCGACCAGGGCACCTACGGCGTCACCGATTCCATCGTGCTGTTCGACAATTCCAAGGTGAAGGACGAGGCCTGGAAGTTCCTCGACTTCCTCTTCACCACCGAGCAGCGCACTGCCTTCGACAAGGTGGAAGGCTTCCTGCCCGTCAACGCCAAGGAAGCGGCCGACCCGATGTTCGCCGACGATCCCGACCTCAAGGTCTTCGCCTCGCTCCTGCCCAAGGCGCGCTTCGCCCCGGTCATCCCGGGCTGGGAGGAAATCGCCCAGGAAACCTCCAACGCGCTGCAGAAGATCTATCTCGGCAAGCCCGACGACATCGAGGCGACGCTGAAGGACGCCGCCGCCAAGGCCGACGCCGTGCTGACGAAGAAATAGCGGGACGCGAGAAACCCCTCTCCCAGTTGGGAGAGGGGAACGTGCTGCCTCGGTGACGCGCCCAGCGACCATCCTCGAGCGCATGACATCCCCCAGCCCCGCCGCCGAGCCTCGATGGCACGCACTCCCGCCCCCTATGTCCTGATCCTGCCGAGCTTCCTGCTCGCCGCGCTGGTCGTGCTGATGCCGCTCTACGAGATCGGCGCCCTGGCCGTGCACGACGTCAACCGCTTCGGCATCATGCGCGGCTTCATCGGCCTGGAGCATTTCCGGGCTGTCTTCGCCGATCCCGACTTCATCGCGGCGCTGTGGCGCACGCTGGTGTGGACCGCGGCGGTGGTGCTCGGCACGCTCGTCGTCTCCGTGCCGATCGCGCTGATCCTCAACGAGGACTTCTACGGCCGGGGCCTTGCCCGCATCATCGTCATGCTGCCCTGGGCGGTGTCGCTGACCATGACGGCGATCGTCTGGCGCTGGGCCCTGAACGGGGAGAGCGGCATGCTCAATTCCGGCCTGCGCGGCCTCGGCCTGATGGACGCCAACATCCAGTGGCTGGCCGAGGCGACGACCGCCTTCCCCATGCAGGTCCTGATCGGCATCCTGGTGTCGATCCCGTTCACGACCACGATCTTCCTCGGCGGCCTGTCCTCGGTGCCGGAGGACCTCTACGACGCCGCGGCGATCGAGGGCGCCGGGCGCTGGGACCAGTTCCGGCTGATCACCCTGCCGCTGCTGCGCCCCTTCCTCAACATCGCCTTCGTGCTCAACACGATCTACGTCTTCAACTCCTTCCCGATCATCTGGGCGACGACGCAGGGCGGCCCCGCCAATTCCACCGACATCCTGGTGACCTACCTCTACAAGCTCGGCTTTCGCATCGGCAAGCTCGGCGAGGCGGCGGCGGTGTCGCTGATCATGTTCGCCATCCTGCTGGTCTTCACCCTGATCTATGTCCGGCTGGCGATGCGCGAGGAGGCCCGATGAAGCGCAGGAAGCTGGTCCGCTCGGTGATCTTCTGGCTGCTGCTCTCGCCCGTCGTCGCGGCGGTGCTCTTTCCCTTCGCGGTGATGCTCATCACCGCGCTGAAGCCGGCGACCGAGGTGCTCGACCCGACCTGGTGGCCGCGCGAGATCGCCTGGCGCAACTTCACCGAGATGTGGGAGAGCGCGGGCTTCGGCGCGGCGCTGGTCAACTCGCTCTACGTCTCGGTGCTGACCACGCTCGGCACCATCCTGGTGTCGATCCCGGCCGCCTATGCCTTGAGCCGCTACGACTTCACCGGGCGCGGCGCCTTCCGCCAGTTCCTTCTGATCTCGCAGATGCTGTCGCCGATCGTGCTCGTCATCGGCCTGTTCCGCCTCGTCGCCGGCGTCGGCCTGATCGACAGCCTCAACGTCCTCACCCTGGTCTATGTCGCCTTCAACATCGCCTTCTGCGTCTGGATGCTGCAGAGCTATTTCGCCACCATCCCGCGCGACCTCGAGGAGGCTGCCTGGATGGAGGGGGCGAGCCGCTGGCGCACCCTCTTCGCCGTGTTCCTGCCGCTGGCGGTGCCGGCCATGGTGGTGGCGGCGATCTTCACCTTCATCAATGCCTGGAACGAGTTCGTCATCGCCCTGACCATGCTGCGCACCCAGGGCAGCTACACGCTGCCGATCCAGGTGTTCTCGCTGGTCGCCGGCCGCTACACCGTCGACTGGCACTATGTGATGGCCGCCGCCGTGGTGGCCTCGGTTCCGGTTGCCGTGCTCTTCGCCTGGCTGCAGCGCTATCTCGTCCGCGGCCTCGCCCTCGGCGCCGTCAAATAGCGGACGCCGCCGAACCACCCCCCGGGAGCCGGCGCCTCGCCGGCCCGCAACGCAAGACAGCCCCATGCGCATCTTCACCGCCTCCCTCGCCACGGAGACCAACACCTTCTCGCCGGTGCCGACCGACCGCGCCAGCTTCGAGATGGCTTTCTATGCCGGGCCCGGCCAGCACCCGGAGACGCCGACCCTGTGCTCCTCGCCCATGGTGGTGCTGCGCCGCCGGGCACAGGCGGAGGGCTTTACCCTGATCGAGGGCACGGCCACCTGGGCCGAGCCGGGCGGCCTCTTGCAGCGGCAGGCTTATGAGGGCCTGCGCGAGGAGATCCTCGACCAGCTCCGCGCCGCCCTGCCGGTCGACGGCGTGGTGCTCGGCCTGCACGGCGCCATGGTGGCGCAGGGCTATGACGACTGCGAGGGCGACTTCTTGGAGCGGGTGCGCGCGATCGTCGGATCGGACGTGCTGGTCGCCGCCGAGCTCGACCCGCACAGCCACCTGACCGGCAAGCGCGTCGCCAATGCCGACATCCTGGCGGCCTTCCTGGAATTCCCGCACACCGACTTCCTCGAGCGCGGCGAGCACGTGGTCGACCTCGCCCTGCGCACCCTGCGCGGCGAGATCCGGCCGGTCATCTCGACCTTCGACTGCCGGATGATCGACGTCTTCCCCACCAGCCGTGAGCCGATGCGCGGCTTCGTCGACCGCATCAAGGCGATGCAGGGGCAGGACGGCGTGCTCTCGATCTCCCTCATCCACGGCTTCATGGCCGGCGACATGCCGGAGCTCGGCACCCAGATGCTGGTCGTCACCGACAGCGACGCGGCGCGCGGCGCGGCGCTGGCCCGCGCGCTCGGCCTGGAGGTGTTCGCCATGCGCGGGCGCACGGCCATGCCGATGGTCGGCATCGATGCCGGCCTCGACCGGGCGCTGGCCGTCGCCGCCGGCCGGCCGGGCAAGCCGGTGGTGGTCGCCGACGTCTGGGACAATCCGGGCGGGGGCGTCGCCGGCGACGGCACGCTGATCCTGCGCCGCATCCTGGAGCGCGGCATCGGCGGCGTTGCCGTCGCGACGATCTGGGATCCCCTCGCCGTCACCTTCTGCATGGCGGCCGGGGAGGGCGCGCGCTTGCCGCTGCGCTTCGGCGGCAAGGCCGGCCCGGACGGCGGCGCGCCGATCGACGCGGCGGTCGAGGTGGTGCGGGCCGTGCCGGAAGCCTGGCAGAGCTTCGGCGCGAGCCGCGTCACGCTCGGGCCGAGCGCGGTGGTGCGGCTGGAAGGGAGCGACATCGAGGTCATCCTCAACACCAACCGCACCCAGACTTTCGAGCCCGACATCTTCTCCAATCTCGGCATCGACTTCGCAGCGAAGGCCATGCTGCTGGTCAAGTCGACCAACCATTTCCACGCCGGCTTCGCGCCGATCGCCGCCGAGATCGTCTATGTCGACGCCGGCGCGCCCTATCCCTCCAACCCGCGGGTGACGAACTATCGCAAGCTCAGCCGAGAGATCTGGCCGCGGGTGGAGAACCCGCACGGAGGGTGAGGGCGTTGCGGCGAGTTCGTCTCCTCTCTGATTGAAAAACTGACAGTTTTCTGTTGAAGTATGGAGGAGATGCAAATAACCTCAGGGCTATGCTGTATCGGCTTGAGATCGAAAATTTCTATTCGATCCGCGATCTCCAGGTCCTGGATCTGCGGGTGCCGAAGAACGTTGCGGATTTTCCCGAACGCTTCTCCGAGATCTTTCCGGGCTCCGAGGAGCGGGTTGCCAAGGCGATTGCTTTGTTCGGTCCGAACGGGTCGGGCAAATCGACCGTGCTCCGGGCGCTCGCCTTCATTGGCTGGTTCCTGCGCGAGAGCTTTCAATATCAGGGACCCTCTCTTCCCTGCGAGCGCTTCAACGATGCGGGATCGGCCGATCGCCTGATCCGCCTGGCGGTCGAGCTCGGCAGCCCGCTCGATCTTTCCGGCTCTCCCGGGACGGATGCGAAAATCGCGACTGCCGAGAATGTCGGGACTTTCCGTTACGAGCTCCATCTTCAACCCAGGGACGGTGCCATTCGCTCCGTCAGTCACGAAGCCTTGCGTCTGAAGCGCAGGGGTCAAGGCAAATGGCAGAGAGTGTTCGAACGCAGTGGCGACCGTGCGGTGCTGGGCTCGAAGACATTCCCGCTTGCGGGCTTTTCGCAGGTCATCGACAAGATCCGCGAGAACGCGAGCGTCGTCGCGACCTTGGCACTGTTCGACCATCCGGCTTCGAAGGTGATTTCCACGGCGACCGGGGCAATCTTCGGGAACATCCTGATTGATCGCATCGACGCGAGCGACCAGGCCACCGTGCACTATCTCGCGCAGAACCCAGACGTCGTGGTCGAGCTCAACCGCGAGCTTCAGCGCATCGATCTCGGCGTCGAAGGGGTGCACATCGTCCAGACAGCAAATGGCCCCGCGGCGCTGTTCCGACATCAAGGCCTTCATCTCGATATGCCGTGGAGCCTCGAGAGCCACGGCACGCGATCATTCATCCGGACGTTTCCGTTGATCCTGCTCGCGCTCCAGCGTGGTGGGATCGCGATCATCGACGAGCTCGACCAGTCGATCCATCCGCTCGTTTTGCCGGAGATCGTGCGCTGGTTCTACGATCCAAGACGCAACCCGCTGGGCGCGCAGCTCTGGATGTCCTGTCATTCCGCTTCGCTGCTCGACGACCTGGCCAAGGAAGAGGTCGTGTTCTGCGACAAGGATGATCGCGGCCGGTCGCAGGTCTACAGCCTGATGGATGTCGGAGCGGTGCGTCGGACCGACAATCTCTATAAGAAATACCTCGGTGGCGTTTACGGTGCGATCCCTCAGATCGGATGAACAGGCCTCGCCCGATCATTGCCCAGCGCCGGCCCATCTTTTTCGGCTGCGAGGGCGAATCCGAGCAGGCCTATGGACAACTCCTCAATGATCTGCTGCGGGCAGCCGGTCGTTCCGTTCATCTCGAAGTCGTCAATCTCAATCCTGGTGCTGGTGATCCCGTCGCCCGGCTGCGCCGGGCCGGCCAGGAGATCGAGCGCAGGCGTCGGCGACGGTCCGAGTTTGCCGGCAGGGTCATCCTGATGGATTCCGATCAGGTCGATGACAATCACCGGCGCCGCCGGGAGGCGGACCAACTCGCTCGGGAGCTCGACATCGCCATCATCTGGCAGGAGCCTTGCCATGAAGCGTTCCTGCTGCGCCATCTGGAAGGCTATGCCCGACATCGCCCCCTCACGACGCACGCCGCAGGCACGGCTCTGCAGGCAGTCTGGCCACAATATGCCAAGCCGATGACGAAGCTCCAGCTCACGCGGCGCATCGGTCTCGCCGAGGTTCGGCGGGCGGCCGGCGTCGAACCCTCGTTCGCAGTGTTTCTGGGCGGCCTCAAGCTGCTATCCTGACGCCTCGGTCTTTGGCGATGGCGCTCGCCGAGGCAATGCTCGTTCGCCGAGAGAGGCCATGACTAAGGCCGCAGCAGCAGACCCGATCGTACTCCCGCCGGAAGGTGCCGTGGAGCTGATATCCGACGAGGCCGAAATCGACCGGATCCTCGACGAGTGGCGCGGAGCGACGTTCCTCGTGTCTGCCTTCAATCCGAGCTTCAGACGCATGCTGATGCGGGCCTGGAAGGACACGCTCGATGTGAATTTGGCATTGCTGTTCGTAGGATGCCAGCGGATCGAGGGGGCCTTCGAAATCCGCGATGCCGATCTGTCCATCACGCGAGGGCTATCCGTCGACGGTCGGACCGGCGTCGGCAAGATCGAGGACAGGCGGTCCGGCTTCTCTCTCCTGTTCTCCAGCGGCTGCTCGATCAGGCCCGGTGTCACCGAAGTCGAGTTTTTTGCCCTGGTCGACCAGGTCAATCGCGTCTTCCAATGGGAACTTCCGGACGTGAGGAAGGAGCACCGATAGCTTCCGACGGCGGATGATCGGCGGACGGAACGTGGGCTGGCGCGATCCCGAAGGCGCGTCCCGGAGACCTGCTCCGGGAAGGCTTCGAGGGTCGATCGTCGGTTGCCGCATAGCGACCGGCTCGCCCGCCTCAGCCCTTGTTCTTGTTGTAGACGTCGAAGAACACGGCGGCGAGCAGCACCAGGCCTTTGATCACCTGCTGCCAGTCGATGCCGATGCCGAGGATCGACATGCCGTTGTTCATCACGCCCATGACGAAGGCGCCGATCACCGCGCCGGTCACCTTGCCGACGCCGCCGGAAGCCGAGGCGCCGCCGATGAAGCAGGCGGCGATGACGTCGAGCTCGAAGGAGACGCCGGCCTTGGGGGTGGCGGTGTTGAGGCGGGCGGCGAAGACCAGGCCGGCAAGGGCGGCCAGCACGCCCATGTTGACGAAGGTCAGGAAGGTCAGCCGCTCCGTGCTGATGCCCGAGAGCCTGGCCGCCTTCTCGTTGCCGCCGAGCGCGTAGATGCGCCGGCCGAGCGTGGTGCGGCTAGTGACGAACTGATAGGCGACGATCAGCGTGCCCATGACGATCAGCACGTTGGGCAGGCCCTTGTAGGTGGCGAGGAGGTAGCCGAGCCCCGCCAGGATGACCAGCGTCGCCACGTTCTTGATCAGGAAGAACACCATCGGCTCCGCCTCGACGCCGTGCTTGATCTGGCTGCGGCGGTTGCGGATGGCGGAGAACACCAGGAGCAGCGGCACGACGACGCCGATCAGCACGGTGGAGACGTGGATGGTCGCGCCCTCGGCGCCGAGAATGTCGGGGATGAAGCCGGAGGAGAGCTTCTGGAAGGCGACCGGGAAGGGGCCGATCGACTGGCCCTGCAGCACGGTGAGGCACAGGCCCCGGAAGACGAGCATGCCCGCCAGGGTGACGATGAAGGAAGGGATCTTGAAGAAGGCGATGAAATAGCCCTGCGCCGCGCCGATCAGCCCGCCCAGCACCAGGCAGGCGATGGCGGTGGTGACGAGGTCGACATGCAAGGTCACCATCATCACGGCCGCCACCGCGCCGATGAAGCCGGAGACCGAGCCGACGGACAGGTCGATATGGCCGGCCACGATCACCAGGAGCATGCCCAGCGCCATGATGATGATGTAGCTGTTCTGCAGGATCAGGTTGGTGAGGTTGAGCGGCCGGAACAGCGTGCCGTCCGTCATGTACTCGAAGAAGATCATGATCGCGGCGAGCGACAGCAGCATCGCGTATTCGCGGATGTTGCGCTTGAGGAACTCGCCGATCTTCGGCGTCTCCGCCTTGGGCGGGGCGGCGGTGATTTCGGAACTCATTGGGCTTTCTCCCCGGAGCGCATGATCACCCGCATGATGGCCTCTTGCGATGCCTCCTCGGCCGGCATCTCGCCGACGATGCGTCCTTCGTTCATGACATAGATCCGATCGCACACGCCGAGCAATTCGGGCATCTCGGACGAGATCATGATCACGCCCTTCCCTTCCTCGGCGAGGCGGTTGATGATGGTGTAGATCTCGTATTTGGCGCCGACGTCGATGCCGCGTGTCGGCTCATCGAGGATCAGCACCTCGGGGCCCGAGAACAGCCACTTGCTGAGCACGACCTTCTGCTGGTTGCCGCCCGACAGGTTCACCGCCTCCTGATAGACGCTGGAGGAGCGGATGTTGAGCTGGCGGCGATAGCCCGTCGCCACGGCGAGCTCGCGCATGTCGTCGATCACGCCGCGCTTGGCGACGCCGGGCAGGTTGGCGAGGGTGACGTTGTGCAGGATGGAGCTGTTGAGCACCAGGCCGAGCTGCTTGCGGTCCTCGGTGACATAGGCGAGGCCGCTCGCCACCGCCTTGCGGATGGTGGAAAGGTCGACCTCCCGGCCGTGCATGAAGGCCTTGCCGGAGATGTTCTGGCCGTAGGCGCGGCCGAAGACGCTCATGGCGAACTCGGTGCGCCCGGCGCCCATCAGCCCGGCGATGCCGACCACCTCGCCGCGGCGCACGTTGAGGCTGACGTCCCTGATCAGGTGCCGCTCGGCATGGAGATGGTGGTGGACGTTCCAGTCCTTCACCTCGAGCAGCACTTCGCCGATCCTGGGCTCGCGCTTGGGATAGCGGTCGGCCATCTCGCGCCCGACCATGCCCTTGATGATGCGGTCCTCGGTGATTTCCGTGCCGCGGGCGTCGAGGGTCTCCACCGTCGAGCCGTCGCGCAGGATGGTGATGGAATCGGCCACCCTGGAGATCTCGTTGAGCTTGTGCGAGATCAGGATCGAGGAGATGCCCTGGCGCTTGAACTCGAGCAGGAGCTGCAGCAGGGCGTCGCTGTCGCTCTCGTTGAGGCTGGCGGTCGGCTCGTCGAGGATGAGGAGCTTGACCTCCTTGGCCAGGGCCTTGGCGATCTCGACCAGCTGCTGCTTGCCGATGCCGAGATTGGTGATCAGCGTCGCCGGGTTCTCCCTGAGGCCGACCTTGTCCAGGAGCGTGCGCGTCCTGGCGGTGACGGCGTGCCAGTCGATGACGCCGTATCGGGCCTGCTCGTTGCCGAGGAAGATGTTCTCGGCGATCGAGAGCAGCGGCACCAGCGCCAGCTCCTGGTGGATGATGATGATGCCGATCTTCTCGCTGTCGGCAATGGTGCGGAACTGGCGTTCCGTGCCCTCGTAGACGATCGCGCCGTCATAGGTGCCGTGGGGATAGACGCCCGAGAGCACCTTCATCAGCGTCGACTTGCCGGCGCCGTTCTCGCCGACCACGGCGTGGATCTCGCCGCGCTTCACCGCGAGGTTGACGTTGCTGAGCGCCTTGACGCCCGGGAACGTCTTGGTGATGCCCCGCATTTCCAGGATCATGCTCACGTCAGGGTCCCGTTCCGCTCGAGGCGCGGCGCCGGCCGGCGCCGCCCGTCGTGTTCGTCGGTTCGGCGGCGGGCCCCGGCGAGAGGCCCGCCGCCTGATATCACTTGAGCTGGTCGGCGGTGTAGTAGCCGCTGCCGACGAGCACCTTCTCGTAGTTGGTCTTGTCGACCAGCACGGGCTTCAGGAGGTAGGAGGGGACGATCTTGACACCGTTGTCGTAGGTCTTGGTGTCGTTGACCTCCGGGTCCTTGCCGCTCAGGATGGCGTCGATCATGTCGACCGTCACCTTGGCGAGGTCGCGCGTATCCTTGAACACGCTCGAATACTGCTCGCCGGCGATGATCGACTTGATCGAGGGAACCTCGCAGTCCTGGCCCGAGACGAAGGGCAGGGGCTGGTCCGGGGTGCCGTAGCCGACGCCCTTGAGCGAGGACAGGATGCCGATCGACAGGCCGTCATAGGGCGAGAGCACGGCGTTCACCTTCTTGTCGGTGTAGAAGGCGGACAGGATGTTGTCCATGCGGGCCTGAGCCACGGCACCGTCCCAGCGCAGGGTGCCGACCTTGTCCATGCCCATCTGCTTGGACTGCACGACGAGCTTGCCGCTGTCGATGTAGGGCTGCAGCACGGACATGCCGCCGTTATAGAAGAAGAAGGCGTTGTTGTCGTCCGGCGAGCCGCCGAACAGCTCGACGTTGAAGGGGCCCTTGCCGTCCTTGAGGCCGAGGGCGTCGACCAGCGAGGTCGCCTGGATCACGCCGACCTGGAAATTGTCGAAGGTCGTGTAGTAGTCGACGTTCGGCGACTGGCGGATCAGGCGGTCATAGGCGATGACCTTGATGCCCTTGTCGTGGGCCTGCTTGAGCGCGTCCGAGAGGGTGGTGCCGTCGATGGCGGCGATCACCAGCACCTTGACGCCCTTGGTGATCATGTTCTCGATCTGGGCGAGCTGGTTCGGGATGTCGTCCTCGGCATATTGCAGGTCGGCCGAATAGCCCTTCGCCTCAAGGGACTTGACCATGTTGGCACCGTCGGCGATCCAGCGCGCCGAGGACTTGGTCGGCATCGAGACGCCGATGAGGCCCTTGTCCGCCGCCTGCGCGGAAGGCCCGAATGCGAAGAGCGCGAGCGCCAGAAGCGCTGATGTGAGGGTCTTCACTGTTTTCTCCCCTTGAGTGTCATCCACCGGCGCGAACCGGGCCGCCGCGGCGGCCGTGTTCGCCTCTCCCACGCGACAGGCCTGCAGGATGCCGCCGGCGATCGAATCCTGCAGGGTTTGCCGGCCCGCCGCCCCCGGGCATGGCACCGCTGGCGGCCCCGACTGACACGCTGTTATGATTTAATTGTCTGAACAGTCAAATGGGTTCTGGCCAGAATCCGACGATTCGTCTGACAAAATTTTCGTGTCCTCGCGATGCCCCCGCCGCTCCCCGGGAAAGCCCGCGCTGGCCGCCCGGTCCGCGCGTGGCACAGCGGGCCGGCTCAGCCGGTCCCGCCCTCGGTGCCGGCGCTCCGCCCGCCCTGGGTGAGGGTGACCGCGGTGGCGGCATCGCGCTCGGAGCGGTCGAGCAGGGCCATCATCGCCTGGTGCGCCCCCTCCACGTCGCCGGCGAGCACCGGCTCGGCCACGGCGCGGTGCATCGGCACGACATGGTCCTGCGTCATCATGTTGGCGCGCGACACCTTGAAGGAGACCGAGAGCGAGGCCTCGATCGCCGGGGCGAAGGCGGCGAGCAGCTCGTTGCCGGTGGCCAGCAGGATGGCGCGGTGGAAGGCGAGGTCGGCGACGATCGAGGCCTGCACGTCGGGAGCGTTCTCCATGGCGCGGAAGGCCTCGCCGATCGCCTTGCGGTGCTCGTCGCTGGCCCGCCCGGCGGCGAGGGCCGCCACCGCCGGCTCGATCATCCGCCGGAGCTCGAAGAGGTCGCGCACGAAGCTGGCGGTCGGGCCGTCGAAGGCCTGCCAGACCAGCACGTCGGGGTCGAGCCGGTTCCAGTTGGCGCGCGGCTGCACCACCGTGCCGCGGCGCGGCGTCGAGCGGATCAGGCCCTTGCCGGCGAGCAGCTTGATCGCCTCGCGCAACGAGGCGCGCGACACGGTGAGCTCGCGCGCCAGATCCGCTTCGGTCGGCAGCGTGTCGCCCGTCGCCCATTCGCCGGAGAGGATGCGCTGGCCGATCCGGGCCGCAGCCTGGCTGTGCAAGGTGCGGCCGCCGCCGGTTCCCTCAGCGCTTCGAGCCATTCCAGTCCTCCCCATGACCTCCGACCTCGTACGGCGGGTCGGCGTGTCCTGACTGCCGAACAGTGTGGCCGCAAAATCGTCAGACAATTACGGCGCCTTGTCAATCGCCTTCGCGTCTACCGCTCCCGTTTCGCCTTCTAAGTCACGGGACCGGGCGTTCGCACCCGGATTCTGGCCGCCGGACGCGGCCATCCACCGATACATCGCATGCGGGTGCTCGAAGCGGCGGCGGGCGGCGGCGGAGGCCGCCGACAGTGGAGCGCGGAGAGGCAGCGCCGGATGCGAGCTCTCCGGGCGAGATCCGTCGGCAAGGCAATGCGCCCGGCGCCACGCGCGAGTTTTACGTTAGGGAAGTTTGATAAATTTCCTGAATTACGTTACGTAATATGCACGGCAGGTGCGACGACGTCGACCTCGGCGGGGGCGGTGGTTCGTCGACCTGATCGACACGGCATTCCGGCAGTTCGGCCGAGCCGTGGCAGCGGCCGAGGACCCGATCATGCAAGAGCTCAACGTCGTATCCGACATTTCTCATCACCAGGATCACGTCGATTTCGTTGAGGCGCGCCAAACGTTGCGAGGTCTCATCCTCAAGGCAACACAGGGCGTCGGCAAGACCGACAGCGTTTATGCCGACAGGCGCCCAATGGCTCGTGCCGCCGGTCTGCTGGTCGGATCGTATCATTTCGGCGAGCGGGCGCCCGGTCGCGACCAGGCGAAGTTCTATCTCGACCAGGCCAAGCCCCGTGACGACGAACTGATGGCCCTGGATTTCGAAACCTGGGCCCTGAACGGCGTGCCGCAGCCGCCGATGACGCTCGACGAGGCGAGGGAGTTCGTAACGTATATCCACGCGAACACAGGTCGGTGGCCCGGTCTTTACGGCGGCGCCTACTTGAAGGAGCAGCTGGGAAGGAAGACGGAGGATGTTCTTTCGAACTGCTGGCTGTGGCTTTCCCAGTATGGGCCGCGGCCGGTCTGGCCCAAGCAGGTCTGGAAGACATGGACATTCTGGCAATACACGGGCGACGGAAAGGGCCCTCAGCCGCGTGACGTGCCGGGCATCGGCAAGAACGTCGATCGGGACAAGTTCATCGGCAGCAGCGCCGAGCTCGAGGCGTTCTGGCTGAGCGGCGGCAAGACGCGGCTGTCGGCAGAGATGGCGGCTCACGAGACGGTCTTCACCGAGAGTCTGGTGGAGGAGGCGAGAGCAGATGCCGCCGGGGGCCTCACCGCCATCCTCGGCGAGACTTTGCAGAAGCTCGCAGACGTCACGGCAGGCGGCGGGCGGTCCGATTCGCTATTTTTTCCCAACGGCATTCAATTCCTCGAGCTGGACATCGAGCTTCCGTCGAAGCTCCGCCTGACGGTCAGCGGAGCGGCGAAGGAATTCGCGGCGGCAAGCGCGCCGCAGCCCGACAAGGCGCCTTTCGCCCAGTTCAAGGAGGCACCCGCCGCCCAGTCGGACGATCCTGGATCTGCGGCTGGGGAGGCACCGGACGAGCGAGAGATCGAAGCGGCGAATTTCGGGGCTGACGGCAAGGGGGACTTTCCCGCCGGAGACCGAGGCCTCTTCGTCCTGGAGGCCGTCGCCATCAAGGCGATCTCCTACGACATCGCCAAGTCCTGGGCGTTTCTCAGCGCATGCGAGACGTCAAGTCCGCGTGTCAGGTACAAGCTGGGCGCCAAGATAACACCCGGGCAGAAGCCAGGTGTCGACTTTCAGTCCGTCGACTGCAGCGGCTTCGTCCGCGCACTGGTCCGCTTGTCCACGGATCTCGGCAACAGCTTTCCCGATGGATCCGTGGTTCAGCATGACTGGATCCGCAGGCAGGGCTTCCAGCAGACGGACTGGAACGATGGCGCACGGAGCGACGGCGTGGTCCGGATAGCGTTCCTCTCCCCGAACGCAACCAGCAGCGGCATCGGCCATGTGCTGATCATCCACAATGGCAAGACGATCGAATCGCATGGCGGGGTCGGACCTGATTCCAGGCCATGGACCGATCTCGGCTTTTCGCGGAAGATGTCGGTGTATCGTCTGACGAAGGGCGCATGACGACGGGGCCGGAGCCGATCGCGGCTGCGCCCGGACAACCTTCGCCCTGATGGAATGCCGAGCTGATAGGTCCATGCAGGCGGGGCGCGATCGGGGGATGTCTGCCCCGCCGCCCTGCCACTGGTCCCTCGGCCAAATTCATGCCATAGGCGAGCGCTCGGACCGGCGCGCCATCGCTGCGCCGCGGTCGAACGCAAGGGGGCACCCGTGGCACCTTATCGCATCGCCGTGATCGGGCTCGGCAAGATCGCGCAGGACCAGCATCTGCCGGTCATCGCGGCCAATCCCGGCTTCGAGCTTGCCGCCGTGGTCAGCCAGCGCGGCCTCGGGGTGCCGGGCGTGCCGACCTTCCGCACCCCGGCCGAGCTTTATGCTGCCGTGCCGGACCTCGTCGCGGTGTCGGTCTGCACCCCGCCGGATGCGCGCACCGCCATCGCGCGCGAGGCGCTGGACGCCGGCAAGCACGTGCTCCTGGAAAAGCCGCCGGCGACGACGCTGAGCGAGGTCGAGGCCCTGACTGCCGTGGCCGGGCGGCGGCAGAGGCTGCTGTTCGCCACCTGGCATTCCCGCTTCAACCCGGCGGTGGCCGAGGCCCGGCGCCTCCTGGAGGGCCGGACGATCCGGCGGCTCGACGTGCAGTGGAAGGAGGACGTTCGCCATTGGCATCCCGGCCAGGACTGGGTCTGGCAGGCCGGCGGCTTCGGCGTCTTCGATCCCGGCATCAACGCCCTGTCGATCGTCACCGAGATCGTGCCCTCGCCGCTCTCCGTCGCCAAGGCGGACCTGACCTTCCCCTCCAACAGCGACACGCCGATCGCCGCCACGCTTGCCTTCACCTGCCTGGAAGGGCCGGAGGAGGCCAGCCTTTCCGCCAGCTTCGACTGGCGCCAGGAAGGCGAGCAGACCTGGACGATCGAGATCGAGACCGCGGACGGCACGCTGCTCGCCCTGCACGAGGGCGGCACCCGGCTGGTGATCAACGGCGAGCCGGGGGTGAGCGCGCCGTCGGAGGAATACCAGCGCATCTACGCCCATTGGGCCGAGCTGCTGGCCGCCGGCCGCTCCGATGTCGACGTGGCGCCGCTGCGCCTGGTCGCCGATGCCTTCCTGGTCGGCCGGCGTCACGACACCGCCGCCTTCCACTGGTAGGCGCCGGTGCAGGGGCCGACCGCGCCGGGCCATCGGGACCTCACGAACAGCCGATAGGCCTCGGACATCCCACGTGCCGGCATGGTCCCGGCGGGAATGGTTCGCGTTCCGCCTGAGGCAAGGCCCGTCCACACGCCCTGGTGTTCGTGCTTTAATGGTCGGGTCCATGCCAGGCGCGGCCGAACCCCGGAGGTTCGGTGTCGGCCGCCCGGCCGAGATCGCGTGGAGACCGTCTTGCCGACCCCGGGGAACGACCCCGTGCCCGGTTCCGAACCGGAGGCGTGCCAGCGCGCCGTGGGTGCCGCCAAGGCGGCGCTCGGCCTCTTGAAGACCGTGCCGCCGCACGGCAGGCTCAACGAGTACAAGGCGGCGCTCGGCACGCTCAAGGCTGCCGTCGCCGCCGCGGCCGCCTACCGGGAGCGGCCCGGCAGCGGCCGCGACGCCATCGAGGAGGGCAAGCTGTCGCGGCTGTGGCGCGCGGCCGCCGAGCGGATCGGGCCGATCAACCCGGCCCTGGCGCAGCTCTGCCGGGTGACGGGCGCCGGCTGGGCCAGGGCGGCGGTCTGGGACGAGCCGCATCACCAGGACCTTGTGGCGCGCCTCGAGGCGTTCGTGCCGCTGTATGTCGAGGCGCTGAAGCCGGTGCGCGACCATGCGACGGCGATGGGCGTGCTGGAGCGCCTGCGCCGCCGCCTCGCCGCCGACGAGCGGGCCTGCCGGGCGGTGCGGATCCTCGCCGGCTCGAGCTGGATGGTCGGCGCTTCGGTCGTGGCGCCGATCCTGTCCGGCATCGTCCTCGTCGCCGCCATCGCCGGCCGCCTGCCCGTTCCCGTGGCCGCCGGCCTAGTCGTCGCCGGCCTGCTCGGCCTCGCCGCCTGGGGCGCCGCCCGGCTGCGGCAGGAGCGCGCCTTCGCCGGCGAGTCCTTCCCGGCCCTGATGCGGCTCGTCGGCCGCCAGATGCTGCCGGCCGCCGGTCTCGACCATCGCCGCGACGCCCGAGGTAGAACGGCCGTCAAATCACAATAGTCGTCCGGGCGATAGAACTATTTGCGATCATCGATGTAAATAATGGACTTGCCGCGGGCATGCTCTCGACTAGGATCGGCCCGTCGAACTTGCCGGTCGTCCATGCCCCTGCCTCCGCCCCTGATGCTGACCACCGGCCCGGTGACGGCCTATCCCGAGGTGCTGGCGGCGATGGCGCGACCCGTGGTCTACGACACGGACCCGGCCTTCCAGGGCTTCTACGAGGGCGTGGTCGAGAAGGCCCGGGCGGCCCTGCGCCTCTCCAACCCGCCCGTCATCCTGCAGGGCGAGGCGATCCTCGGCATCGAGGCGGCGGCCGCCGGCCTGATCCGGCGCGACGACGTGGTGCTCAACCTGGTCTCCGGCGTCTACGGCAAGGGCTTCGGCGGCTGGGCCTCCCGTCACGGCCGGGAAGTGATCGAGCTCGCCGTGCCCTATGACGCGGCGATCGATCCGGCCGCGGTGGCCGAGGCCCTGCGCCGGCGGCCCGACATCGCCGTCGTCTCCGTCTGCCACCTCGACACGCCGTCCGGCACGATCAACCCGCTCGCCGAGATCGGCGCCGTGGTGGCGCGGCACGGCGGCTATATGATCGTCGACGCGGTCTCCTCCTTCGGCGGCATGGACGTGCATCCGGAGGAGGTCGATGCCGACATCTTCTGCGCCTCGCCCTCCAAGTGCCTCGGCGGCACGCCGGGCCTGACGCTGCTCGGCGTCAGCGAGCGGGCCTGGGCCCGCATCGCCGACAATCCCGACGCCCCCCGCGCCTCCTTCCTCAGCCTCCTCGACTGGCGGCACGCCTGGCGGCGCGACCGGCCCTTCCCGGTGACGCCGTCCATTCCCGAAATATACGGGCTCGACGCGGCGCTGGAGCGCTACGCCGCCGAAGGGCCCGAGGCGGTCTGGGCCCGCCACGCGCTGACGGCGAGGGCGGCCCGCGCCGGGGTGCGGGCTCTCGGCCTCGAGCTCTGGCCGCGCAGCGAAGCGATCGCCGCGCCCACGGCCACGGTGTTCAAGCTGCCGGCCGGTATCTCCGACGAGGCGCTGCGCGACCGCATGCGCGACCGGTTCGGCGTGCTGGTCTCGCTCGGCCGGCGCGAGACCGCCGGCAAGGTGCTGCGCCTCGGGCATATGGGGCCGGCCGCCCAGCCGGTCTTCGCCGTGACCGCGATCGCGGCGCTCGGCGCGGCGCTGCGCTCGCTCGGCCTGCCGGCGGCGGCCGAGGCGGGCGTGGCGGCGGCGCTCGCGGTGATCGCCGGGCCGGCGTCCCCTACCGACGATATCCCTTCGAGCAAGGCGTCTTTGGGCGGAAACGCCGCTTTGCTCTAACTCTTTGTTTCGACGCGTCTTTGCGGGTCCTGGCGAGTCCGCCAGATCGCGAGACGCTTTAGGGAGCAACCGCATGACCCACCTCATCAGCCGCCGTTCCCTCGTCGCGGGCTCCGCCGGCGCCGCCGCGCTGCTCGCGCTGCCGCGCCTTGGATGGGCCGGCCAGCCGGTCCGGGGCGGGCGCCTCGTCGTCGCCGCCGACAGCGAGCCGTCCAACCTCAACCCGGCCATCGTCGCCTCCAACGGCGTGTTCTTCGTCGCCAGCAAGGTGGTCGAGCCGCTGGCCGAACAGTCCTATGACGGCAAGGACGGGCTCAGCCCGCGCCTGGCCACCGCCTGGGAGGGCGCCGCGGACGGGCGTTCCATCACCTTCCGGCTGCGCGAGGGCGTCACCTGGCACGACGGCAAGCCCTTCACCTCGGCCGACGTCGCCTTCTCGGCGCTGGAGGTGTGGAAGCCGCTGCAGAACCTCGGCCGGGTGGTGTTCAAGAACCTGGAGGCCGTCGAGACGCCGGACGCGCGCACCGCGGTGTTGCGCTTCTCGGCGCCGACGCCGTTCCAGCTGATCCGCAACGCCCTGCCGGTCGTGACCTCGGTGCTGCCTAGACATGTCTATGCCGGCTCGGACATCACCAAGAACCCGGCCAACCAGGCCCTGATCGGCACCGGTCCGTTCAAGCTCGCCGAGCACCGCCCGGGCGAATATTATCTGCTGAAGCGCAACGAGGCCTATTGGGACCGGACTGCGCCGTCGCTCGACGAGATCGTGTTCCAGGTGCTGCCCGACCGCGCCTCGGCCGCCAGCGCCCTGGAGGCCGAGCAGATCGAGCTCGCCGCCTTCTCCGCCGTGCCGCTGGCCGATCTCGACCGCATCTCGCGGGTGCCGGGCCTGAAGGTCTACACCAACGGCTACGAGGGCCTGACCTACCAGCTGGTGGTCGAGATCAACCATCGCCGCAAGGAACTCGCAGACGTCCGGGTGCGCCGGGCGCTGGCCCACGCCATCGACCGCGACTTCGTGGTGAAGACGATCTTCCTCGGCTATGCCAAGGCCGCCACCGGCCCGGTGCCGCAATACGACAAGACCTTCTACACCCCCGACGTCGCGCGCTATCCCTTCGATCCCGCCCGGGCCGAGGCGCTGCTCGACGAGGCCGGCTACAAGCGCGGCGCCGACGGCATCCGCTTCAGGCTGAAGCTCCTGCCTGCGCCGTTCTTCAACGAGACCAAGCAGTTCGGCGACTATCTGCGCCAGGCCTACGGCAAGGTCGGCATCGATGCGCAGATCGTCTCGAACGACACGCCGGCGCATCTGAAGGCGGTCTATACCGACCACGCCTTCGACATCGCCGTGGCGACGCCGGTCTACCGCCAGGACCCGGCGATCTCGACCACCATCCTGTTCCAGAGCGGCCTGCCCGCCGGCGTGCCCTTCTCCAACCAGTACGGCTATGCCGACCCCGAGGTCGACGGCCTGATCCGGGACGCCGCCTCGACCATCGACGATGCGAAGCGCGCCGAGCTCTACAAGGCGCTGCAGCGGAAGGCGGCGCAGGACCTGCCGCTGATCAACGTCGCCGAGTTCAGCTTCATCACCGTGGCGCGCGACACCGTCGGGAACGTGTCGAACAATCCGCGCTGGGCGGTGTCGAACTGGGCCGATGCCTGGGTGAAGCAATAGGGACGGGTTGCAGGCTCATGCTCGTCTTTCCCTGGCCACGGACGGAGGGGGCACCCCATCTGCCCTTGCTCCCCAAGGGCACCTTCCCCGCCGAGCGGAGAAGGCTTCCTGCCGTCTCCCTCTGCTGATGACGGGCATGGCCATCCCGCGCGTCCTCGCCGTCGTCCTCGGCCGGATCGCCGGCGCCGTGCCGGTGCTCGCCATCGTCCTTCTCGGCAGCTTCCTGCTGCTGGAGGCGGCGCCGGGGGACGCGGTCGACGCCTATCTCGCCGGGGCGGGCGGGGCGGATGCGCAGCGCATCGCCGAGCTGCGCGCCGCCTGGGGGCTCGACCGTGGGCCGGTGCAGCGCTTGGCCGCCTATGCCGGGGCGCTGGCCGAGGGCGATCTCGGCTGGTCCAGCGCCTTCGAGCGGCCGGTGCGCGACGTCGTGCTGGAGCGCCTGCCGGTGACGCTCACCCTGATGGGGCTCGCCACGACGATCGCCTTCGGCCTCGGCTCGCTGCTCGGCGTCCTCGCCGGCGCCCGGCCGGGCTCGCTGCGCGACCGCGCCTTGTCGCTCGCGTCCCTGGCGCTCTATGCCGTGCCGGGCTTCTGGCTCGGCCTGGTGCTGATCGTCGTCTTCGCCGTCGACCTGCGCTGGCTCCCCGTCGGCGGCATCGAGACCATCGCCTCCGGCAAGACCGGCCTGGCGCGCCTCGCCGACATCGGCCTGCACCTCGCCCTGCCGGTGGCGACCCTCTCGCTGGTCTATCTCGCGCTCTATCTCCGGCTGATGCGCGACCGCATGGCGGCGCTCTGGCACGAGCCCTTCGTCCTGGCGCTGCGGGCCCGCGGCATCCCGCGCCGGCGCGTGGTCTGGCGGCACGTCGCCCGCAACGCCCTGCTGCCGGTCGTCACCATGCTCGGCCTGCAGGCGGCCTCGATGCTCGGCGGCAGCGTCGTGGTCGAGAGCGTCTTCGCGGTGCCGGGCTTCGGGCGCCTGGCGGCCGAGGCGGTGGCCAAGCGCGACATGCCGCTGCTGCTCGGCGTCATCCTGTGCGGCGCCGTGGCGGTGATCGCCGCCAACCTGCTGGTCGACCTCGCCTATGCCCGGCTCGACCCGCGGGTGGGGAGCGCGCAGCGGTGACGGCCTGGCGCCGTCTCGACCCGACGGCCCGGATCGGGGCCGGCCTGCTGCTCGGCCTCGTGCTGATGGCCCTGCTCGCGCCGGCGATCCGGCCCGGCGATCCCCTGGCGATCGTCGCCGAGCCGCTGCTGCGGCCGTTCGCCGACGCCGCGCATCCGCTCGGCACCGACCGGCTGGGGCGCGACGTCCTCGCCGGGCTGATGCACGGCGCGCGCACCACGCTCCTGGTCGCCGTCGCCTCGGCGGCCGCCGCGCTCGGGGCGGGCAGCGTCGTCGGCGTGCTGGCCGGCTTCCGGGGCGGCCTCGCCGATGCGGTGCTGATGCGCATCACCGAGGCGTTCCAGACCGTCCCCGGCTTCCTGCTCGCTCTCGCCGCCGTCAGCGTCACCGGGCCGAGCGTGCCGACGCTGATCCTCGCCATCGCCCTCGGCGGCTGGACCCCGGCCGCCCGGGTGGTGCGGGCGGAGGTGCTGTCGCTGCGCGAGCGCGACTTCGTCGCCGCGGCGCGCACCATGGGCATGGGGCCTTTCGCCATCGCCTTTCGCGAGATCCTGCCCAACGCCTTCGGGCCGGTGGGCTCGCTTGCGGCCATCACGGTGGCAGCGGCGATCCTGATCGAGGCGGCGCTGTCCTTCCTCGGCTTCGGCGATCCCAATCGGGTGAGCTGGGGCAGCATGATCGCCGAAGGGCGGGCCGTGCTCAGGACGGCGCCGTTCCTGTCGGTCGTGCCGGGCCTGGCGCTGGTGGCCACCGTGCTCACCGTGCATCTCGTCGGCCAGGGCCTGACGCGCGGAGGCCCCGGCCATGGCTGAGCCGATCCTCGTCGTGCACGGGCTCGCCGTCGCCTATGGCGCGGGCGAACCCGTGCTGTCGGGTGTCGATCTCGTGCTCGACGCCGGCGAGCGCCTCGCCATCATCGGCGAGAGCGGCTCGGGCAAGTCGACCCTGGCGCTCGCCGTCGCCGGCCTGCTGCCGCGTGAGGCTGGGGTCGCGGGCCGCATCGTCTTCCCGGCGCTCGGCCGGCCGCCGCGGCCGGGCCGCGACACCGGCATGCTGTTCCAGGATCCGAACGGCAGCCTCGATCCCGTCATGACGGTGGGCGAGCAGATTGCCGAAGTGGTGCTGGCCCATCACGGCGGCGGCCACGCCGCAGCGCTGGCGCGGGCGGCCGAGCTGCTCGACCAGGTGCGCATCCCCGGCGGGCGCGAGCGGCTCGGGCGCTTCCCGCACCAGTTCTCCGGCGGCCAGCGCCAGCGCATCGCCCTGGCCGCGGCGCTCGCCGGAGATCCCGCCATCCTGATTGCCGACGAGCCGACCAGCGCCCTCGACAGCGTGGTGCAGCGCCACGTCGCCGACCTGCTCGACGCTCTGGTGCGCGAGCGCGGCCTGACCCTGGTCTTCGTCACCCACGACATCGCGCTCGCCTCCGAGCTCGCCGGCCGCATCGCCGTGCTGCATCGCGGCCGGCTGGTGGAGCAGGGGCGGACGGCTGAGGTGCTGGCCGCTCCCGCCCATCCCCATACGCGGGCGCTGCTCGCCGCCCATATCGGCCTCGACACGCCCCGGCGGGCGCGTCTCGCCGCAGCCGCGCCCGAGGCGCCGCATGGCTGAGCCGCCGGCCCTGGAGATCGCCGGCCTGGCGCGGCGGTTCTCGCGGACCGGCACCGCCGGGCTCGCCGGCATCGACCTTGCCGTGCGGCGCGGCGAGACCCTCGCGCTGGTCGGCGCCTCCGGCTCGGGCAAGACCACGCTGGCGCGCCTCGTCATGCGCCTGATCGAGCCGGATGCCGGCATGATCCGCATCGGCGGCGTCGACGTCACCGCCCTCGGCGGCGAGCGGCTGCGGGTGGTCAGGCCGCGCTTCCAGATGGTGTTTCAGGACCCGCTCGCCGCCTTCAATCCGCGCGCCGGCGTGGCGCGCATCCTCGCCGATCCGCTGCGGCTGCACCGCCTCGTCGCGCCGGCGGACATCCCGGCGGCAGTGGCGCGGCTGCTGGCGCAGGTCGGCCTGCCGCCGGAGCTCGCCGCGCGCCGGCCGGCCGAGCTCTCCGGCGGCCAGCGCCAGCGCGTCGCCATCGCCCGGGCGATCGCCACGCGCCCGGCGCTGGTGGTGCTGGACGAGCCGGTCTCGGCGCTGGACGTCTCGGTGCGCGCCGGCGTGCTCGACCTCCTGAAGGACTGGCAGGCGGAGACCGCCGCCGCCTACCTCTTCATCGCCCACGACCTCGCCCTGGTGCGTGCCGTCGCCGACCGGATGGCCGTGATGGAGGAGGGGCGCATCGTCGAGGCGGGGACGCCGGACGCCGTGCTGGCCGACCCGCAGGCGCCGGCGACCCGGGCCCTGGTGGCGGCGGTGCCGCGGCTGCGCATCGGTGCATGAGCCTTGCGGGCGCGCAATTGCGCTGGCCGGGCCTGTTCGCCGCCGCGAATTTCTGCTGAATGCGCTCCGATCGAGAGCCGGAAACCGAGCCATGACCAGGACGATTCGCATCCTCGACGGCGGCATGAGCCGCGAGCTGATCCGCCTCGGCGCGGAGCTGCGCCAGCCGGAATGGTCGGCGCTGGCGCTGATGGAAACACCGGAGATCGTCGGCCGGGTGCACCGGGACTTCGTCGCGGCCGGCGCGGACGTGATCACCACCAACAGCTATGCCCTGGTGCCCTTCCACATCGGCGAAGAGCGCTTTCGCCGCGAGGGCCCGGCGCTGATCGACCTCTCCGGGCGCCTCGCCCGCCAGGCGGCGGACGAAGCTGGGCGCACGGTGCTGGTGGCCGGCTCACTGCCGCCGATCTTCGGCTCCTACGAGCCCAAGCGCTTCGACCCCAAGCGGGTGCAGGACTATCTCGGCGTGCTCGTCACCGGCCTCGCGCCGCATGTCGATCTCTGGCTCGGCGAGACGCTGAGCCTGATCGCCGAAGGCGAGGCGGTGCGCACGGCCGTCGCCGGCACGGGCAAGCCGTTCTGGATCTCCTTCACCCTGGCCGACGACGCCGGGGCCGAGGCCGGCGAGCCGGCGCTGCGCTCCGGCGAGACCGTCGCGGCAGCGGCGACCTGGGTGGCTGGCTCCGGAGCCGAAGCGCTCCTGTTCAACTGCAGCCGGCCGGAGGTGATGGCCAGGGCCGTGGCCGCGGCCCGCGCCGTGATCGAGCGGGCCGGCGCCGATGTCGAGATCGGCGTCTACGCCAATGCCTTCGAGAGCGGCGAGGACGACGGCGCCGCCAACGAGACGCTGCACGGCACGCGCGCCGACCTCACGGGCAAAGCTTATTGCCGCTTCGCCTGCGACTGGACCGCGGCCGGCGCCACCCTGGTCGGCGGCTGCTGCGGCATCGGCGCGGCGCATATCCACCACCTGGCGCAAGCGCGCGAGGCCGGAGCCCTGGGCCCGCGCCGATAAGCCCCGCGGGCTCGACTTTGCCGCCGGCCCCTGGCAACACTGCGGCGGACTCGAGAGGGCAGGCGATGGCGTGCGTGAGCTTCGGGGTGGTGCAGTTCGCCTGCAGCGACGACGTGGCTGAGAATCTCGCCACCGCCACCCGGCTGGTGCGCGAGGCGGCGGGGCAGGGCGCCGACGTCGTGCTGGTGCAGGAATTGTTCGAGGGCCTCTATTTCTGCCAGGAGGAGCGGGCCGAGCATTTTGCCCGGGCGCGGCCGCTCGACGCGGCGCATCCGACCCTCAACGCCATGCAGGACCTCGCCCGCGAGCTCGGCGTGGTGCTGCCGGTCAGCCTGTTCGAGCGGGCCAACCAGGCCTATTACAACAGCCTGGTCATGGTGGATGCCGACGGCAGCGCCCTCGGGGTCTATCGCAAGTCCCACATCCCGGACGGGCCGGGCTATGAGGAGAAATTCTATTTCCGCCCCGGCGATTCCGGCTTCAAGGTCTGGCCGACGCGGTTCGGCCGGCTCGGCGTCGGCATCTGCTGGGATCAGTGGTTCCCCGAGGCGGCCCGCGCCATGGCGTTGATGGGGGCGGAGGCGCTGCTCTATCCCACCGCGATCGGCTCGGAGCCGGCGACGGGCTATGAGTCCAAGGACCATTGGCAGACGGTGATGCGCGGCCATGCCGGCGCCAACCTGATGCCGATTATGGCCGCCAACCGCATCGGCGTCGAGCGGGTGGGCCCGGGCGAGCTCACCTTCTACGGCTCCTCCTTCATCGCCGGCCCGCACGGCGAGATCCTCGCCGAGGCGGGCCGCGACGAGGAAGCGGTGATGACAGCCAGCTTCGATCTCGACGCCCTGGCGGCCGAGCGCGCCGCCTGGGGCCTGTTCCGTGACCGGCGGCCGGAGCTCTACGGAGCGCTCGCCGGCGCCGACGGGCGCTGACCGATCACGACTGTCCGGAAGGGACCATGCAGAGCCACGCCGACATCATCGTCACCCATGGCCGCGTCCTCACCATGGACGCGGCCCGGCCGCGGGCCGAGGCGCTCGCCATCGCCGGCAACACCATCCTCGCCATCGGCTCGACCGCCGAGATCGCCGCCTGGCGCGGCCCGGCGACGCGGGTGATCGATGCGCAGGGCGGCACGGTGCTGCCCGGCTTCAACGAGGGCCACCTGCATCTCTTCACCGGCTCGGCCGAGCTGGAGCAACTGCATCTCTTCGGCGTCAAGGGGTTCGAGGCGCTGAGCGCCGCGGTCCGGCGCTTCGCGGCCGAGCGGCCGGACGAGCCGCTGCTGATCGGCCAGTCCGCCGACTACACCATCCTCTCCGACACGCATCGGGTGACGCGGCACGACCTCGACCGCATCATCGCGGAGCGGCCGTTCATCATGTTCGCGCCCGATCACCACACCGCCTGGGCCAACACCGCGGCGCTCGAGTTCGGTGGCGTGCTGCAGGGCCGCCGGCTCGGGCCGGGCAACGAGATCGTCATGGCCGAGGACGGCCTCGCTGCCGGCGAGCTGCGGGAGATGGAGGCGTTTCAGCCGGTGATCGAGCGCGGCGCCTCGGGCGCGCGCGAGCGCCTCGGCCTCTCCACCGGCGGCGAGCCCGATCCGGCGCCGAGCCCAGCCGAGCGGGCGCGCGACCGCGCCACCATCCGGCGCGGGCTCGCCTATTGCGCCAGCCTCGGCATCACCAGCCTGCAGAACATGGACGGCAATTTCTACCAGCTCGACTTGATCGACGAGCTGGCGCAGGCCGGCGATTTCCTCTGCCGGGCGCGGGTACCGTTCCATTTCAAGAGCTTCATGGACCTCGACGCGCTCGACAAGGCCGAGGCGATGCGCGAGCGCTACGCCTCCGAGCGCCTCCGCTCCGGCTTCGTCAAGCTGTTCATCGACGGCGTGCTCGACGGCTGGACCGCCGTGATGGTGGAGGACTATGCCGACCGGCCGGGCTGGCGCGGCGAGCCGCTGTTCCCGGCCGAGCGCTTCGACGCCATCGCCACCGAGGCCGACCGGCGCGGCCTGCAGATCGCGGTGCACGCCATCGGCGACGGCGCCGTGCGCATGGTGCTCGACGGCTACGCGGCGGCGCGGCGCGCCAACGGCCCCCGCGACAGCCGCCACCGCATCGAGCATATCGAGGTGATCCACCCCGACGACATCCCCCGCTTCGCCGAGCTCGGCGTCGTCGCCTCGATGCAGCCGCCGCATCCGCCGGGCTCGATGGGCCTGCCGCTGGAGCCGACGGTGTCGCGCATCGGCGAGGCGCGCTGGCCCCATGCCTATGCCTGGAACACGCTGCGCGCCGCCGGCGCGCGGATGGTGTTCGCCACGGACTGGCCGGTCTCGCCGCTCGACCCGATCGGTTCGATCCAGGCCGCCATGGTGCGCCAGCCCTGGAAGCCCGGCCTGCCCGACCACCGCCAGACCCTGATGCAGGCGCTCGCCAGCTACACCGCCGAGAGCGCCCATGTCGAGTTCATGGAGACGCGCAAGGGCCGCCTGCTGCCCGGCCTGCTCGCCGATGTGGTGGTGCTCGGCGGCGACCTGGAAGCGACCGAGGCCGAGGCGCTGCACACGGTGCGGCCGGTCGCGACGATCTGCGACGGGGTGATGACGTTCGGGGGATGAGGCACGGGGAACCCCTCACCCCTGCCCCTCTCCCGGCCGGGAGAGGGGTTCTTGCGTTGCGGTCGCCGGCTCCAGCTCGATGATGCTCTCCGCCGCCGCATCCACCGCCTCCCTGGAGTACGCCAGGGGCAGGTATTCGCCCGCCGCCCAGGTCGGCGCCAGGTCGGCATAGTGCGGCGAGCGCGGGTCGCCGGACTGGCCCGGCGCGTTGATGAAGCGGCTCTCGTCCCAGGCGCCGACGTCGACCACCATGCGGAAGGAGGCGCCGGTGACGGCGCGGAAGTCGGGCAGGCGGTAATGGGTGTTCATGACAGTCGAGCCGGAGCCGCCGACCGGCAGCGGGCCGACGTCGGAGCGCCGGTCGAGCGCGTGCTCGAAGAAGCCGTGATGCAGGCGGCCCCAGGCCCAGCTCGCCGCGTCCGCGCCCATCAGGCCGACGCATTCGGCGAAGGCCGCCTCCAGCGTCGCGGCGAGCAGCACGTCGCGGCCGGGATCGGGGCGCTCCAGGCGGTCGAGGATCGAGGCGACGTCGCCGTCCCCCAGCAGGGCCCGCACCGCCGGATCGGCGGCCGCGCGGTCGAGCACGGCGGGGCCGAGGTGCTTGTGCCACCAGACCTCGAACAGCAGCGCGGCGGGGCTGGCGGCGTCGAGGCGGCGGTCCCAGCCGGCGAGCAGCGCGGCGGCCGGCCCGGGCAGCTCCGCCGGCAGGAGCGCGCAGACCCGCGCCGCCGGCAGCGACAGCGTATCGGTCTGCAGGGCCATGGCGTCGGCCAGGGTCTGGCCGGACGCGGGAGCCAGCACCGCGGCGATGCGGTCGGCGCGCGAGGGCTCCAGCCATTCATGGCCGAGGCGGGTCTGCTCCTGCGGGAAGTCCGGCGGCAGGTTCATCTGGTTGGCGCTGAAGACGAAGCCCGCGGCCGGGTTCAGCGCGCGCGGCAGGGCGCCGGCCGGCAGGAAGCCGTCCCATTCGAAGCGCCCGTCGCCCGGCACCGGCAGCAGGCCGTTCCAGTTCGGCCGGCGCGGCGCCTTGGCCGCGGCGATCCAGCCGATGGCGCCCGAGGTGTCGGCATAGACCTGGTTGACCGGCGGCACCGACCAATGCGCCAGCGCCGCCTCGAATTCGCCGAGGCTCGATGCGGCCTGATAGGCGAGGCTGGCGAAATAGGCGGCGCTGCCCGGCTCGAGCCAGACCGTGCGCACGGCATAGGCCTTGCGGCGGGCCCGGTCCTCGAACACCACGGGCCCGTGGCGGGTGAACTTGAGCTCGGCCTGCTGCTCCGGCGCGCCCTTCACCGCGACCGCCTCGCGGATCACCCGCATCGCCTCCCAGTCGGCGCCATGGCGGTAGCGGTGCGGATCGTCGGGGTCGGTGTCGTAGACGTAGACGTCTTCCTGATCGGTCGGGAAGATGGTGAGGCCGAAGGCCGCCGTGCCGTTATGGCCGATCGAGATGCCGGGCAGGGCCGGCTCCCCGGCGCCGATGACGTCGAGCCCGGGCGCCTGGAGATGGGCGACATAGCGCAGCGAGGGCAGGGAATAGGCCCGGTGCGGGTCGCTCGCCAGGATCGGCCGGCCGGTCGCCGTCCTGGCCGGGGCGAGGACCCAATTGTTCGAACCCTCGGCGCGCGCCACCCGGCCGTCGACCACCTTGGCCCAGCGCCCGGCCTCGTCCAGCGTCGCGGCGAGGCGTTCCGGGGGAAAGCCGGCCGGGGCCTTGGCCAGCGCCAGCAGGTCGAGCGCCTCCGGCGCCAGCGCGGCGAGGTCGAGGCCGTCGGGGATCACGGGGGCTGTCTTCGGCTCGACGGCCTGGCGCAGTTCGTCGGTGTCGGCGTCGGCGAGCGCCATCACCCGGGCGCGGGCGAGCTCGGACGGGGCGTTGTCGCTGAGGGCATGGCTGCGGATGCGCACCACGTCCTCGGCCCGCCAGCGGGCCGGCCGGGTGCCGAGCGCGCCGAATTCCGGCGGCAGCAGCGATGGGTCGGCCTCGGTCAGGCCGACATAGGCGTTGATGCCGGCGACGAAGGCCTCGGTGATCGCCTGCGCGTCCGGCACGCCATAGGCCGCCCATTCCGCCGCCATGTCGCCGCGATAGAGGAAGAGGCGGCAGGCCCGGTCCTGGGCGAGGTAGCCCGGCCCGAAATCGGCGGCGAGCAGGCCGAGGCCGCGCTTGCGCCAGAGGTCGATCTGCCAGAGCCGGTCGCGGGCGGCGTTGAAGCCCTGGACGAAGAAGGCGTCGCGCCGGCTGCGGGCGCGGATATGCGGCACGCCCCAGCGGTCGACGACGATGCTGGCGGGCTGCTCGAGGCCGGGGAGGGTGTGGCGGGTGGTGCTGGGCATCGGTGGGGTCACGTGTTGGCCGGGACGGTTTCGGATCTTCTCCCGGGAGGGGGCTTGTCGCGTTGCGGCCATTGTGTTTCGGGTGCGGCGGGCGGCCCGGTCCTGCACTGGTGGTGTTCGCGTGGATGGGCGGATCAAGTCCGCCCATGACGGTTGAGGATGGTGCCGCCGTTGCAGGTCTTGCCGCTACCGTGGCGTCATGGCCGGGCTTGACCCGGCCATCCACGCGAACGCCAGCGGCGGCTGTCTCGTAGGGGCCGTAACGGCGTTGCAACCCCTGCTCGGCCCTACTTCGTTAGGTTGGTCCAGATCTTCGAGTAGAGCTCGGTCACCTCGGGCGGGCAGGTCTTGAGGAACTCGACCTTGGCGGTGGCCGGCATGTTGATCTCGGGCGCGTTCTTCATGTCCTCGGGCATGAAGGCCTCCGAGCCCTTGATGCCGTTGGCGTAGCGGGCGAAGGCCGAGAGCATGGCGGCGTTCTCCGGCGCCATGATGAAGTTCAGGAACAGCTTGGCGTTGTCGACATTGCGCGCGTCCTTGATGATCGCCGCATTGTCCATCCACACCGCCTGGCCTTCCTTGGGATAGCCGTAGGCGATCTTCGGATTGGCGAGGCGGGCGCGGAAGGCGGCGCCGTTCCAGTCGATGCTCGCGCCGATGTCGCCCTTGGCATATTTCTCGATGGTGCCATACTCCATCGAGAGCCAGTTCTTCTTGGCCGCGACCAGCGTGTCGCTCACCACCTTGAGCTGGGCCTTGTCGGAATTGCAGGAGGCCGGGAAGCCCTTGTACCAGAGCGCCGCGGCGATGACGTCGCTCATCTCGGGCACGACGTTGATCTTGCCCTTCAGCTCGTCCGGCGTGTCGAAGATGATGGCCCAGGTGTTGATGTCGCCCTTGTAGAGCTCGGTGTTGATGGAGATGCCGGTGGTGCCCCACTGCCACGGCACGGTGTAGTGGCGGCCGGGATCGAAGTCGACGTTCACCCAGCGCGGGTCGACATTCTTGAAGTTCTCCATCTGGTCGGGGCGGCTCTCCAGCAGCAGCCCTTCCTTGAGGAAGATCGGCACGTAGTTGGAGGAGGGCACGACGATGTCGAAGCCGTGCGCGCCGGCCTTGATCTTGGCGAGCGCCGTGTCGTTGCTGTCATAGTCGGTGACGGTCACCTTGACCTTGTAGGTGTCCTCGAACTTCTTGATCATCTCGGGGCTGGTATAGTTACCCCAGTTGTAGATGTTCAATTCGCCGTCGGCGCGGGCGATGCCGGCCGAGGCCGCGATCGCCAATGCGGCCGCCGCCGTCTTGAGGAATAGGCGCATTTTCTTCTCCCTTGGATGATGCTCCCCGTCAGCCGTCTCGCTTGCGGCTGACGAGGAAGAACAGCGTCACGATCAGCACGGAGACGAGAAAGAAGATCGTGGCGATGGCGTAGAGCTCGGGCGAGACGGCGCGGCGCATCTGGCCGAGCATGTAGGTGGGCAACGTGTCCTGGCCGCCGGACTTGATGAACTCGGTGATGATGACGTCGTCGAGCGAGGTGACGAAGGCGAGCATGGCGCCGGCGAGGATGCCGGGCCAGAGCTGGGGCAGCGTCACCCGCCGGAAGGCCATCCAGGGCGTGGCGTAGAGGTCGGCCGCCGCGGTCTCCAGCGACAGGTCCATGCTCTCCAGCCGGGCCCGGATCGGCATATAGGCGAAAGGAATGCAGAAGGCGGCATGGGCGAGGCAGAGATAGCCCAGGCCGTAATAGCCGGTGGCGAGCTTGATCAGGGCGAAGAAGATCAGCAGCGCCACGGCGGTGACGATCTCCGGCACCATCAGGGGCTGGTTGATCATCACGTCGATCAGGCCCATGCCGCGGAAGGGCGCGGTGCGGGTGGTGGCGAGCGCCGCCATGGTGGCGACGATGGTCGAGACCACCATGGCGATCACCGCGATCTCGATCGAGCGCCAGGTCACCTCCTGCACGGCCTGATTCTGCCAGGCGGTGACGTACCACTGCATGGAGAAGCCCTGCCAGGCGCCGACGCTGCCGCCGGCGTTGAAGGAATAGACCACCAGGATCAGCAGCGGGGCATAGAGCGCCACGAAGCACAGGATGGCGATCGGCGAGAAGCCCGGCATGCGGCGGACGGAGAAGGCGCGCTCAGCCATGGGCGGCCTTCCGGGTCGAGGCGGCGACGGCGCGGACATAGACGATGAGCGCCACCGTCACCAGCGCGGTGAGGAACAGGGCCAGCGCCGCGCCGAGCGGCCAGTTGCGGGCCTGGCCGAACTGCAGCTCCATCAGGTTGCCGAGCATCATGCTCTTGTTGCCGCCCAGCAGGCGCGGCGTGACATAGGCGCCGAGCGAGGGGATGAACACCAGGATCGAGCCGGCGACGATGCCGGGCTTGACGATCGGCAGGATCACCCGGCGCAGCACCTGGAAGCGGTTGGCGTAGAGGTCGTAGCCGGCTTCGACCAGGCGGAAGTCGAAGCGCTCCAGGCTGGCATAGATCGGCAGCACCATCAGCGGCAGGTAGACATAGAGCATGCCCATCATCACCGCGCTGTCGGTGAACAGGATCTGGATCGGCCGGTCGATCAGGCCGAGCTTGATGAGCACGAGGTTGACCAGGCCCTCGTTGCGGATCAGCTCCATGATCGCCAGCGTGCGGATCAGGAGGTTGGTCCAGAAGGGAATGGTGATGGCGAAGACCCAGAGGTCGCGCTGGCGCTCGGGCCGCGTGGCGATGAAGAAGGCGGTGGGAAAGCCGACCAGCAGCGCCAGCACCGTGGTGTAGAAGGACAGCAGCACCGAGCGCCAGAAGATCGAGATGTTGGCCGAGGCGAAGCCGATGCTGTCGTCGAAGATGTCGCGCTCGAACAGGACGTTGAACCAGGCGTCGGTCGAGAACTTCCAGGAGACGCCGCCATAGTCGCCGGGCGCCAGGAAGGAATAGACCACGACGATGACGAGCGGCCCGACGGCGCCGAGGAAGATGATGAGGAGGGCGGGGGCGCTGAGCAGCCAGCGCCTGACGACGTCGCGCCGGCGGGCCTCCTGCTCGGCGCTGTGCTCGCGGGCGGCCGCGACGGCGGTCTCGGACGAGGCGAGGGCGGTCATGGCGCGGGGCTCGCGACAAGACACCGCGACGCCAGCTTTTCCCCTCCCCCTTGCGGGGAGGGGTACGGGGTGGGGGTCGTACAGGATGAAGCGGATGGGCTCGCCAAGCGCGCTCTTCGACAGATGCCGCGCCTCGTCCTGATGGATCCCCACCCCGTACCCCTCCCCGCAAGGGGGAGGGGAGCGGCTGGCGTCGCGCCCGAAGCAAAGATCGTTGGCGGTGCCGTCTTTCTCCCCATCCCCGTCACCCCCTCAGCACCTGCGCCGCCCGGTCGGGGATGGCGATGCCGACCTCGGTGCCGGGGGGGAACTCGGCCTCGGCGCCGCGGCGGCTCTGGCTGCGGACGATGAAGGGGGTGCCGTCGGCGAGCTTGACGTGGTGATGGGTGTCGGTGCCGAAATAGATCGAGGATTCGATCCGGCCGGTGAGCGTGCCCTGCGGCGCCGGCACCAGCGCGGCGTGCTCGGGCCGCACCACGATGGTCGCCGCGCCGCTGGCGGCCGCGCCCTCGGGCAGGCCGGCGCTGAGCGTGGCGCCGCCGGGCAGGCGCACGGTGGCGGCGCCGGGGCCGGCCGACTCGACAGTGCCTTCCAGGAAATTGGTCTCGCCGATGAAGCTGGCGACGAAGCGGCTGGTCGGATGCTCGTAGATCTCACGCGGCGACCCGACCTGCAGCACCCGGCCCTCGCTCATGACGGCGATCCGGTCGGACATGGTCAGCGCCTCCTCCTGGTCGTGGGTGACGAAGATGAAGGTGATGCCGGTCTCGGCCTGCAGGCGCTTCAACTCGATCTGCATCTCCTTGCGCAGCTTGAGGTCGAGGGCCGAGAGCGGCTCGTCGAGCAGCAGGATCTTGGGGCGCGGCGCCAGCGCCCGGGCGAGGGCCACGCGCTGCTGCTGGCCGCCGGAGATCTGGCCGATCTTGCGCTCGCGCATCTCCTCCATGCGCACCAGGCGCAGCATGCGCGTCACCGTCTCGGCGATCTCGGCGGACGGGCGCTTCAGCATCTCCAGGCCGAAGGCGATGTTGCCGGCCACCGTCAGATGCGGGAACAGGGCATAGCTCTGGAACACGGTGTTGACCGGCCGCGCGAAGGGCGGCAGCGCGCCGATGCTCTGCCCGTCGAGGCGGATCTCGCCGAGCGTCGGATGCTCGAAGCCGGCGATCATCCTGAGGAGCGTGGTCTTGCCGCAGCCCGAAGGTCCCAGCAGGGTGAAGAACTCGTTGGACCGGATGGTGAGGGAGACGTCGTCGAGCGCCTTGAAGTCGGGCTTGCCGGGCTGGGCGAACACCTTGCTCACCCCCACGATGTCGAGCCCCCTGGCGTCTTCGGCCTTGACCAAGATGCGTGTCCCTCCGTTACGCGGCCACCTTCGGCATCACGGGCCGGGCGTTCCAGCCGAGCGCCTCTTGAAAGAATCGTGCCATCTCGAACAGCGCCGCCTCCCCCCAGGGGCGGCCGACGAGCTGGGCGCCGACGGGCAGGCCTGCCGCCGTCATGCCAACAGGAATTGTGATCACAGGCAAGGCCGTCATGGTGATTCCATAGGCAATCGCCAGCCAGCGGTAGTAGTCAGGGATCGGCACGCCGTCCGCGTGTCCGGGGTAGCGGATGCCGGCGGGCGGCGGCGGCACGGCGGCGGCCGGGCAGACCAGCACGTCGACACCGGCCATGAAGGCCGCGGCGCGGTTGTGGATCTCGCCCTGGCGGCGCAGCGCCGCGACGATCTCCTCGCCGGTCAAGGCCTGGCCGCGGGCGATGTTCCAGGCGACCTCCGGCTTGACGAGGCCGCGCTGCGCGGGCGTCAGGCTGGCGCCGAGGCCGACGGCGTAGCCCACGGCGCGCAGCGTGTCGAAGGCCTCGTGCACGCCGGCGAGATCGGGCGCCGCCTCGACGACCGCGGCGCCGGCCGAGGACGCGATGTCGGCCAGGCGGCGCACCAGGCCGGCCACCTCGGGATCGCAGCGGGTGATGCCGAGATCGGCCGAAAAGGCGAGCCGCGTCGGCGCCCTCGGGCGGGCTGCAGCGTCGCGGAAGCGCCGGCCGCCATCGGTCATGGCGTCGGCGAACAGGGCGAGGTCGGCGACATCGCGGGCCATCGGCCCTTCCTGCGCCAGCGGCTCGAAGGGCAGGGCGCTCGGGCCGGAGCGGATGAGGCCGGGCGACGGGCGCAGGCTGGCGACACCGCAGAAGCTCGCCGGCGTGCGCAGCGACCCGGCGAGATCGGAGCCCTGCGCCAGCCAGGCGCTGCCGCAGGCGAGCGCCGCGGCGGCGCCGCCGGAGGACCCGCCGGCCGTGCGGCCGGGGGCGCGCGGATTGACGGTCTCGCCGAACACGTCGTTGAAGGTGATGCCGCCGGCGCCGAACTCGGGCGTGTTGGACTTGGCGTAGACGATGCCGCCGCGCGCCTCCAGCGTCTCGACCAGGAGGTCGGAGCCCTCCGGCACGTGATGCTCGTGGACGCGCGAGCCGAAGGTGGTGCGCACGCCTTCGACCTCGGTCAGGTCCTTGATCGCCACCGGCAGGCCAGCGAGCAGGCCGCGCGCTTCCGGCGCCAGGGCGTCCAGCCGCGCGGCGTGCTCGCGGGCGCGCTCGAAGCACAGCGTCGGCAGGGCGTTGACCGCGGGCTCGGCGACGGCGATGCGGGCGGCGAGGGCGTCGAGGCAATCGCCCGGCGTGATCTCCCGGGCGAGGAGAAGGCGGTGCACCTCGGTCGCCGAGGCCTCGACCAAGCCGTCGCTCATGCACCACCTGCCCTTTTTGTGATCACGTCGGCCAGCCTAGACGGCTCGCGCGGAGGTGCCAAGCCCCCCGACAAGCTCCCCGGCGCGGCATCCCGCCCATGGCGTTCGGCGCTGGCCGGGCTTATGTGAAAAGGGGAGCGAAGCGAGGAGAGGAGGGCACCGCATGCGGATCGTTCTGGGAGCCGACAGCGCCGGCAAGCCGCTGCTGGACGTGATCGCCGCCCATCTGAAGGGCCGGCCGGATTTGGAGGTCAAGGATCTCAGCCGGGACGGCTTCTATGCCGACACCGCCGGGCATGCGGCCGGAGCGATCGCCGCCGGTGAGTTCGACCGCGGCATCCTGTTCTGCGGCACCGGCATCGGCGTCGCGATCTCGGCCAACAAGGTGCCCGGCATCCGCGCGGCGCAGACCCACGACACCTATTCGGCCGAGCGGGCCGCCAAGTCGAACGACGCCCACATCATCACCATGGGCGCGCGGGTGATCGGGCCCGAGCTCGCCAAGGCGATCGTCGACACCTGGCTCGCCGCCGCCTTCGATCCCAAGGGCCCCTCGGTCGCCAATGTCGAGGCCATCACCCGGCTCGAGCAGAGCCACCGGCCGGCGTGAGGAGCAGGCGATGAACGGCGAGCACGACCATCCCGACGACCATTCCCATGGTCGTCCCCATGACCATTCTCATGGTCGTGACCATGACCATTCCCATGGTCGTGACCACGGCCATGCCCACGACGCCGGGCCGGACGAGCGCTGGAAGCACGACGGCGTCCGGGTGATCCGGGGCGACCAGCTCGACCCCAACACGGCGCAGACCCCCGGCATGTTCCGCCAGGCCGCCATCAACCATGCCCGCGTCGGCGCCCAGAAGATCTGGGCCGGTACCGTGGCGATCGAGCCCAACGCCAAGACCGGCGTGCACCATCACGGCGCGCTGGAGAGCGTGATCTACGTGGTGCGCGGCCGGGCGCGCATGCGCTGGGGCGAGCGGCTGCAGTTCGTCGCCGAGGCCGGCCCCGGCGACTTCATCTTCGTGCCGCCCTACGTGCCGCACCAGGAGATCAACGCCAATCCCGACGAGGTGCTGGAATGCGTGCTGGTGCGCTCCGACAACGAGGCGGTGGTGGTCAACATCACCGACGTCGATCCGGTGGAGAAGCCGGAAGCGGTGTACTGGGTCGATCCGATCCACCGGAAGCCGTGAGGGCGTGATTCAGGCGGCGATGAACTGGAAATCGTCCTGGTTCAGAGCCGCCTTGGCCACGTTCTTCAAGGTGATCATGTTGGAGGCGTCGACGGTGATCACCGTGTCGGCGCCGACCTGGCTTGCCGCCGCCAGGACCGCCGCAAAATTGGCGAAGATGGCATTGCTGATCAGAATGGCGTCGTCCGTCGCTGCCCCGGCAGTGAAGTCGGTGATGGTGTCGTTGCCGAAGCCGGTCTTGAACACGAAGCTGTCGTTGCCGGCGCCGCCGGTCAGCAGGTCGTTGCCGGTGCCGCCGGTGAGCCTGTCGTCGCCCGCCCCGCCGTTCAGCGTGTCGGCGCCGCCGCTGCTGTCCAGCGTGTCGTTGCCCGCGCCGCCGTTGAGGACATTGGCGGCGCTGTTGCCGGTGCCGGTGAAGGCAGCGGTGCCGGCATAGGTCAGGTTCTCCAGGCCGCTCGCCAGCGTATAGCTCGTCAGCGTGGTGATCACCGTGTCGGAGCCGCCGACGGCGGCCTCGACGATCACGTCGCCGATGGAGTCGATGTAGTAGGTATCGGCACCGAGGCCGCCGGTCAGCATGTCGTCGCCGCCGCGGCCGTCCAGGATGTCGTTGCCGTCGCCGCCGTCGAGTGCGTCGTTGCCGTCGCCGCCCGTGATGGTGTTGGCCAGGGCATTGCCCGTGCCGGTGAAGCTGCCGGTGCCGATGAACGCGAGGTTCTCGACATTGGCGCCGAGCGTGTAGCTCGTGAGCGTGGTGCGGACCTCGTCCAGGCCCTGAGATGCGGTCTCGACCACGCTGTCGCCGGTGCTGTCGACGATGAAGATGTCGTTGCCTGTTCCGCCGACGAGCCTGTCGGCGCCGACGCCTCCGTCGAGGACGTCGTTGCCGGCTCCACCGTCGATGACATCGTCGCCGGACCTGCCTTCGATCTGATTGGCGCCGGCATTGCCGATCAGAGTGTCGGCCTGCAGGGAGCCGATGAGGTTCTCGATGCCGATCAAGGTGTCGGTGCCGTCCCCGTCGAACACCGTATCGTTGTCGCCCAATGCGCCGGCGACACGAATGAGATGCGCGCCGGATTGTCCTGTGATCGTCGCATAGCTGTCGCCCGCGCCCGGCGCTTGATCGAACACGACGACGTCGAAGTCCGCGAGGCGATAGCCGTAGCCGTCGGTCCGGTTGAACAGATTGATCCGATCGATGGCGAAGGACGAGCCGAGATCGACCTGCCACCAGACATAGGGATCGCTCGTCCCGGTATGGGTGATGGAGCCGTTGTTGAAATTGCCGTCGGTGTTGCCGTCGATCGCCCGATCTGCGGTTCCACCATATCCCGTCGATATCTGCGATGCCGTACCCTGAAGGGCAATATTCGTTCCGTTGGACAGGATCTGTACTTCCGCCAGGCTCAGGAAGTTGGCCGTGGTCTGGTAAACCCGCACATAACGGCCTGAGATCGCTTCGATCGATGCGCTCCCCTCTGCCAGGTCGATATGCACGCCCACGGTGCTGGACTGGAAGCTGGCAGTGTCGGTTCCGGCGCCGCCGTCCAGGATGTCCGCCCCGCCGCGCCCTGCGTCGAGCGTATCGTCTCCGGCACCGGCCGAGATCCTGTCGTCGCCGGAGGTTCCGACGATCGTATCATTGCCGGGAGTTCCCATGAGCCAGAGATGGGCATCCATCTGGGCGCGGTCCCATGTCGTGCCGTCGGCGAACTGGATGCGATCGATGCCGTAGTTCGTGCCGGCCGACCAATAGTGCTCGTCGTCCTCGATGACGTGCCCCGTGGCCTTGATGGTGATCTTGAGGTCGATGCCCGAGCGCCACAGCATGATGTCGTCGGCGTTGAGATCGGTCAGCTTCAGCGTGTCGATCTCCGTGGTCGATCCGGATTCTTCGTTGATGAAATCGCTGCCGTCACCCGATGCATAGACGAATGTGTCGGACCCGCCTGCGCTGTTGATGATGTCGTCGCCCAGCCCGCCGACGAAGATATCGTCTCCGGGTGATCCCGATATCGTGTCGTTGCCGTCCGTGCCGCGGAACCAGGCATTGGCATTGATGGTGCCGAGGTCCCAGGAGCTGCCGTCGGCAAACTCCACCTTCTCGATCCCCCAGTTTGCCGTCGTCGAGTAGAACTGTTCATCGACCGTGATGACGTGGCCTGTGGCCTTGACCGTTACCGTCAGATTGACGCCGGTGCGACCAAACACGACATCCGCGGCATTGAGATCGACGAAACGCAGGACATCGACATTCGCGGTCGATCCCGAATCGTCGTTGATATAGTCATTCCCATCTCCGGAAGCATAGATATACGTATCGCTTCCAGCGCCGCTGTTGAACCTGTCGTCGCCCCGTCCGCCGAAAAACGTATCGTTCCAGTCCGAACCGGCGATCGTGTCGTTGCCGCTGGTTCCGCGCAGCCAGGCATTGGCGTTGATCGTCCCGAGGTTCCAGGAGCTGCCGTCGGCAAACTCGATCTTCTCGAGTCCCCAGTTTCCCGTCATCGAGTAGAATTGCTCGTCGACTGTGATGACGTGGCCTGTGGCCTTGACCGTGGCGGTGAGATTGACGCCGACACGACTGAATGTGAGGTCCGCGGCGTTGAGGTCGACGAAGCGCAGGACATCGACATCCACGGTCGAGCCCGATTCGTCGTTGATGTAGTCGCTTCCGTCGCCGGCGGCGTAGATATAGGTGTCGCTTCCTGCGCCGCTGTTGAAGCGATCGTCTCCCAACCCTCCCACGAACGTGTCGTCGCCGGCGCCGTCATTGATGGTGTCGTTGCCGGCGCCGCCTTTGATCGTGTTGGCAAGTCCGTTGCCCGTCAGGGTCTGGCCGGTCGTTGCGGTTCCCGTCAGGTTCTCGAGGTTCGCTCCCAGCGTGTAGCTGGCGAGGCCGGTGCGAACCTCGTCCGTGCCGGAGCTCGCCGCCTCGGTGACGACATCCCCGGTGGAGTCGACGATATAGACGTCGTCGCCGGCGCCGCCCGCCAAGGTGTCGGCACCCGCGCCACCGTCCAGCGTATCGTTGGCGGCCCCGCCGGTGATGGTGTTGGCAAGGTCGTTGCCGATCAGCGTTTGGCCGGTCGTCGCCGTCCCGGTCAGCTTCTCCACATTGGCCGCGAGAGTGTAGGCAGACAGGGCGGTGCGGACCTCGTCCGTGCCGGCGCCGGCCGTTTCCGTCACCACGTCGCCGACGGCGTCGACGATATAGACGTCGTTTCCACCGCCGCCCGCCAGCGTGTCGGCACCCGCGCCGCCATCGAGCACGTCGGCACCTGCGGTGCCGGTGATGACGTTGCTCGAGGCGTTGCCCGTCAGGATCTGCCCCGTGGCCGCCGTGCCCGTCAGGTTCTCGACATTGGCGCCGAGCGTGTAGCTGGCGAGCGCGGTGCGGATCTCGTCCGTGCCGGCGCCGGCCGCTTCGGTGACGACGTCGCCGGCGGCATCGACGATGTAGACATCGTTGCCGGCCCCGCCGATCAGCGTGTCGTTGCCGGCCCCGCCATCCAGGGTGTCGTTGCCCGCGCCGCCGTCGAGCGTGTCATTGCCGGCCCCGCCGACGATGGTGTTGTCGAGGCTGTTGCCCGTGCCGGCAAAGGCCGCAGTGCCGGTGCGGATCAGTCTCTCGACATTGGCCGTCAGCGTATAGGCGGCGAGGGCGGTGCGAACCTCGTCGGTGCCTTCGCCGGCATTCTCCGTGACGACGTCGCCGGCGGCATCGACGATGTAGATGTCGTTGCCACCGCCGCCGGCCAGCGTGTCGGCGCCGGTTCCGCCGTCGAGCGTGTCGTTCCCGGCGCCGCTGGTGATGGCGTTGGCGAGCGTGTTGCCGGTCAGGATCTGCCCCGTGGTCGCCGTGCCGGTGAGGTTCTCGACATTGGCGCCGAGCGTGTAGCTGGCGAGCGTGGTGCGGACCTCGTCCAGCCCTTCGGAGGCGTTCTCGACCACGCTGTCGCCGGCGCTGTCGACGATGAAGACGTCGTTGCCGAGGCCGCCGATCAGCGTGTCATTGCCGGTGCCGCCATCGAGCGTGTCGTCGCCGGCCCCGCCGTTCAGCGTGTCGCTGCCGCTGCCGCCGACGATGAGGTTGGCCAGGGTGTTGCCGGTGCCGGCGAAGGCGCCGGTGCCGGTGAAGGTGAGGTTCTCGACATTGGCACCGAGCGTGTAGCCCGCCAGCGCGGTGCGGACCGTGTCGGTGCCGGCGCCCGCCGCCT